>JANOZJ010000182.1:0-9519 GCA_031429315.1 Akkermansiaceae bacterium
GAAGGCATCGACAAGCAGCTCGTCGGTCAGTTCGCTGCCGAAGTTCGCGGCTTCTATCCACCCGAGCCATACAAGGGCAAGGGCGTTCGCTACGTCGGTGAGAAAGTTCGCCGCAAAGAAGGCAAGAGCGTCGGCAAATAACCTATTACCGTCGTCCACTACCTCACAACCATCACGGCACCATGAGTACTATCAATCGCAAGTCGATCCGTCGCAAGATCCACAACCGCATCCGCCGGAAAGTTTCCGGCACTGCCGAACGTCCGCGTCTCGCAGTTCATTATTCCAATCAACACATCTACGCCCAAGTCATCGACGACGCGGCCGGCAAGACCCTGGTCTCCGCCTCCACGCTCGACAAATCTTTCGAAAAGGCCTCCTCGAATGTCGAGAGCTCGCAGAAAGTCGGCCAACTCCTCGCGGAGCGCGCCAAGGGCCTCAACATCAGCGCCGTCGTCTTCGACCGCGGCGGTCACCTCTACCACGGTAAAGTCAAAGCACTCGCTGACGCGGCGCGTGAAGCCGGCCTCCAATTCTAACGCTCTGACCAGACACATATCATGGTAACAATTCCAGAAAACGAAACGCCGGCAACTCCGGCAGCAGCAACTCCGGCAGCATTGCCTCTCGGTCCGGTCGCCGGCTCCGGCTATCAGGGCAACCGCGGCCAAGGCGGCGGCTACCAGGGTGGTGGCGGCGGCGGCGGCGGTGGCTATCAAGGCGGCGGTGGCGGTGGCCAAGGCGGTCGCGGTCGCGGCGGCCCACGTCGTGAAGAGCGTGCAGCTCCGACCGATGCCGAAGGCAACGAGCTTTCCGAAAAGGTCGTCTTCATCAACCGTTGCGCCAAGGTCGTCAAAGGTGGTCGTCGTTTCAGCTTTTCCGCTCTCGTCGTCACTGGCAACAAGGTCGGCAAGGTCGGACTCGGTTATGGCAAGGCCAACGAAGTGGCTGACGCCATCAAGAAAGCCAGCGAAGGAGCCCGCAAGGTGCTCGTCTCAATGAGCATCGTCGATGGCACCATCCCTCACGAGATCTACGCCGAATTCGGCGGTGGCAAAGTTCTCCTCAAGCCAGCATCTCCGGGAACGGGCATCATCGCCGGCGGCGGTGTGCGTGCCGTTTGCGAAGCTGTCGGCATCCGCGACATCCTCGCCAAGTCGATGGGTTCCTCCAACCACGCCAACGTGGTGAAAGCCACCCTCAAGGCTCTCTCCCAACTCCGCACCCGTGATCAGGTTCTGAGCGGACGCGGCAAGAAAAAGCGCGAAACGGCCATCTAAAGATCGGAGATCAGGGATAGGAGATCGGAGATATTGAAATTGGCCTACGATAAGCGTTTTCCTCCTCTTCCATCCCCAATCCCCGATCCCCAATCTCTTATCCTCTAACTCTTCAAAAACAATGGAACTTCATTCATTCAGCCCCAATCCAGGCTCAAAGCACCGGAACAAGCGTCTCGGTTGCGGCGAGAGCTCCGGCCGCGGCAAAACCTCCGGCAAGGGCAACAAAGGCCAGAAGGCCCGCTCTGGAAGCGGCACCCGTGTCGGTTTCGAAGGCGGCCAGATGCCTCTTCACCGCCGTCTCCCGAAGCGTGGCTTCAACAACTACGACTTCCGCGACAAGTTCTGCGTCTTCAATGTCGGCGAGCTCGACGACCTGTTTGACGCCGGTGCCACCATCGACGAGGCCGCCCTCAAGGGCCAAGGCCTCGTCAACGGCACTTACGACAAGATCAAGGTTCTTGGAATTGGCGAAGTCACCAAAGCGTTTCACCTCGTGGTGAACAATGCCAGTGCTTCCGCTCGCGAAAAAATCGAAAAAGCAGGTGGCTCGGTTACCGAGCCAACTGCTTGATCACTTCATTTGATCTCTGATTTCCGATGAGGAAGCGCACACCCGCGCTTCCTCATCGTCTTTATAACACTTAGGCTCACTTTTTCTACCCTCCTGCCATGATTTCTGCGTTTACCAACACTTGGAAAATTCCCGAACTGCGCGACCGCATTCTTTTCACCCTCGCCCTAATCGTCATCATCCGCCTCGGGGTGCATATCACCATTCCCGGTGTGGACGCCACCGTCATCAAGGAGTGGTTGGACGGTTTGAAGAACCAAGATCCGAAGACCGGCGGCGGCATCACCGCGCTTCTAACGGTGTTCTCCGGTGGTGGTCTTCAACAGGCGGGGATTTTCGCGCTCGGGATCATGCCATACATTTCCGCATCGATCATGGTGCAGTTGATGACGGCCGTGGTGCCCAAGCTTTCGCGGCTCGCCCGTGAAGACGGCGGCCGCCAGAAGATCACCCAATACACCCGCTACATTACGATCGTCATTGCTCTCGTGCAGGGCTTCTTCGTTGCCAAGTCGCTGACCAATCCGGGAAAGATTCCCTACATGCAGGGCATTGAGAATATCGGCCGCCCGCTGGTTCCCGATCCGTCCATGATGTGGATGACGCTCACCGTTCTAACCATCGTCGCCGGCACCGTCCTGCTGATGTGGATCGGCGACCAGATCACCGAGAAAGGAATCGGCAACGGCACTTCCATCATCATCACGGTCAACATCATCTCGGCGCTGCCCGGTGCTCTGATCCAGGCGTGGAACTTCTTCGTCAACAGCAAGGATGCGAGTGCCTTCAACTCCATCATGATGGTGGTGATGATCGCCATGCTGCTCCTCGTTATTGCCGCCACCATCGCGATCACCCAGGCCCAGCGCCGGATCGCGGTGCAATACGCCAAGCGCGTTGTCGGCCGTAAACAATTCGGCGGGCAAACCCAGTATCTACCACTCAAGGTCAACTACGCCGGTGTCATGCCGATCATTTTCGCGACTGCGGTTCTATCGCTGCCGCCGATGATGCTTCAGTGGTTCTTCGCGGGCCAGGGATGGGCGACGAAACTTTACGACGAACTCGTCGGCGGTGGAACTTGGTATTATATCCTCGGCGGCATCGGCATCTTCCTGTTCTCCTATTTCTGGGTGGCCATGATGTTTCAGCCGTCGCAAATCGCCGAAGATCTCAAGCGTAACGGCGGTTATATCCCGGGTGTCCGTCCCGGCAAGCCTACTGCGGATTTCCTCGATTTCACGATGACCCGACTCACCTTTGCCGGTGCGTTTTTCATGGTGGGACTATTTGTTTTACCGGTTCTAACGGGCAAAATGGTCGGTCTGCCTCCGAGCTCGCTGGTTCTTCAGTTCTTCGGCGGCACCTCGCTGCTGATCATGGTCGGCGTGGTACTCGACGTGATGCGCCAAGTCGAAACCCAACTGCTGCAAAAGCATTATGATGGTTTCCTCCGCAAGGGCAAACTCAAGGGCCGCTACGACCGCCTCAACCAGAACAGCAACGCGGCTCCCAAGACAGCTATCGTATATCTGTGGACGGTGATCGCGGTTCTCATCGTGATCGGCATCACCGCTTACATCTACCAGAAGTAACCGTTGACCGCTTCCGCCGCCAAGCCGCTCCGTGTCGTGGTGCTCGGGCCTCCGGCTTCCGGCAAGGGGACTCAAGGGCGGCGCCTCGCGGCGAGTCTCGGACTCGGCTACCTGAGCACCGGGGCCCTGCTCCGCGAGGAGATGGAAGCCGGGACGGATTTGGGAAAACAAGCGCAACCCATCCTCGCCCGCGGCGAGTATCTGCCGGACGAGCTGATGTGCCCGATCCTCGCGGACTGGCTTTCCCGGCAAGCCGGCGGCTGGGTGCTCGACGGCTTTCCACGCAGCCTGCCGCAAGCGATTTTCCTTGATCAATGGCTGGCGCAACGAAATCTAACTCTCGATGCCGCCGTCTCGCTGGACGTGCCGTTTTCCGAACTCGTCGCCCGCATCCGCGGCCGGGTGGAATGTCCGTCATGCCGCTGGTCTGGCCAGCGGGATCAACTCACACCGGCTACTGTGGCCCGGGCATTCTGCCCGGAGCCTGATAGAGACGGCTCAACATTATACCATGGTATGACCGCCGCCGGGAACTGCCCCGATTGCAGCCAGCCCGCCGGTCCGCGTGCGGACGACTCTGAGGAGAATTTCCGCAACCGTCATGCCGAGTTTGTTAGTCTGACCCAGCCCGTCATCGACCACTACCGCCACCTGGATCTTCTTTGTCCTTGCGATGCGACGGCTCCTCAGGATGAAGTGGCTGCCAGGCTGCTCCGGCACTTCCCCGCTTGAAAATTCCGTTCCTCCATTTCTGTTACAAGATCGTGTCCCGCCGAACCCGTATCCCCATCAAGTCGCCGCGTGAAATCGAATTCATGCGCAAGGCCGGCTCCATCGCATCCACCATCTTGCAAGCCCTTGCTAGGGAGGTCGTGCCCGGAAAAACCACCGGCGAGATCGACCGGCTGGCGGCGGAGTTGATGCGCGAGCACGATTGCAAAAGCGCGTTCCTCGGCTACCGCGGATTTCCCGGCTACACCTGCATTTCCGTCAACGAGGAAGTCGTCCACGGCATCGGCGGCGCGCGTAAAATCATGCCGGGCGACATCGTCAAGATCGACGTCGGCATCATTAAGAGCGGCTTCATCGGTGACAACGCGACGACGGTTGCGGCGGGGGATATTCCGCTGGAAACCAAGCGCCTGTTAGCCGTTACCGAGCAATCGTTGTTCGAGGCCATCAGTCACGCCCGCGCCGGCAGGAAGCTCGCGGATCTTTGCGGCTCGGTCGAAGCCTTTGCCAAACCGCGCGGCTTCACCATCGTCCGCGAGTTCGTGGGTCATGGCGTGGGCCGCCGCCTGCACGAGGAGCCGCAGGTCCCCAACTACCGCCCGCAAGGCAAGTCTCCCACCCTCGAACCCGGCATGACGCTGGCCATCGAGCCGATGGTCAACGCCGGCGTCGCCTCCGTTAGAATACTCGACGACGGCTGGACGGTCATCACGGATGATCGGAAGCCGTCCGCCCATTTCGAGCACACCGTACTCATCACCTCGGGCGAGCCGGAGATCCTGACCTGGCGGCCGCGCGAGGCGCTGCCGGAGATGTTAGGCCTGCCGCCGTGGTAAGGAGCGCCGGAACTTGGCGGGGAGTGGATAATGGGATTCCAATCCTGCCGGGAGGCTGCTTGATTCGGGCGTGATTCCACACTTGCACGGCGCGAGACGCCTATTCCACGCGCAGGGTTCGCTGCTAGGGTTGATCGGCGTGATGTTCCTGATCTATTTCGCACAAGCCGCCTTTGGTCCGGCTTGGTACCAAGGGCTGATGGCGGTCCCGGGCAAGATCGTCGGGAGCTGGC
Source organism: Akkermansiaceae bacterium (assembly GCA_031429315.1). GTDB lineage: Bacteria > Verrucomicrobiota > Verrucomicrobiia > Verrucomicrobiales > Akkermansiaceae > Luteolibacter. The sequence goes on from JANOZJ010000182.1 coordinate 5,251, forward strand.
ACAATCTGCTAGGCGGGCAGGTGGCAGCGGCGGATTGGCGGGAGTTCGGCACCTTGCTGAGCTGTGCGTTTCTTCACGGCGACATGGAGCACGTCACCTTCAACATGCTCTACTTTTGGATTTTCGGCGCGCTGCTAGTCGAGCTGCTGGGCTGGCGCTGGACGCTGCTCATTTTCGGAGTCACTGCAGTCGCCGCGTCGATTTCGCATGTGATCATGAACCGTGAGGATTTCGTGCCCATGCTCGGAGCTTCCGGCGCGTTGATGGGTTTCGAAGGCGCTTACCTCGGGCTGGCGATGCGGTGGACACTTCCCGATCCCCACGTCTGGCCGATTGCCCGCCCGATCCCGCCCTCCCACCTCGCACTGCTGGCGGTGATCGGGGTGAGCTTCGACTATTTCGCTATCATGAACCGACAGGACATGGGCATCGCCTATGGCGCGCACGTCGGCGGTTTCACCACGGGGCTTCTGTTAGCCGCGCTCGCCGCGCCACGCCCGCGAGGCAGGGGAGTGATGAGGCGGTGATGAGTAAAGAGTGGCCGGAGCGAATCGCCTCGCCACTTCTCAACGCTGCGGGCTACCTTTCATCATGCGCCGGACCTTGTTCCTTCTAATCCTACTATCCAGTCAGACTTACGCCTGTCTCTGGGACCGTGACACCCTCGCCGAGGAAGCCAAGGGTCGTCCTGACTTGGTAAGAATCATCGTCGGTTGGTTTGACCGCTATCCGCCGACCTACTATCAGAAGCGGCTCGACCGGGTTATCAGGGAGCTTCAATCCACTCCCGCCGACCCCGGGCTATGTGACGATGCCGCCGTCGCGTGCGACCGGCTGGGCCGCACCGGTGAAGCCATCGAATGGATGGCCAAAAAGAAAGCGATCCTCGACACGCTTCCCGCAGCGGAAGCCAAAGACCACCGCTACCGTTACCTCTCCAATCTCGGCACCTTCCACCTTCACCGCTGGATTTCCCTGCCCCAGCCACAGCGTGAATCCGACCTGACCGATCTCCGGGAAAGCGAGAGGCTCATCGCCCAGGCCATCAATGACAACCCGAATGCTCACTTCGGTCGTGAAGTCTATCAACTTATGGCGATCCGCTGGTTGCTGTGGGATGGAGTGAACCCGATCCCAACGCCCGATGACACGCCATATACTTTTGATCAAACCCACTGGGTCGCCACCGGGATACGCGAATCTGGCAGTTCACACATCGCCGGCATTTCCGGCCTGATCCAACTCGGCATCGCATGGGAAAGTACCGACGCCTTTCGTTCACTCGCGGCGGTCCTTGATTCCGATCAACTGTCCTCCTTCGCCGAGCTCGCCTACCTGCGGGAAAACGAACTCATCGCGGCCGGAAAGGGCAGTCTCCATCCGGTCGCACAAGTTAGGGAGTTGATCTACCCGAATCACACCAACTTGTTGCTGGATCGCAAACCCGTTGGCGACTATTTCCCAATCGCCCGCGTGGCCGCAGACCGGCGCAACGCCGCGTGGACCGGCTATCAGAAGCAACGCTTTGCCAAAGGCATGCACCCTGACACCCACCCGGATTTTTGGAAGGACTGGAGCGACCCCGCCTTTCCCCAACCACCCGGTCCCACACTGGTACAGTATCTGAATCGCTTTCCCAAAGAGCATTTAGGCATCGCTCTCGCGATCCTCCTCGTCTTCTCCATTGTCTTCGTTCGCATTGGCTTCATGGTTGCCCGGCGGGTGTTAGCGGCGTGGTCGCGTAAGGAAAACCCAAGTAGGGGGTGAAGATCCACGAATCAAGCACCGGGTGATTTGCGGCACCGGGGATCTCCCACCGAGACGACTATGGATTCAGCAGTCCACCCCGCGCCTCTTCCTTGCGCAAGGCCTGGATGGTGAGTGCCATTTTCTCAAACGCTGTTAGGAAAAGCTCCGCCTGCGCGAGGTCTTTGGCCTTCTTCGCCCTGAACCGATAGGTCAGCCGTGCCCGCTCGAAAAAATCCGGACCCGACTCGCCCTCGCCCCGGTCGAGCAGATGGGTCGATTTACCATCGGTCGCCCAGTCCACGAGGAGATTGAGTCGGGAAAACTCCCCCCGTTCATCGAGATCGAACGAACAATCGACGCCTTCATTTGCCAATCGCGCGAGATCGGCGGGACCGATCATGAACTCCACCGTGCGGGGCTCGTCATAGGGATTCACGATCGGCCGGCTGACTAACACTTTCGAGCCGCCGATCAAAATCTCGGCCAGCGGGCGCTTCCGATAGACATCGGTGTCGAAATTGGCGGGAAACGGGATGTTGAACTTGATATCCATCCGCTGCTCCAGCCGGGCAAGCGCTCGTACCGTGACGGGATCCTGGACGACCTTCTCTTCCTTCTTCTCTCTAACTGGATCGCGTGCCACATCGTCCTTCGCGCGAACGTTCATGGGCAGACTCAAGACGAGCAAGGCGAGGAGTAGTTTCATGGCGGGGAGTGGAGAAAAAACCGGATTGCAACGGATGACAACGCTTGTTTGCGTGAGCGAAGATCTTGCTCGCGAGATTGAGGAGTTTTTCGGGAGGCGGTTTTGAGGGAGGGGATTGATCGGGACCTGAGAGTGGAACCCATGGAGACGTGAGCTTCCAGCCAGTTCGGCAAATCCGGCGGTCGATCGGACAAAATGGTGCAGCGAATTCCAGCGAGACGCCACAGCCACTTGGCGGGCTGGCACTGATCGCGAGCGGTGGCCTTTTTGCCTTCGCGTGTGGGTTGAGATGCGGCTGCAGCCTGTTGGAGATCCGGGTTCGCAGTGGCGGGGGAAAGGTTGGGGAAGGATCGGGGGCCGAAATAATGGTCGGCGAAAAAGCGGATCAGCTCCCTTGACGAGGAAAAGGAAAGCCCACCGGATCGCGGGGATCGGGCGGGCTTGGAAGAAGGAGCGAGACGCTCCTGACACGGTCTGGAGCAGGGATGCTCCAGCCACTTTCACGTTAGATGGCGGCGAGGATGCTGTTGAACGTCTCGCTCGGGCGGAGGGCGGCGTTGGCTTTGGCGTCGTCCGGGAGGTAGTAGCCGCCGATCTCGACGGGTTTGCCTTGAACGGCTAACAACTCGGCGACGATCTTCTGCTCGTTGGTTGTTAGTGCCTCGGCGACGGGGGTGAAGATGGCTTTGAGTTCGGCGTCGGTGGATTGGGCGGCGAGGGCTTGGGACCAGTAGAGTGCCAGATAGAAATGCGAGCCACGGTTGTCGATGGTGCCGAGTTTGCGGCCGGGGGAGCGGTCGAATTCGAGGAACTTGCCGGTGGCGGCGTCGAGGGTGTCGGCGAGGACTTTTGCTTTCGGAAGGTGGAAGGTTTCGCTGATGTGCTCGAATGACGGGGCGAGGGCGAAGAACTCGCCGAGGGAGTCCCAGCGGAGGTAGTTTTCCTGGGTGAACTGCTCGACGTGCTTCGGGGCGGAGCCGCCGGCACCGGTTTCGAAGAGGCCGCCGCCGTTCATAAGGGGAACGATGGAGAGCATCTTGGCGCTGGTGCCGACTTCGAGGATGGGGAAGAGGTCGGTGTTGTAATCGCGCAGGACGTTGCCGGTGACGGAGATAGTGTCCTTGCCTTGGACGATGCGTTCTAACGAGAAGGTGCAGGCTTCGGCGGGTGGGAGGATGCGGAGGTCGAGGCCGGTGGTGTCGTGGTCCTTCAGATAGGTTTCGACCTTGGCAATGATCCGGGCGTCGTGGGCGCGGGTCTTGTCTAACCAGAAGACGGCGGGATCGCCGGAGGCGCGGGCGCGTTTGACGGCGAGTTTCACCCAGTCTTGGACAGGGGCGTCCTTGGTCTGGCAGGCGCGCCAGATGTCGCCGGCCTGGACTTGGTGGGAGAGTAAGATCACAGGCGAGACGCCTGCGCCCCCTTCTTTGCCCCTTTCGGTGATGCGGACGGTGCCGGCGGCGGGGATTTCGAAGGTTTTGTTATGCGAGCCGTATTCTTCGGCGGCTTGGGCCATGAGGCCGACGTTAGGGACAGAGCCCATGGTCTTGGGATCGAGCGCGCCGTTCTTTTTGCAGAAGTCGATGGTGGCTTGATAGATGCCGGCGTAGCTGCTGTCGGGGATGACTGCTAGAGTATCGCCGGTTTTTCCAGCGGCGTCCCAGACTTTGCCGCCGGCGCGGATCATGGCGGGCATGGAGGCATCGACGATGACGTCGGACGGGACGTGGAGGTTGGTGATGCCTTTGTCGGAATTCACCATCGAAAGGGCGGGGCCGTTCTGATAGGCGGCCTGGATGTCGGCTTCGATTTCG
>JANOZJ010000183.1:0-35895 GCA_031429315.1 Akkermansiaceae bacterium
GGGACCGGTTTTCCCCTGCGCTTGAAAATCCGCGTCACCGACGCGCAGGGCGGCGTGCTGCCAAATGCGAGCGACGGGCTGCAGGATTTCGGCGGTATGATGGGTTCCAAAAAAATCGAACCCGGAGCCGCATTCGACATCACCTTCCCGTTGGTGGGCTATGTCACCTTCCTCGGCGCGGGGATCTACACAGTCGAGGCCTGCCACGATCTCGGCTGGCGGGTGGACGACGCCCGTCTGCATCCGGTGGCCAAGGCACAGATCGAGATCGCCATGCCGACGGCCGATGAAGCCGCGTCCCGGGTGCGTGATCTCTGTGCTGGCGATGATCGCGAGCGGCTCTTTCAATTAGAGAAACTCCAGAACGGGGTGTTCCTGCCCGCTCTCATCCGGCAGGCGGAGGCCGGTCATGCCATCGCGGTGACAGGCATCGCCGGGATCTCCGGCACGGCCGCGTTCGAGGCTCTGCTTCTGCTGTTGGAGAATCCTTCGGGCGATGTCGTCAAAGCTGCGGGAAACTCGTTGAAGTGGCGGCTGCCATCCTTGTCCGCCCCGGACAAACCCGCTTTCCCATCGTGGAAAGACAACAGCGCCTCACTTAAAGACTGGGATCCGAAATACCGTGAAGCCTTGCTCAAATCCGCACTCGCCCTCCTCCGCAGCAAGGACAGCGCCGCCGTGGAACTCGGCGCGTCCTTCATCCAAGCCCAAGGCGATGCCACCCACGCCAGCGCTTTGTTAGAAGCCACCCAGACCGCGCTCAACGGACCCTTGGAAATCCGTTCCGGAAAGGGAGCCAACGTGCTCGATCCACCACCCCCTCTGCGTAGCCTCATCGCAGCGATCGACGCCCTGCGCGGCCGCGGATGGCACCTTGGCCCTAACACCCCTGGCGGCTCCGCTGTCATCCTCGCCGAGTTCCGAGAACTCGCCGATCCCACCATGCCGCGTCCGACGACCGATCGCTGGAAACAAACGGTCCTTGCCTTCAGTGATGCGAATCCGCCCACCTTCCGGCAGAACGCCATCCTCGCCATTCCCACGCCGGTTTCCGATGAATTTGCACCCGCGCTCATGAAGGCTTTGGATGACAAGGACTGGGGCGTCCTCCGCAGCGCCTGTGAGGTGGCTGGCAAGTCCGGCCGCGCTTCCTTCATCCTGCCGCTCTGCCAGATTGTGGAAACCACTCACGAGACTTTTGTCCAATCCGCAGCGAGCTCCTCGGCATTTGCCCTCGGCGCTCGGTTAGAATTGTGGAACGCCTGGTGCGAGGTCATCACCGACCAGGAATTCATGTCCACGGCCGTCAGAGAACTGGCTTTGGGAACCCTCGACATCACCTCGGGAAGCAGCGGCGGCAACAGCAATTTCACCCGCGAAGAGCGCTTCGCCGTCCGTGACGCCTGGCGTGATTTCATCCGGAAAAACAGCGAACGCCTTGCCCGCGGCGAACGCTTACCCACCGATGATCCGTCCGTTTCCCTTGCTCTAACCGGGTCCGACACCAACCCTCAGAATCCCGCCGTCCGCTTCCAACTGCCCGACGGCAAACATTGGCCACCTCTAACCGCTCCCTAGAACCATGAGAACTTCGCTTCCATTGCTCACATCACTCTGGCTTGCAGCCCTGTCTCCGGTGGGGCTGGCGAAGATGGCACTTACCCCCGCCCACCTAGAAGTCACGCAGGTGACGAATTCCAAAGAACTCACTCTACCGGAAAAAGTGGCCCGCCTGCGGGAACTGGTCCGCAAGGAGGAAACCCGGATGATGGCGCTCTATCAACTGGAGACCATCGATGCCATGGCAGCCACAAACGCAGCCATCATGCTCTTCCGCGCCACCGACACTCCACGGCCGACCAAGCTGCAGACGGCCCATTTCCTGCTAGAGGGAATTCGCCCGCAACGGGAGGGCTTTCCTAAAGAATTTGTGGCGGAGTTCGCACGCTACCTCGTCCACTCCGTTCTCGACGGTGGCGAAGCTGAATTCTGCCAGAAACTGGAAGAAAGCCCAACAACGGCGGTGGGTGAGTACGCCTATCTGGCCAGCGACTTCAACGGTTATAAGGGCATCGACTTCGCGCTGTTCAAGGATGCCCGGGTGGTGCCGATCCTGATCCGCTGCCTCGACGCGCCCGACAATACCTTTTCGGCCAATCAAGGCTGCGTCATTCGTGGCAAGCCCGGCGAAGCGTCGGGCCGCAACATCGCTCGCCAGCAAATCCCCGTGGCGCTGGCCAAGCTCGGCGACGTGCGTGCGGTCAAGCCGTTGGAGACGGTTCTGTTTCACCACGCGGACACCAATCAACGGATGAACGCCGCCTACGCCCTCGCCCTCTTGCTCGATCAGAAAGAAGACCGCGCCGCCATCGGACGGAGGTTGCTGGTCGAGCCCGACCTCGTCTGGTGTCGCCTTCCGTTCGGCAAGGGGCTGATCGAAGCGGGCGATGACGCGGGAGTGGAGTTTCTCTCCATGAAACATGTGGGCGAATCCGCCGACCGCATGGGATTCCCCAACGAGCTCTTCTATCACCTGGACAGGCGGCTCGACATGCTCGCGGATTTCAAGAGTCCGAAGGTCGGAGATTTCATCGAAGAAACTCTCGATTTCCAACCGTGGCGCGATCTGCTGCTCTTCAAGCCCGGCAGTGCGAAGATCGCCCCGAACACTTATCTCCACCCTCCGAAGGACGAGGCCGAAGCACTGGAACAGTGTGCGCCCGGGATCATCCGCACCTATGGAGCGACGTTGCAGTGCGTAAAGTTGAACATGCTCAAATCGTTGTCCGGAAAACTGGAGAAAATCTCGCGCCAGACGCGCAACGAGACGATCCGCCAGATGACCGACGAGTGCCTGATGGCGATCCGCTGAAGAAGCGATGACAGATGATTTTCCGCGAAAGTTCCCTTTCCTGATTTGAAAATCCGGCTATAAGGAGAGCATGAATTTAAGGATCATCGGCATTTCCCTGGCGTCGCTCGCACTTGGCGCTCCCGTGGCGTCGGCTCAGAAAGCGGTGCCGCCGCCGTCGAGTCCGAGATTGCCCTTGTCCACGGTGTTTCAGGGCGAGTCGAAGTTCCAGGCGATCATAGCCAAGGCTGAGCGGGAAAACTGGCGTAATCTGCCGCTTGGCGAACGCACCGTGCGGGTGGGCCGCGAACTGGTGGGCACGCCATACGTGAACTATTCGCTGGAGGTCGATGACCGGACCGAGTCGCCGGTGGCGAACCTCAAGGGCATGGACTGCTGGACATTCTACGAAAACTCGCTGGCGCTCGCCCGGATGCTGCGATTCAAACCCGCGCCCTACAAGCCGGAGGATCTGCTGCACATGGTGGAGGTCGAGCGCTACCGGAGCGGCGTTTGCACCGGCAACTACCTGAGCCGGATGCACCATCTGGAAGAAGTTTTCCACGACAACCAGCGCCGCGGCTATGCGACTAACATCACCGCGCGGATTCCCGGTGCCGAGCGAATGCAACGCGAAATCCGCGAGATGACGGTGCAGTGGAAGAACTACCGCTACCTCCGCTCCAATCCCTCGCTGATCGCGCCGATGGGCAAGATCGAAGCACAGGTCTCGGATCTCCCGGTCTACCAAGTCCCCAAGTCCAAGGTCCGCAGCGCCGAGAAATACCTCCATAACGGCGATATTTGCGCGATCACCTCGAAGGATACCAGCGGCTACACCTCGCACGTCGGCATGATCGTTAGAATGGGCGACCGGGCCTATTTCGCCCACGCCACCTCGGACCGCGACAAGGGCCGCATGGTCATCATCGACTGCCCGATCAGCGACTACGTCAACGCGGGTTCCAAACACGCCGGCATCATCATTTGCCGGCCCAACGATGTGCCGCAGTCGCCGTTGTGGCAAAACAACATGGCGCGGCAGTAGCTTGATCAGGAGTCGCCGAGACTCTCGGACAAGCTCTCGGCGATGGACTTGATGAACTCGCCCGATTCTTTCTCGACCAGAGGGCGGGCGAGCATTTCCTCGTAAATATCGATGTAGCGGCGGGCCACTTCCTTGTGACTGAATTCCAGCTCGCTCTCGATCATCACCCGCCGGATTTCCCGGTCGCGAATCTCCTGAGGCAGCGTGTAAAAGTCCATGGCGCGGTCGATCGCCCAGCGGAACGCATCCGCATTGTAGTGATCGAAGCGGAAACCATTGCCGAGCGAATTCACGACATCCAGCGGCCGGATCGTATCGTAAAGGCCGCCGGTGGAATGCACGATGGGCAGGGAGCCATAAAGCGGCGAGGTCATCTGCGGTAGCCCGCAAGGCTCAAACAACGAGGGCATCAACATGAAATCCGACGCCGCGTAGGCGAGCCGGGAAAGCCGTTCCTCGAAATCCACGATCGCCACCCGCTCGCGCAGATCGAAGGCGCTGACGATCTTGTCGATCCAGTGTTGGTGCGGACCATTGGCAACGATAACCACTTGCAAGTCACGATCCCAGTAGTCCGAAACAAGTCCGTGCAGGATTTCCGTTAGGAGCTGCGGTCCTTTCTGCACCGGATCGAGGCGGGACGGCCAGAAGAAGACCGGCGCATTCACGTCCTCCTTGAGCTGGAGTTCGCGTTGCAGGGCGAGCTTGTTCGCCGCCTTGCCTTCGGCGAAATCGGCGACGCCGAAGTTCCGCGCCAGCGCGTCATCGGTCACCGGATTGTAGGAGACATCCGGCGCATTGAGAATCCCGGCGGAACAACCGGCGGCGTATTTGCCCCGGAGTTCGGCGCGCACGGAATCCGGCACCACCGCGTGCCAGCCCTCGACGATTTCCCAGAGGAACCGCGGACTCACCGTGTTGATGTAGTGGGCGGCGAAAATCCCGGACGTTAAAAGGTCCACCGGCACGTGCGAGCGGGCGTGGTCGTAGTTCACTGGAGCCCCGGTGAAATACAGGTTCATCCAAAACTCTGCGGCATCGATCCCCGCCTCTTCGACTCGCGCCAGCGACACTTGGCGGGTATGGATGTTATGCACGGTGAACAAGCACTTGATGCCCCGGCGGCGAGCCATCGCCGGGATCAAGGCGGTCATCCAGTCGTTGCAATGAATCAAATCCGGCATCACCCGCGGCACGATGTGATTAATCAACTCGCGCTGGAAAACCAGGGCGATCCGCATCGACTCGTCCAAGTGGTTGCTGTAAACCTCGTCCCGGTAGTAAAAAATCCGGTCCTCCGCCAGGTGAATGTGCGCTTCCGGCAGGACTTCATGGTATTTCCTCAGTTCCTTTTCGTGCAGGCTGAAGATGTCACCCTGAAACATCCGCCGGTAGTTCGGCATCGCCACATGGACGTCGGCACCCAGCTCGAACAACGCCGAAACCAGCGAAGCCGAGACATCCGCCAAGCCTCCCGCTTTTGCCGACATCCGCTGGGCCATGTTCCCCATGCCTGCCGGCAAATAGGTGATTTCCGGCGTGACAATCAGGATGCGGGGCTTGGCGGGCTTGGGTTGGGTTGGCATTGGGGCGGGATAATTTGGCCGTTACTCTATTTGCAGCGAGATTGCTGGGAATCCCACAGGATCGCCACCTCAATCTGTGCCATTTCCGCGATTATTTTGCGACGGGAGATTCCACGCGGGCGGATTCCCACAAATGACGGATGCAATATTGGGACCACGTCTCCAGACGTTCGAACGAGGCACCATTGAGATCCGCCAGCGGACTGAATCCAAGGTCGGTTAGAGCGTCCTCGCGTGAAGTCACCGCGTCCGATTTCAAATCCACCAGATGGACGATCCCCAGATGCACCTGCCCCACCGGATTGGAGTCATCGTTGAGCAACGCGATGATGCGGTGCTCGTGCTCCTCGGGCAGATCCAGCTCCTCCTCGATTTCCCGCGTCACCGCCGCATGGTAGGCGTCCGGCCCGGTGCGGCCATCGCCCGTGTCTATCGGATTCACATGGCCACCCACGCCCACCGAGATCTTCGCGTGAAGTCGGCTCTCCCCGCCGGACTTACCGCGGGTGTAGTGGAGGATGCGGTCCCCGCAACGGAAGATGCAGTAGGGAATCAACTGCTTGTGGCCCGGGTCTTCTTCCGCCGCCGCCCGCTCCATGAAAAAGTGGTTGGCGGGATCTAGCAGCCGCCCGATCGCTTCATCCAAGCCGGCCGTGCGGAGTCCTTCAAACGATCCGATTTCCTCCAACAGCGCGCGCGGCACCACCATCACTTCCTCGCCTCCATACTTCGACATGGCGGCAACCATAAGGCTCCGACCCGCTTCGCCAAGCCTTCATCGGGACCTTTGACGCGCTAAACAATACCGACATCTTGAGATTACGTCATCACGTGATTCCGAATGGCCGGATTTGTGACATGATCCCATTCGTCAGCCGGTTACCCCAACCTCTGACAAATCCCCACCCCCACCCCCCTGCTATGAAACTCCCCCTTGGCTTACTGACGATTCTTGGCTGCATCAACGCGATCCTCGCGATCCACGCAGACGCCCAAAACACCATCAGCTACCACGACCTCGTTAACCCTTCCATCGAGGAGGTCATCATCGGTGACGGAAAATTTCGCGCGGAAACCCTGCCAGGAACCTCGGGCACCGGCAACTTCGACACCTTTCTCAAGCTCAACGGCACCCCCATGGAGCAGGGCTACAACACCTCCGCCAACGGCGTCATGGACAATGCCAGCGGCCACTGGACCCACGACCTGACCGTCGGCGACATGTCGCTCGTGCAAGACTTGAGCGGGCGCTACCTGATTGCGGTCGGGATGGACCTGAACGAGCCGAATTCCGCAGGAGCCCGCTACCAGTCCTTGGACGCGTTCCAAGTCTATGTCTCCCCCAATGGCTCCCAGAACACAACCGACCCGACCCAGCTCGGAACCCTGATTTACAACATGGACGCCGTTAGCGACAACGCCCTCCTGCTGGACGTGAACCGCAACTCCTCCGGCGGCAGCGGTCGCTCGGACTTGAACATCTACTTGGATCTCGCCCTGTTCACCGGAGTCAAGCAAAGCGATTTCATCTATTTCTACGTCAAAATGGGCGGCGTGGGCATGGGCGAGGCTCCCCAGTATCCAACGCTGAGCTTCGCCAACGACGGCGGCTTCGACGAACTCCGCAGGGACTATAGCCTCCAGTCGGTGGGTTCCATCCCTGAGCCATCGACCGCCCTTTTGGCAGTCCTTGGTGCGCTCATGGTCCTCCGCCGCAAGCGCTGAATCCCCGCTGCCCACCGATCGCCTCCGGCTTGCGCCACTTTTCCAAAAATCCTCTTGCTCCGCCGGACTCCCGCCGATAAACCTCCGTCCCACCCGAAAGGGGCGTTAGCTCAGTTGGTAGAGCACTTGCATGGCATGCAAGGGGTCAGCGGTTCGAATCCGCTACGCTCCACTTTCCTTGATTCTCAAACAGTTACGAGACAAGAAGCAGGAGAAATCCCAAAAATGGGAACAAAAACGGGAACAAATCCCAAGAAGTCCACCAATGTTTGCCGTTCGCGGTTGTAGCTTGCCGGGAGGAGTTAGACGGCCTTGAATGGGACACCATGAAAACATTCCTCGTGTCAATCGCCCTGCTGTTTCCCTTCATCGCTCAAGCAAGCGAGTTCGTGACGCTGAGTCGCGCCAATAGAAGTGTGAGCGTCCAACCCTCAGACATCGTAACCGTCGTGAGTGCGGTTGGGTCGGGAGAGACAAACTATTGCGAATTCACCTTTGCTAACGACCCAGGCGGAGTGGGAACGAAGCCATATTTTAGAATCAATGCAGGTGAAGGTATCGTTGTAGCTTCAAATCTCACTTTCACCGGATTGACTGCGGTTTCGCTCAGGGATAATGGCTACAACACAACAACCTATGTAATGGTGACCCTGCGGATCACCAAGACGGCCGATCAAATCGCCTCGCAACCGGTAGTGTTACCGGCCGTCACCGATGGCGTCTATTCCGTGACCATCGAAACCAGCACAGACCTGGAGAATTGGGCTCCGGCCGCGCCTGGGGATTACCTTGGAGACACAAGCCACCGGTTCTTCAGGGTGAAGGCAGAGCGGAAACCCGCAAGCAATCCATGAGGGCGGCGACTGCGAAACATGGCTTCACAGTTCGTGAATCAGTTCTTCGGAATCGCGGCGAAAACGAGTTCCATCCGCGGAAAATTTCCGAGGATGTATGGGGGCTGTGACATTCGTTCGCCAAGGACTACCATTCCTTTCCCTTGCCGTTCGCAAAACTTGGCCGCCCTGTCTTCCAAGTCGGATCGCAAGGACGACATTGGAACGAAGCCACTCGCTCCTTGGCAATAAACCCGGTAAATGTCCTTCTCCGGGTAGTTGTGGTTCATCAGCTCTGCTGGCTTGGAAAAATGGGGTTTGCTCTCGGAATACCGCTGGATGGGCGTTGAGGTTGCACACCCGGCGAGCAATGCCGCCGCCGTCAAAATCGTGAGTTTTCTTTTCATAGCGAATCGCGTTCTACGTTACCACGCTCGGGGCGGCAAGATCCTTTGATACGGAAAACCCCGCCTGCCGCGGGGCCGGGCGGGGCTCTTGCACTACTGCCTTCCTCCTACAGAGTAGCCATCAGACTTTTGGCTTTCGCCGAGATCAGAAGTGCGTCGTGTGCGTGCGAGGTCGTCTGCATCACGAGCATCGTTTGTTTCAGGCCAGTGGCGGCCGGTTCTGGAAGGTTGGGCAAAAGAGAATCGGCGGCTCTCTCGATGCTGATAATTTTCCGCCACAGTGCCGCGAGCTGAGGATCGGCCTCCAAATCCTCTTCTTGGATAACCCCAGAGAAGCGTTCCATAAGCACTTCGTGGGTGAGTTCCTCGTCGGAAGTGGCGGGCAACATGCCGCCATTCAGCAACTGCACATGTTCGCTGGCTGTCTCAGTGCTGAGTTGTAGAAAACCGCGTTCAAAGCCCGCATCCCGGTCTTGGACTTGGCCTTTTCCTGCTATGATGGAATGGTTAATGGCCGAAAGCTTCGCTAGAAATCCGGGATTCTCATTGAGGATGGATTCACTCAGGCCGGTGCGTTCGGCTGCCTCGGCGATGGTCATAGGTTCTGTATTCATGGTGTTGGTATTGGTTAGGGAGATTCGTTAGAGTGGGTTGATTCAGGAACGGGTTCGGTATCGCAGATGTGGACGGTGAAGGGCTGGCCGTCGAGGTGCTGCACCTGCATTTCACGGCCGCTGGCTGAGCGGGCAAGCAGGAAATGGGGGCGGCCGTAGTGGGGGCCGGCATAGACGAAAACGCGCTCGATCGATGCCGGCGATTCCGCCACCGCCTCGCTGAATGGAGACGGTGGCGGGGGGTTGCTGGTCACTGCGCGGGCCGCGTTCATTGGCTTTCACAGTTCGTGGTCGTCGTTGGATCGTAGGCCGCGGCGGATCCGGTCCCGCTCTGCGATTTCTTCTTGGGGGGTATCCTGGGAATCCTCACCGGCGGTGAGCGCTTTACGCTCGGCCGTGGTGAGTCGGTCCAGTTCGGCGGAGATGTCGATTTCGTTGTCGTCGATTCCGATGTCGAGGGGATGGGCTCCGACGGCTATATTCCTGTCCACCATCCGCGATCCGTGATCGAGAATGGATGAGGCAAGGGTTTCCGGATCCCATCCGAGCTGCTCGGCCAAGCGGAGGACGCGGGCGGGGATTGGAACGCTGGCGTTCATGCCGGACCTCCCGTGCTGAGGACTACTGAACGGTTCGCGGCCTTTTCCTGGCTGGCTTCAGCGGCTTGATTCCGCAGGAATGTTCGGATGCCGGCCGCCCGCTTGGAGAGGGCCGCGCGGGCAAAGGCCGCGGGCGAGCATTTGAGGTAGTCACATGCGAAAAGAACGGAGCTCTCCCATTGCCATTTTTCCATTCGCACCGTGAAGGGCACAGTCTTTTTGCCTTGGCAACTTCCGTGCGTCACGTCGGGGCCTAGCCCGTATGCCCTGTAAATTGCGGCCTTGGTGTATTCCGCCGATCCTTTTCCGGATTTCTGATATCTGTCTATTTGCTGGGCGGCTATTGCGTGGCTAAAAATGTCTCGGCCGTAGCGACTGCGGATGAGGGGCGTTTGTGAATCAAGATATTCGGCAAGCGTGGCCGGAATCCGAAACGTCAATTCCACCCATTCGACTGGAACGGTGAACGGCGTCACTTCACAAGTCCGGGAGTTAATCGCTTTCGTGGCGGGTGGCAGGCTCTGGGCTGCCTTTGATAGGGGCGGATTCGTTTTCATTGCGGGTTCAATGTATGCGGTGACCGCATATTGTCAAGAATGGATTGCGGTGACCGCATATTTCTGAAAGGGTCGGCTCATGACGTGGAAGGAGTTCGTGAGACAGTGGCGGCCGGTGAATCTCACCCGCTTAGGAATTCCACACCGAACGGTTTACGACTGGAAAGCAGGCACCAATTCCCCGCCCGATGGTTGGCAGCGTGAAGCGGCGGAATTCTGGATTGATGCCAAGGCCGGCGAAAAAGAAAGCGGGCCGGCGAGCGGGGGGAAACCCAAGGGCAAGGAGGCGGAGGAATGACACCGATCGAATTCATGGGGCGCAAGATGGAGGCGAATCACACGGACTTGCAGACTCTTATCCTGATGATCCTCGCCAAGGGGCACCTCTACACGCTGACGGATCTTGCTACGGAAGCGCGCCGGGCGGTCAACTCGGTGAGTGCGGCTTGCACGGTGCTCCAGGGCAAGGGCTACCTGTCGAAATACTGGCAGGCGCATCCCTACAAAAAAGCTCCCTATTCGTTGGTCTATATGCATCTATCGGATGAAGGCACGAAGCACTTGGCCTGGTTGCTGGGTAAATCATGAAAGCGGAACGACCAATCACGGACAGGATGCGGCGGCTGTGCGAGCTGGTGGTTTCCGGTATGCCCGCGGGCCGGGCTTACGAGCGGGCGGGTTACTCGGCGCGGGGCGCGGTGGCAGACCAGAACGCGAGCGAAACCCTGAGAATCCCCAAGGTTTCGCGCTATTTGGAAGAGCTGCGGGACGAAGCCAAGATGCAGGCGGCAATGGAGCGGGGCGATCTTGTGCAATACCTGGTGGACGTGCTGAAAACGCCAGTCGGGGCGATCGATGCGAATCACGTGCTGTGTCAGGAGTGGAGCATGGACGAGGCCGGAGCTATGCGCGTAAAAATGCCCTCGAAGCTGGCGGCGGCGAAGCAACTGGCGGACATTATGGGGTGGAATAAACCGCAAGAGGTGAAGGTGGATCTGTCGGAGATCCGCGACGAACGCTTTGCCGCCGCCGTGAAGGTCCGCATGGGGGAAACCTACTATCAGAGCCTAGATACTCTCCTGAAGCGCATCGAGAGCGGGGGCGCGCTCAATGCCGCCAAGCTCCTCGATTGGGAAAAGCTGGTGAAGAACCTCACCAGCAGCTTCGCCATCGGCACCCTTGGCGGCCGGGTTTCCACGCTCGCCGTGAACGTCGCCGCCGGGTTGAATGTGGGGCTTGAAATTCCCGCCAACGAACTGGCTGCCGGCATCGCCGAAGTGTTCGCCCGTCCCGAGGCATTCAAGGACGCGTTCAACTCGCCGGCCATCCAGCGCAGGCTCACCCAGGGCGCGAGCTACGAGGCCCAGCTTGCCAAAGCGGGCGGACCCTCCAAGGCCCCCGTGCTGGCAACCCTGAACTCAGCCGCACAGCGGGGAGTCATGCCCATAAACTACGTGGACACCGGGGCGAACGTGATCGGCGCGGCCGTCGTATGGGAACACACCCGCAAGAATTCCCTCCGCGCCGGCATGTCCGAGGAAGAGGCCCGCACCGCGGCAGATAGCAAGGTGACCCGCCTGCTTCTCCGCAGCGCCCAGCCGACGACCCGCCTTGCCAAGTCAGAGATTGAGCTCAAAGCCGCGGAGAACCCACTCGCCGCGCTTTTCACATTGTTTACCAGCGAACCACGGAAGACGCTCGCCATCCTCTACATGGCCGGGCGTGAACTCTCCACGGGGAAAGGGACCTATGGAAAGCCGATGGCCGCGCAGCAGCTCTTCGTGGCATTCGTAATCTTCCAGACGGCGGACTTCATGATTCGCCAAGCCTACGCCGCGGTTGCCAAGGCCGAGGACGACGAGCCGGAAGACTTCCTTGCCCGTCTCCGCAAGCGCATCTTCGATCCGAAGGCGTGGGGCTACGCGCTCACAACCTCCCACCTACGCGCTGTCCCCATCGGCGGGGAAGTCTGGAGCCAGGCATGGGCGAAGGCGTTCGACCAGAAAGCTTTCACCGGTTCCCAGAACCCGCTCAACCGCGCGGCCCGGGAAGTCCTCACCTTCGAGAAACCGGAAACCACCGAAGAAGCGGCAGAGGGAGCGATCGACATTCTTCAAGGAGTCGGACCCGTCATTCCCGGCGGCGCGCTCTTCGCCCAGGGCGGGAACCTCGCCGAGTTTGTCATGGGAGTTTCCACCTCCGCCGGCGTGTCATTCTCCGACGAGGACCGCGTGAAGCGCCTGAAATCCCGCTTCACCAAGTTCAAGGACGGCCTCGACGAGATCCACGGCAAGACCCAGCAGCCCACCGGCAAACCGGGCAAGGACGGCAAACCCGCCACCAAAGCGGACCCGAAGATTCAGGCAGCCAAATGGGCGGCCATGACAGACCGTCTCCGCGCCGACGTCGCCCCGCTCACTCCCGAGCTTCGCAAGCAGTTGCTCGAAGCCGTCACCGCGCCCGAGGAAGTGAAGGACAAGGTCCGCAAGCTCGTCACCGTCCCAAAGCCATGAGTCCAAAAACCTTTGCAAACCCCCTACATTTCCGAAACGCCCGGCATCATGAACCCCGCACCCGGCGGATAATGTCCGCGAGCTTCACTCCGCCCCATTCGCGGAGCGTGGCGACGTGCGACTTCCAGAAATTCACCTGTGCCCGGTTGGCGAGGAACACGGCCACGGCGTTGACGTAGGCGGGCGGGGCGTTGTTGGAAACCCGCTCCTTGATCGCGCCAATCGACTTGCCGGTGTGCTGGATCGCGCCCCCGTTGATGGAAAGCCCAGTGTTGTCCGCGCCTGCCACGTCGTTTCTAACGGGGAAATAGTTCTCCACCAATTTGAGCCCCACGCCCTTCTCGGCGCGGTGGATGGAATCGAGGGTGAAAGCCTCCGCGCCGATGTGATCGACCATCCACGCGCCAAGGGCGAGCGTCTCGGGTTTGAGCCATGCCTCAAGCTGGGCAAGCGTCTGCTCGTCGTAGCCAAGGCGGGCGAGTTTCGCGGCCTGGTCCGGCTGCTTCATCGTGAGATAGAGCTGCAAGCCTTCGAGCTGGTTCACCTGGCCGATGGTCATCCGCGCGCCATCGGCAACGATGCGCTCGAAGGTGAGGTTCCGCTTTCGCGCCTGCTCGGTTTCCGGGAGGTCGGTGAATTGCTCCCACTCCAATTCCAACTGGGCAAGGTCGTGATCGTCGAAGGCCTTCACCTCCTCGGCGAATTTCTCCCCGCCTGCTTCCAGGCCGGACAGGTCACCGGCAAGGATGGCTTCGGCGAACTTCACCGGAACCTTCACCTTCTCCACCTTGCGCCCCTCGATCTTCTCCACCGGCGCGGGGCCGGTGGCGGTGGTGAGTTCGCGGAGCTTCTTGGCGGTGCCGTATTCGGTCGAGGTCCCGAAGATTTTCCGCATGGCGGTGGCGAGGGCCTTGGAATCCGCGTCGTTGGTGTCGCTCTCGGCGTTCTCCGCGTCGAGGAAAGCCATTTCCATGTCATCGGTGAGGGCGGCAATCTCCGGATCCTCGGAAAGTTCGGCAAGGCGGCGGATCTTCTGCGAGCCTGATAGGCCGGCCTGCATGATTCCCTCGTCCAGGCGCGTGAGGGTTCCCTCGAAGCGGCGCTTCATGGCGTTGCGCTCCGCATCGGTGATCGGGCCCGCGCGCCCCATGGCGGCTTCCACGATGGCCACGCGGGCTTGCCGGATGTCGCGGCGGGCGGTGAGCACCTCCAGCCATTCCTCGCGCCCTTCTGCATAGGTGCCATTGAGAAACCCGAGCGCTTCCTCCAGGCGGGCGCTGTTGGCGTTGCCGTAGTCGCCGAAGAGTTCCACGGCGGAAATCCGGCCGTCCAGTTCGGCAATCTGTTCGTCGGTGAGGTCCGGCGTTCCTTCCAGCATGGTGCGGAGTTCGTCCGCCTTGGCGTCTGCCTTCTCGGCTGCGGTTTTGCCGCCGATCTGTCTCGCGGAATCATCGGTGAGCTTCATCGCTGCCTTGGCTTCCTCGAAAACGGCATGGGCAAGCGCGCCGATCTTGCCGCCACGGGTGGCTGCGCCCACGCGCTCGAAATAGTTGGTGATGTCTTCGCCCTCGGCCTGCGCTTGGAGTCCAATGAGGGCCATCATGCGGTCACGGGTCGGCTGGTCTGCTGCGCCGTATTGCTCCAGGGCGATCACCCACGCTGCCTTTTTTCCGTCGCCCTTGGAAATATCTTCGACCTTCTTCCCCTCGATGTCGGCGACGGCCTCGAACAATGCGCGCCCCGATTTGATTTCGGGATCTGAGAACTCGGAGAGAACGCCGGCATAGGCAGCGCGGGCGGCGGGTTCGAAGCGCTTCCACTGGTCACCCGTCAAGCTCTTGCCCGTGGTCACCACTTGGGCGAGCGGCTTCCCTTGAATCGCCGCGTGCTGGGCTTTCTGGGCGATGTCGCGAGCCGTCTCGTCGTCCTTGGTTTCCTGTTGGAAAGCCTTCCCGGCTGCCTGATAGAATGCGGCGTCATCCACCTGGCCGGACAAGCCAAGGTGTTCGTTGCCATATTTCTGGCGATAGACTGGCCACAGTTCGGCGACTTCATCGGCCGTCTTTCCCAACATCGTGGAAACCAGCATGATGCCGGCGGTCTGGTGTTTTTCCTTGATGGGATCGAACGAGCCGGTGAAGCGGGCCTCAAACTCCTGGCGGTGTTCCGCAGGGAAAGCCGCCGCCATCTTTTCGGGATCCGAAAACAGGGTGGTGAAGAAAGGAACCTGCTCGCGGGCGGCGCGCTCTTCGGCGCGGGTGCGAGCTGCTGGGAGAAACTTGAACGGCTCCTCGCCACGGGCGCGGCGGAAGTCCCGATAGACCCGAAGTCCCTCCTTGAAGTTGTCGGCGATGCCGCCGCCGGTGCCCTCGGCCTGGGCCGTCGCCCCGTCCAGCATCCATGCATACGCCGCGCGATCGATCAATCGTTGATCGGGTTCGCGCTTCACGAACTCCGCCACGCGCTCGGCGCTCGGATAGATCCATGAGTCAACGTCGAGGTTGCCGCCGGGCTGCCGTGCGGTTTCAAGGGCGAGGTCCGCGCGGTCGTTTGCCGGCACCGGCGGACCAGTGAACGGAACGGGTGCGACGGCGGGCGAAGCTGGCGGGGCGAGAAGATCGGGCGGTGTCATTGGTCAAGGAAGGTGTCGAGTTGTTGGAGTGGTGGTGGGAGAAGTGCGCCGGACGCTTGGCCGGTGCCCGGTGGAATCTGGAGCGGATCGGCAATGGCCTTGTCCTTGGCTCCTGACTTCATGGGCAGGGACGGCATGGCCGGCGCGGGGCGGAGACGTTGGGCGGCACCGGGAACGAAGTTTTGCAGCTCGCTAGCGGAAGTCTTCACGCGGTCCCCGGAAATCAGGCCGTCCGTGAATTCGGTGACCTTATCCAACGTGAGATCGGGCGTGTCATTGATGAAGCGGGAGGTTTGCAGCCGTAGTTCCTCGGCCCGGCGGAATGCTTTTTCCCTGGTGACGGGATCGGCGTCCTTGTCCACGCTTCCAAACAAATTGGCCTCGCGGGCGCGGGTGATTCTTTCCAGCGAGACGCTTTTCAACTCCTGCCGGTCGTTGCTGGGCCGGGGCTTCGTCTTGGCCTCGGTTCTGTTGGCAGGCGACCTGTAGGAAAGCTCTTGCCTGATATCCCCTGCGAACTCCGGCGGGACCATGCCGATCACCTCGCTGCGAAGAGTGTTCCACCGCTCGGCGTAGTCATGATCGGACACGGCCCGGTCGGTGAAGGTCTCGCGATTGGCAAGCAGGAGATTCCACACCTTGCCGTGTGCCTCGGAGGTGGGGGGATCGACCTTCTTCATGGCCTTGGACAGCTTCGCCACGTCGCCGGGAGTGATCCATTTGGCCGCCTCGATGCTGCGAGGGTGAAGGACGCCCTTGTCCAAGTCGGCTTCTAATAGGTCGAGTTCTTCCGCGCGAAACTTTTGCTTCTGGGATCTGGCTGCATTCCTCGCGTTCTCGAACATTTCAAGAGTGCCGCCGGGAAGCTGCTTCAAATATTCCTCGTCGGAAGTGTCGATCACGGCTTGCGGATCGGCTTTGAATTGATCCTGCAAGGATTGAATCGACTCCTGCTGCTTGTATAACAATTCCGCCCGCTGAATTTCCGCGGGGTCCATCAGGCCAGAGTCGCCCGCGATCTTGAGGGCGCGATCGTGGGGCACCTTTTCGTTGCGGGCGCGATGGTAGGCAAGCGTCTGCTCGTTCTGAGATCTGGCGATTCCAAGCCCCTTGGTGCGGGCCTGAACCTCGAAAGAAATTCCCTGACGCGTGGTGAAGTCCAAGAGTTCGCTTTCCAGGCGCGCTTTTGCTTCCGGACTCAACTTGAGGTTTTTTCCCTGCTGGCGGAGGGCCTCCGCCTTCTGTCGCCACTCATCCGCCCACGCGTCGGTGTCGCTGCGCTGTGCGAGCTTGCCGGCAAATTCGGCGGCCTGCTTGTGAGCGTCGGCGAGGAATGCCACGGTCGCGCCACCCTCCTCGATCTTGCGAGACCGGGCGACGAGATTCAGGCCCTTCTCGCCGGTGTTCTCGATGGCGTGGCCGAGGTTTTCGAGAGCTTTGCCGGGAGCCATCGCGGCGGAAGGATCAGCGAGGGCCGGCATGGGTCCGGCATTGATGTATCGTGTGGGAGTCATGGTGTTGGATCTGATTGTTAGGATTTGGGAGAAACTGAAAGAGTGGGCGGCGTTTCAGCCGGACGCGGCGGAATACTTGCGATGAAGTTCGAAATTGCTCGCACGGGTGCCTGCGAGAGTGTCAAGCGGGACGCCTTCCAGTGCGGCCCGCCGCGTGAAGCACGAAAGGCAAGCGCCCATTTCGCCCCAGCCGTCCGTTGCGAAAACGTGCGGCTTGATCAGGCCAGCCATGCAAACGGCGTAGGCTTCCCCGCATGAGGGACAAATCCTCCGTTGAACTGGAAACGCGCTGTTTTTTGGGGTGGGCTTCATGGCTTTGGCTGGTGGTTCATCTAACTGGAAAGGCAAGCTGGGAATCAGGGGTGAAATCAAACTGGCTGGTGCGGTCGATCAGTCTCCCGATGAGGGCGGCGGGGTTCACGCTGGTGATGAGCGGATAGAATTCCTCAGGCTGGGCGTTGCTGCTGTAGGCGGTGGGCAGGCAGTAGTTTTTCCGATGGTCCAGGATGGTGAAGAGCTGGCTTTCAAAGTCCTGGCTCCACTGGTTGTTTCCAAGATCATCGATCACCAGCCAAGGGGAACTAATGCACTCAGCGAGGTGCTCGCGCGCGGTGGCTTGAATGTTCCTCTCCCGACTGCGGAGGTTCATTGTAGCCTCAGTGTAGAGTCGCATGGCACTGGTCCAAACGAGGCGGTTCCCCTGCATGATGATGATTTCAGAAAGCAGGGCGAGGCAGCGCGTCTTGCACCGGCCGGCCGGTCCTATCAGGCTTATCCAGTTTCCTTGCGGGCCGGGTCGCCACTGTTTGACGAGCTTCCACATTTGGGCGTTGAATTGCGGGTGACTGATATCAGTGCCTAACGGGTTGAGGTGCTTCGGCAGGAGTGCGGGCGGCAGTGTCCGGCGCACGATCTCGCGGCGCTCTGCCATGGCCCGATCTTTGGCAGCCCGAGCGTCCGCGGCGGCCTCGGCGTCCTTGCATTCCCCGCAATGCGTGGCCAACGGTCGCGCCAAATCCACATTTCCAATGATGACCGGTTCATAGGTGAATTCCCGGGCGCATCCCTCGCAGACCGCAGAGGCGGTCGGCACGGTGTCAGGGTGTGTTTCTGAATCTTCCATGGCGTTGGGTCTAGTGAAGGTGTTAGGAATTCATGCGGACCGGTTCGCCGGCTGAGTTCACGCGGATGGTTTCCGCGACCTTGCGTCCTCCGAGGTTGAGCGGTTCCCTGGTAGCCCCGTTCTTGGCGGCCCCGCTGCGCTGCCACGTCGCCGGATCATCCCGCCACCGCTCATTGCGGAAAAACGTCGCCGCGCTCACCACGTAGGCATTGAGCGCCCCGCTTGGCATCTGCCCTATCACCGCGGCAATGGCCCTGGTGCCGGTGAGAATAGTTTGCGGATCCGCGCCTTTCCGCAGGCTGGTTGTCAGGTGCCCCAAAGCTTCCGCCACTCCCTCGCGCCGCGGGTATGCCGCTACGATGCTGGGTAAATCCAAAGTGTCATTGGATGGGGCGAACGGCTCCCCTGCATCATCCGCCGGCGGTTCATTGAGATCCATCACGTCGTAGTTCTGTCCGCGCGGCCCGAGGTCCGGCGTGATGCGGTTAGGCTGTGGTTTCTCCCATTCTCTCAGTGGGGATCCAGCGGCCCCGCCCTTCATTCCAAGCTGAGGATTCTGTTGGGAGGCGAGGAAGCGGCGTCCCTTCCATGTGCGCATGGTGGCTTGCCAATCGACGATCGGCTTGCCGTTGTTTTTCCATCCATTGCCCTCCCAGCGGTTGAAGCAATCCTCGCCATCGGATTCCGGGAGTTCGATTTCAATGGCGAATGCTTTCAGTTCATCCAGCGTTCCTTTGGCTTTGGACTTTTTCGCCGAATGTTTCTCAGGGAGTGAAAACAGATCTTTATCGTTAGAGGTGGTCAGGGTGTCCGGGTGTTCCTTGTGTTCAGTGTGTATAGTCGCCCCTTGTTCCCCCTTTGGTCTGCCTTTGTCCGTCTCTGGTCTGTCCTCCAGTTCGCCCTTGATAGATTGGGATAGGCTGAAAATCGTTGAATCTACAAGCTTCGCAGTCGTCCCCCTGTTCCCCCCTTGGAACTCCACAAGCCCGCATGAAGCGAGTCGCTTTTTTGCCACCTGATAGGCTTTTTCTGAGTGGAGGCCTGCGGCTTTCCAATCGCCGATAAAGGCCTCGCCCTTCTTCATCTTGGTGATAGGGCAATCCTTCCACCGGGCCCGCATGGCGATCTGGCAGAGAAGCAGGAAAGCATTGGGATGCCTGGCGAGCAGTGTCTCGGCTTCCTCCCCGCAGTGGAGCGCAACCCATCGGGTCGGGTTCATGCGAACTCCTTTCCGCTCACGAGGTCGATGAGGTGGTCAGGACTTGCCGTTGGAATACTCCAGTCGTCCGTTTTGTCGAGCCAGACACCCGCACTGAAGCAGTAGCCTTCCATTCGCTCGAGCTTCCGCCAGAATCTATCTGACCGGATAATGGCGGGCCCGGAAATGAATTCCCATTCACGGCCGATCACGCCGACAATGCCGAAATGACTCAGGCCCGGCGTGAACGTCGGCGCTACAAAGGCAACCCTCCCCACAGAGTCTTGAAAGCTTTCGTGGAAGAACATCCCCGCCTGATCGGGGGGAATGTAAAATGGATCGGCGAAAGGATCCGCGGTCATGCTGGCTGTGCCTCCCAGTGATGGTGCTGAGGCCTCGGAAGCGAATCGAGGATGGAGAGGGTCCGCCGGATATCAGCGGCCTTCTGCCTCTGCGCTGGATGCTCAACGGCACCCTCGGCAAAGCTTCGCATTTCCTGCCGGCGGCGGCGTCTGGAGCGGCTCATAGTGCGCCCCTCCAGGTTGCGGCTTGCCATAGATCGGTCCCCGTGGGAGTATCTTCGTTGTCAGGCCCGCCAGTTTGACTATTTCGGCCGCCCTCCGCTTCGCTCGCGGGGGCGGCTTTTCTCTTTTGATAGATCACGCAGCGGCCTCCCCTCCAGTGGTGCTTGATTGGCCGGATTCGGAACCGATCGATTCCCCGCCGCTCGCGCGAGATTCGATGAAGGCCGCCACGCTGTCCGTTGAAAAAAGTCGCTTGCCGCGCTTTTGCCCTCGCTCACGAAGCGAGGAAGAACGAATTTTTCCCGCGGAGGCGAGTTCATACAGTGTGGATCGGCTGAGGCCGAACATGTGGGAGATCGTTAACGCGGAGGCCCACTCCGGGCGCTCGATAGATATGGCATTGGCTGACATGGCGGCATGTTTGGACACGCTCGCACTTGGAAAAATAATATTGAGGCGTCCCAGCTACGCCTGCTTGGGTCGTCCGCGTCCTCGCCTATCGAGCCAGCCAAATCCAATTCGCTCAATCGCCTTCACTTGGTTCTCGGGTGAGGACACTGTTAGGAGGCTGCATGCATCGTCGTCGTAGAGCTCCTTCATCCGGCCGGCCACTTCGTGCATTTGAGGAACCCGGCGGAGTTCATCAGATAGGGACATCAAAGCCGTAACCGCCGCTCGTTCGCATACTTCCTGGGCTTTGATCCATGACGGCGCGGCACCCGTTGTTAGGATCTTTTTTGCAACTCTCTCAACGAAGCGCTGCCTAGGCACGGCGCTTCGCGCTTTTGCTAGGAAATCGCTCAATGCAAGGGCGGCAGTCTCATCGGAGGGATTCTCTCGGAGACGAACCGCGAGCGTCTCGACGGACCGCATGAGGCTTCTTTTTTCCCGAGCCGCTTTCCACTTCTGAACTGTTGCCGGAGTCAAGCGGTCGTCCTCGCCGACTGGAAAGCTCAGTCCGCGGAAAACCGCATCTTGAAACCAGATCGATCCTTGTTCGTTCTGGGCAATGGGATCTCCAATAATTTCAAACCCTCTGCCTGTAAATTGGCGGGGGTGTTTGATGGCCGGCAAAGAATCCATGATCGGCAGCCTTTACACGCTCGGCAATTTGCCCACCGCGCGGGCGAGGGTTTCGCGTTCGTGATGCGTGTAGCCCTGGTGGACGTCCGCAGATTCATGGCCGACGATGCGGCGGCGGATTTCTTCGGAAACGTCCAAGTTAGCCAGCGTCGAGGTGAGGGAATGGCGCAAGGCGTGGAAGCTGCGGGCGTGCTGGGCGCGGCGTCCGCTGTCGGCGGCGCGTGTCGTGTTCCGCCCGATCTTGGCGGCGTCCATGATGGCGATGAACTGGGAGGAAAGCCCGTGCCTGCCGCCGATGGCGACTTGGTGGAGCGCGGGGAAAAGCGGGGCGGTGGCATCCTCCGGTTTTTCGCGGCCCTCAATCCAGGTGACGAGGCGCGGGTGAAGGGGCACCTCCAACCGCTTGCGCTTCCGCTCCGTTTTGGCCGGCATGAATGAGAGGGTCTTGCGGTCGAGGTTCACGCTGGCCCATGTCAGGCGGGCGCAATCGCCAAGCCGGGCCCCGGCGTAGAATCCAAGGAGGATCATCCCTTGCCAGTCGGCACACCTCCCCGCCCGCGCGGCCTCATCGGCGCGGCCGTCGATGAAAACCGGATCTTGCCAAGCGGGATTGCCGGCGGCGTTCACAAGCTGGCCAACCTCGGCCACGGTGAAAACCTCGCGCTCGGTCGAGTCGTGTTCTGGCAGGCGGTCGAGAGCTGCGGCCGGGCTGGCCAGAAGCAACCCTTCCCGCACGGCGGCCCGGAACATTCCGGCAACGTCGCTGGCGTAGTGGTTCGTCGTCTTGGCCGTGCGGATCGGCGGGGCCGTCTTCTGCTCCCCCTTCCGGACCGGGGCTTTTGAAAACTTCGAGTTCGGAGGCTCCCACCCCTTGCGGATCTCGTCACGAAATGCGCGGATGTCGGCCTTGGTGATGGCTTCGAGTTTGGAATCGGCCTTTTCCCCCAACCACTGGAGGAATGTTTCAACGTGGGCGCTGTATCGGGCCATCGTTGCCTTTTTCCCGGTCGCCGCCTTCATGGCCAGCCAGTCGGCGGCCCATGTGCGGACGGTGTAGAAAACCAGCGCGGTGCCGGTGGAGGCTTCGCACATGCGGGCCAGCAATTCCCGCGCGCGGCCCTCTGACAGTTCGCCACGCGCCGCGGCCTGGGCGGCATCGGTGAGGATGGCGAACGCCTTCGTTGCGCCCTCTCCGGTGGAACGGCTGGCTTTCCGCTCGGCTTCCTCGATGCGGACCGCCTCAACCATGGCGTCGGTGCGCTTCGTGCACTTCGTGGTTTTCTTCAGCCGTCGGGTGGTTCCGTCCGGCTGCGTCACGTCGAATGCAACAAACCAGTAAGGGGAACCGTCGCGTTTGATGAGTAGGGCCATGGATTCGGATGGTTGGTCAAGGTGGCTGGAAAATGGGAACGGAACTGAGAACGTCCACCAATCGCGCCGAAGTCCGACGTTCTCAAACATGTTCCCAAAACTCAAGCATTTTCCATAAGTGATTGATGACCATTTAAAAGGAAATGAATCAGCGGTTCGAATCCGCTACGCTCCACTTATCTGATTTTCAAAAAATTACAGAAATTGAGAGGGGCGGGTATCCCCTAAAGTAATCCCTACTTCGTTTCGGGTTTGCTTCCAAATTCCGACGCTCAGGCGGGTTTGCTGACAAAAATGGCGCGGGACAAGAGGGCGTGTTCATGTCCGGTGGTGGTGGATGGGCCGACGCGCCGATCATATTCTTTACCCGGTCCGTCCAGAGATCCTTCAGCTACCTGAGGCAAGCCATTCAGAGTTTCCCAGCCTGCACGAGGAGCTTCTCATACTCCTAACGGGTGAGATCCCCCACTCGACCCGCAACCTTGAAGCTTCCCGTCTTTGGACAACCCGTGTGAGTCTTCATGATGCCACCGGTTCATCCAAAGCCCTGTCGCCGCTGCGCTCGGCCACCGCAGTCCACGCCTTCGCCTCCCACTCGCAACTCTCTAACCACCTTTTCCCGCCAGCCGGGTCCCGCCAGATCACAATTCCGCCAATTCAACCGCACCCAGCGAATGGGCCGCCAGATCCTCCACTTCCGCCACCGACGACACATGACAGAGCTTCTGCCGCAGGTCTTTCGCGCCGGGAAACCCCTTGCAATACGCCATCAGGCGCGAGCGCATCGCCGTCAGCGTCTGCTTCTCATTGCCATTCCGCTGGCTGTCCACCGCCAGCTTGCAATGCCGGATCACCAGCTCCCAACGCTCGTCCACCGTGACTTCCGGCAGCACTCCGCCGGTTTCCAAAAAATACTTCGCCTGGCGGAAAACCCACGGATTCTGCATCGCCGCGCGGCCGATCATCACGCCGGACACCGCCGTTTCCTGTCGCCGCCGCACCACGTCCGCGCCGCAGGTGATGTCGCCGTTGCCGATCACCGGAATGCTAACAGCCCGCGCCACCGCGTCGATCACCTCCCAGTTCGCCTCGCCGCTGTAGCCCTGCGCCCGCGTCCGGCCATGCACCGCGATCGCCTGCATCCCGCAATCCTCTAGGATTTTCGCCACTTCCACCGCGTTCACCGAGTTCTCGTCCCAACCGATCCGCATCTTCGCCGTGACCGGCACCTGTTCCCCCACCGCCTTCGCCACCCCGGTCGCAACCGATGCGAGGATCGGGCAATCCTTGAGCAACGACGAACCGCCATTCCTCGCGACCACCTTGTTCACCGGGCAGCCGAAGTTGATATCGATGAAATCCGGCTGCTTCCAGTCGATGATTTTTCGCGCCGCCTCGCCCATCCGCTCGCCGTCCGCGCCGAAAAGCTGCACACCCACTGGCCGCTGCTCGTCCGTGAACTCCGTGTATTTCCGCGTCCGCTCGTCCGCCTGCATGATCCCCTCCGCCGAGACGAATTCCGTCACCATCACATCCGCCCCCAGCTCCCTGCAGATCTGGCGGAAAATCACATCCGTCACCCCCGCCATCGGCGCGAGGTAAAGCGGGAAAGCGTTGTTGGAAAACCAAGGAAGCACGCGGCAGGCTACAACTCCCCGGTCCCGCAAGTCAACGTGTCCCGATGGTGGATAGGCTGAGGAGTCACCACTCTGATGAAAATAAACGCCGCCGCAGAGCTCAATCTTCAACTTGCCTGTTATAGATGGCTTGCCCGCTCTTTACTCATGGAGTACGCCGCTGGCATGAAAGTCGCGGACACCGCCACAGCCTTGAGGGAAATTCTAACGGACTCCCCGCGCCCGCTCGTGCTCGTGCCGACTATGGGAGCCTTCCACCCCGGCCACCTGTCGCTCATGCTCCGGGCTCGGGAAATCGCCGGACCGAATGGCACGGTCGTCGTCTCCATCTTCGTCAACCCGATCCAGTTCGACCGCGCCTCCGACCTCGCCGCCTACCCCCGGCCGATGGCGAGCGATCTAGCAGCCTGCGAAGCCGCCGGTGTCGATGTGGCCTTCACGCCCGCCGCCGATTCGATGTATTTCCCGGACCGCTCCGTCACGGTTAGCGAGAACTTGCTTTCACGCGACCTCTGCGGAGCCAGTCGGCCCGGCCACTTCGACGGCGTCTGCACCGTGGTCTTGAAACTTCTCCTGCTCACCGGTTGCGACGTGGCGATCTTCGGCGAGAAGGATTTCCAACAGCTCGCCGTCATCCGCCGGATGGTCCGCGACCTCGATGTGCCGGTGGATATCGTCGGCTGTCCGACCGTCCGCGAGCCGGACGGCCTCGCGATGTCGTCGCGCAACACCCGCCTCACGCCGGAGCAACGCGCCGACGCCCCGCGAATCCGCCAGGCGCTGTTAGCAGCCGCCATTCTAACTTCCCCGCCGGATATCCTCGCCGCGGCCCGCGCCGTCATCAAGGCCTCACCGCTCGCCCGCATCGATTATCTATCGCTGGTCGATGCGGAAACCTTGCAAGCCGTCACGGCGCTGGACCGGCCCTCGGTTCTGGCGACCGCCGTGTTTTACGGCGAGGTGCGACTGATCGATCACATCGGGATTCCGCCATAAACAGGCAGCCCGCCGGAAGTCGTCGGCAGCGGAGCAGATCTCCAGGCCGGAAGCGGTGTGGCGCTTTGCTTACCACCGTGATCTTAGGTCAGTAGTATCTAACTGATATGAAGAGGAGGTGGAGGCGATGAAGTGGAATGGTGGAGGAGGAAAAACGGACTGAAGTCCTCGACTTCTTTGAGAAGATGCTTGGAAGGCTGATTCAGGTTTCGCAGCATTTCGCCATGCGCACCAAGGCGGTTTCATTGTTGCAGGAGTTGACGGAGGCTCATTCGGTTTCCGGACATGAGGATGAGGTGAGGGCGATTTTCGTCGATGAGCTGGAGCAGTGCGGGGAACTCTCGGCGGATCGGAACGGTTCGGTATTCTGCGAGACGGGGGACGAGGGGCCGCGGGTGTTAGTGGCGGGGCACATGGATGAAGTGGGATTCATGGTGCAGAACATCACGCCGGACGGATATCTCCAGTTCGTGGGGATCGGCGGCTGGTGGGAGCACAGTTTGCTGTCGCAACGGGTGGAAGTTTTGACCCGCGGCGGGGACAAGATTTTGGGAGTGATCGCCTCGCGGCCACCGCATTTCCTGCCGGAGGCGCAGCGGCGGCAGGTGATGACGATCGACCAGATGTTCATCGATGTGGGCGCGGAGTCGCGGCGGGATGTGGTGGAGAATTTCGGGATTTCGTTAGGCGATCCGGTGGCACCGGTGTCGGCGTTCACGGCGCTGACGCGTGAGGATCATTTCATGGCGAAGGCGTTCGACAATCGGGTGGGGATGGCGGGAACGATCCAGGCGGGGCAGATTTTGGCGCAGTCGGCGCATCCGAACCGGCTGATTTTGTGCGGGACGGTGCAGGAGGAGGTGGGGTTGCGCGGGGCGAAGACTGCGGCGGTTTTCGCGAAGCCGGATGTGGCGATCGTGCTGGAGGGCCCGCCGGCGGATGACGCGCCGGGATTCAATCGTTCGGAGTGCCAGGGGCGGCTCGGCGGCGGAGTGCAGATTCGTTTGTACGATCCCTCGGCGATCACCAATCCGCGGCTGGCGCGGTTGGCGATCGAGACGGCGCGGGCGGAGGGGATTCCGCACCAGGTGACGGTGCGGCGGTCCGGCGGGACGGACGCGGGGTCGTTCCATCTGGCGAATGAGGGGATTCCGAGCATCGTGCTGGGAGTGCCGGCACGCTACATCCACTCGCACAACGCGATCATCGACTTGAACGACTATTTGCAGATGCTCTCTCTAACGATCGCGCTGGTTAGGAGGCTGGACGAGGAGACTGTTGAGGGGCTGGTGAGGTATCTTTAGGCGGAATGGCGGAGCTTTTTCGCTGGCGGGGTGGAGTGCGGCGAAATAGCCTTGATCCATGATTGTGAAGAAAACCAGGGTGGGCGCACTGACGGCAGTGTGGGTCGGGTTGGCTGGGGTGGTGCCGATATCAGCGCAACTGCCGACTTTGAATGATAAGGAAAACCTCGGGTATTTTGTCGTCGCGCGGAGCAAGAGTTCTCAGTTCGGACTGGCATCCGATGGCAAGACAACGATCAGGGTGCTCGACAACAAGGGGGAGACGATGAGTAGCAAACTGACCATCGATGTGGATTTCAACGTGACGGAAACAATGCCGGACGGGAAGAAAATCGTTAGGAAGATTAAGGCTGAATCCCTAGAGAGCGCTCAAGAGCCGACGTCGAAACCCAAAAACGTGGTCATCAAGGGAAAGGTTACAGGGGAAGTGGAGTTCGAAGTAATGGTCAGCGAGGAACGCGGGGCGATCCTGCTTGGTGGGCGCTTGCTGAATCCCGGTGCTTTGAAAAATCCCACGCAGTTTTCTGTCGAGGTGGAAGTCCCCAACTCCTTGCCTGAGGCAAAAAAGGATGGAGACAAGAGGGACGCCAAGGAGCTAGAGGATAAAATCCGAGGAGACAAGGTGCAGCTCATGTGGACGGACGGCAAGAGGGTGAGAATTCCTGGGAGCAAGGCAGTTGAGGGTGGCTCCAAGGAAGTCACCGGGCCTGGGATCTCGGCTGCGACCATTGAATTCAGCGCCTTTAAGGATCAGAGAATCCAGCTCACCGCCTCGCCGAATTCTTCGATGACGGTTTCGAATCCGGCAACCCGGCCGCTTTCAGAGGGGTTTTCCCTCCACTGGACGGCGGACCTTGCCAAGGATCCTGAAGGCAAGGCCCGCCTGGCCATCGAGATTCGTTAGGTTTCCGGCATTCTGAAGGTCTGCTTCAGAAGCTGCGCGATTGCGGCAAGCTTGGGCAATTATCCTTCCGTGGGGGAAGCATCCCGGGAAATCGCAACGATCGCGGACCTCGCGGGCCGAATTTGGCCCATGGTGCCCCTGCGGAACGGTGATGTCACTTTTTTGTTCGAGTGAACATCTTTTTTTGTTGCCAAGTCCGGGTTGTCGGATCACAGCTTTAACAACTCGACACACTCCTATGGCCGCCAAACAAACATCCGAAGAATCCGCCACCGAAAAGCTCAACGAAGCCCGCAAGCGCAACCTGGATCTTGCGATCTCACACATTCAGAAAGAGTTCGGTGAATCCGCGATCATGCGCCTCGGCGATGACCGCTGCGTCGATGTGGATGTCATCCCGACCGGAAATCTGCTCATTGACCGCGCCCTAGGCGTCGGCGGCTTCCCTTGTGGCCGGATCGTCGAAGTGTTCGGCCCGGAATCTTCCGGCAAGACCACGCTCACTCTGACCGTCATCGCCCAGGCCCAAAAGCGCGGTGGTCTCGCCGCCTTTATCGACGTCGAACACGCGCTCGATCCCCAATACGCCCGCAAGCTCGGCGTGAACCTTGATGATCTCTTGGTTTCCCAGCCCTCGTCGGGTGAAGAAGCGCTCCAGATTTGCGAAGCTCTGGTCCGCTCGAATGCGATCGCGGTCATCGTTCTCGACTCCGTCGCCGCGCTGGTGACCAAGCAGGAACTCGACGGGGAAATCGGTGACTCGACAGTGGGAGCCCAAGCCCGCCTCATGAGCGCCGCGATGCGGAAACTCACCGCGCTCATTTCCAAGGCGCAGACCGTCTGTATTTTCACCAACCAGATTCGCGAGAAAATCGGCGTGATGTTCGGCAACCCGGAAACCACCCCCGGTGGACGGGCACTCAAGTTCTTCTCCTCCGTCCGTGTCGATATCCGGCGGATCGGGGCGATCAAATCGACCGATGGCACGGTTACCGGCAACCGCACCAAGGTGAAAATCGTCAAAAACAAGGTTGCCGCGCCATTCACCGAGGCCGAGTTCGACATCATGTACAATGAGGGCATTTCCTCCACCGGTTCCCTTCTGGATCTTGCCCTGGAAATGGAAATCGTTCAGAAACGTGGCTCATGGTTCAGTTACAATGGCACCCAGCTCGCCCAAGGCCGTGATGCCGCCAAGGAACTTCTCAAGGGGGACCCTGTCCTCTACGCCGACATCGAGGGCAAGGTCAAAGAAGGCCTCGAAGCCAAGAAGAAGAAATAGCCGCGCGAAGATTTTCTCCCCCCACTCATGACAAACGGCTGTGCCACCGATGGATTTTGGTGGCACAGTCATTTAATCGCTGTGCCTGCTATTTTCAGCGACACCCGCTGCCGACTTGAGGCTTGACGGCTGGCGCTCATCCTGCTGGCCTTCGGCGTCTGGCATTTGATTGTGAATCAATTGTCGGCTGCCGCGCCCATCCCTTCTTTTGATCTCCGAGGGCGCGGATCACCCGCCTGAACTCCGACTTTCCCCACCCTATGGACTGGACCTCGCCTCTTTGGTATGCCTCGTATATGATCGTTCTCATCGGCCTTGCGGGCTATGGGTCCCATCGCTTGACGATCGTTTTTCTTTACCTCAAGCACTCGCGGAAGCATCCGAAGCCCAAGGAATTGTTCAAGGAGCTGCCGCTGGTAACCATCCAGCTTCCGGTTTTCAATGAGATGCATGTGGTGGACCGGCTGTTGGCGGCGGTTTCCGCGATGGATTATCCGCAGGACAAGATGCAGATCCAGCTTCTGGACGACTCGACGGATGAAACGGTCGAAATCTGCCGCACTGGGATCGAAAGTTTAAAGGCCCGTGGATTTGACGCCGAGCACATTCACCGGACCGATCGCACTGGCTACAAGGCGGGTGCGCTCGAAAACGGCACCCACTTCGCGAAAGGGGAGTTTCTCCTTATCCTCGACGCGGATTTCGTCCCGAATCCGGATCTCCTCCAAAAAACCATCCACTATTTTTCCGACGACAAGATCGGCATGATCCAGACGCGTTGGGGCCACCTCAACCGCACTTACAACGTGTTGACCCGGATCCAAGCGATGTTCCTCGACGGTCACCTCGAACTGGAGCAAACCGCCCGCAATCGTTCCGGTCGTTTCTTCACCTTCAATGGCACCGGCGGCATCTGGCGGAAATCCTGCATCGCCGACGCTGGCGGTTGGGAGCACGACACCCTCACCGAGGACATGGACCTCAGCTACCGCGCCCAGCTCAAGGGCTGGCGGTTTATTTTCCTCAACGACGTGGAAACTCCTGCCGAACTCCCGGTGGACATGGACGGCTTCAAGAGCCAGCAGCACCGCTGGACCAAGGGCTCGATCCAGGTTTGCAAAAAAGTGCTTCCCGCCATTTGGAAGAGCGACGTGCCGCTGTTTATCAAGATGGAAGCGACGGCCCACCTCACCTCGAACTTCGCCTACCTGCTGCTCATCTGCCTTTGCGTCCTGATCTATCCGAGCCAGCAGTCGCAGCCGGCCTTCGGGGAAATGACTTACTACATCGTCAATGTCCCGATCTTCTTCTTCTCGTCGGTTTCAGTGATCCTGTTCTATCTGGTGTCTCAAAAGGCGCTGCGTCCCGGCTCATGGTGGAAGGAAATCCCATACCTGCCCTTGCTCTTGGCGCTGGGAATCGGGATGTCCATTAGCAATGCCAAGGCCGTCCTTGAAGCGCTTTTCAACCACGAAACCGCCTTCATCCGCACGCCGAAATACGGCATCGGCCAAGTGAAGCGCCAGGACTGGAAAAAGAGCAGCTACAAAGCCATGAAAACCCTCACGCCATTCGTGGAACTGCTGTTCGGGTTCTTCTTCCTGTTCGTCGTGGTCGATGCCGCCATGAACCACCGCTGGTCCTCCACGATTCTTCTGCTTCCATTTCCCGTCGGTTTCTTCTATACGTCTCTTTCATCGCTCGTTCGGTTGTTGCCATTCGGCTCGGAGGCAAGCCCTTCGAAAATCGTGAACCGCAAGACCCCGTGATCGAACCATGACCGGATTTCCAACGCCGCGCGCTCTCTTTCTCGCATCGGTCAGCCTGCTCACGGTTGTCGGTCTCAGCGGCTGCGGTTCGGATTCGTTGTCATTCGGCAGGGATATCCACAATAAAATGATCGTCAGTGTCCGCGATCAGAAAATGCTTCTGGTTCACGACGGCACCCCGGTCAAAGCCTACAGGATTTCCACCTCCAAGTTTGGAATCGGCGACCGCCCCGGCAGCAATTGCACCCCGCTCGGACGCTTGCAGGTCGCCAAGAAAATCGGCGACGGTGCGCCGATCGGCTCGGTTTTCAAAACCCGCCGCCGCACCGGCGAGATCCTCAAGCCAAACGCGCCGGGCCGCAATCCCGTCGTCACCCGCATCATCTGGCTGACCGGCACCGAATCCCGCAACCAGAACACCTTCCGCCGGACCATTTACATTCACGGCACTCCCGAAGAATGCCGGCTCGGCTCACCCGCCTCGTTTGGCTGCATCCGCATGGGCAGCAAGGACGTGGCCGACCTCTATAACAGGATCGGCACCGGTGCCGACGTCTTCGTGATCCGCGGCTCGATCCAATCCGACAAGACGAGCGAAGACTCCTCCGCAGCCGTCGGGAAAACCGGATTTCGTTCGCGCGGTTGAGAATCTCCGAAACACGCGCTTGACACCTGCGGCTGAATTCCTACTTTCCCCCGCCCGCCTCCCGGCGACTGATTTTTCTACAATACGACCATGGCCAATCACAAATCCTCAATCAAGCGCGCGCGTCAAACCGTCGTCCGGACCGAACGCAATCGCGCTGAAAAGAGCCGCATGAAGACGCTTCGCAAGAAGGCGCTTACCGCGATCGCATCCGGTGACAAAAGCGCCGCCGCCGAAGCAAGTTCCGCATTTTCGTCCGTCGTGGACAAAGCGGCGAAGCGCAACTTGATTCATCCCAACAAGGCTGCTAACTTGAAGAGCAAGACCGCGAAGGCGCTTGCCGCCATCGCCTGATTGCCCAGTCAGCCGGTTTCATTCCTCTCTAACGAAACAAGCGGACCGGTTCACCGGTACCGCTTTTTTCATCTCCACTATGGCCGAATCACCACCACCCAACCGCGCCGCCGCCGCCGCGAAAATCGCCGCCAATCCTGCGGGCTACAAAGTCTGCGAAGGCTGCGACTCCATCGTCGGCGGCGGAGCCGCACTTTGCCCGAACTGCCACAGCTACCGCTTCGACACCTCGCCCGAGCGGGTGACTCTCCAGGCGCGCATTCTCGGCTCGCGCGAACAGACATCAGTCACCGCGGACGATCTCGGTTAGTTTCCAATGAGCGCGCAGGTCGGATTCAAAGAGTGGCAGGTGGTGTGCAACGCGCTGGCTGCGGGCCGGCAGTCGGTTCTCCTGCGCAAAGGCGGCATCCATGAAGGGCGCCAGGGATTTTCCTTCGCCCATGAAGCGTTCTTCCTCTTTCCGACCCGCTTCCATGCCTTGGCCGACCAGGTCCGGGAAGGCGAGGTGAAGGTCATGCCCGAGTGGCAGTCCGGCGATGTGATCCGCATCACCCACCACGCCGAAGCCTTGCGGGCGGTCACTCTAACCGACTGGAGCCAGGTCGCCGCCCTCGAGCCGCTCCATATCTACTCGGCGCAGACCGTTAGGGATCGTTTCGATTGGGAAGGCAAAGGCATGGCATCCGGCAGCATTCATCTGGCGGTGGTGCGGATTCGGGAGTTGGCCGCGCCGTGGGAGTTTCCGTACGAGGCGAAATACGGCGGCTGCCGGAGTTGGCTCCATCTGCCCGAGCCACCGGCGGATTGGCAGGAAACCGCGCGGCCGGTGATCGATGACGCAGCGTTCGACGCCTTGGCGGCGAGCACCGCGCTCTGTCCGGGGATCTAACTTTTTCGGCGGAAAAGGCTCAATCTGAGTTTTCGATGGCGTCTTTCAACGACCGCTTGGGCACGTGGTCCTGTGAAATGACCTCGCCCAGGATTTACGCTCGCTTTCAAATGAAAATTCCGTGGCGCGACTCAGACCCGGTGGTGACCGGGGAGTGCTGCTACAAGAGCAACGCGATCTGTTCGCCGGGGCCGTGGACGCCTTCGATGAGAATGCCTTCGACATCGGCGGTCTTGGACGGACCGGTACACCAGATGATGTTCGGACTGTCGCCGAAGGCCGCGATGGCGTCCGGGATGGTGCGGTGGATTTCCGCGCGCTCCAGCACGGCGACGTGGACCCAGGGTGAGAGCGCGGCGAGGCGGTGCGAGGTGCGGTCATCATCGAGGATGACGCTGCCGGACTCGGCGATGGCTCCGCTCGCGCGGGTGATGCCGAACTGATAGTCGTCGTAGCGGTCGCGGTGGTACTCGGTTTCCACGGTCAGGCCGGCGGCGGCGAGTTGGCTGCCAATGCGGTCGTAGAGCGCAGGGTCGCAATAGCCGTGGAGCTGTTGGGTTTGCTGGAGGAAACCGATAAGCTGCTCGGTGGAGGTCATGGCCTTGCCATTCACATCGGAGAAATTCCGGACGAAAATCTGCCAGAGGTCGTCGCCTGCAAGCTTGGGCTGGGAGTGGACGAGCGACAGGTCGTATTCCGGGTAGGCGGTTTTGGTTTTCAAGGCGGCGTTGGCTGACTCGATTTTGGCGAAGATGGCGGCGCGGGACATGCAGGTGGAGTTGCTGGATTGTTGGAAACGGGGACAAGCCTCAGGAGGCCGTGCGATACACGAGCACCACGCACGCATGAGTGGCGGGGGCCGACGAGTATCCGGCGTGGAGGCATTGGGTTGCAAGTTTCATGACCTTGATTGGTATCCGCGCCGATCAAAGGGCGGCGGGCATTCAAGAGCAAGCGTCGAAGCACCGGGAAGGCGTGTTCCGGTCTCCGCCCGTGCCTTCGCTGGTTCCCTAGTCGCCCCGCCACAAACGCCTCGCTCTGGATCGCTGAAAGCCGCTTCAACAACTCCTCGTCGGAAACTTTCACCGGATGACCATGTTCCCCAGCCCTGATTTTTGATCGGGCCTGTGATAAATGGGTGGATTCCTTAGCGTAATCGGGGATCTTTCCCGCGTGGCAATGATGAATTTTTCCTCAAAAATATTAGCGATCGTGGGGCTTGCGGCCTGCGGTTTCCTTGGTAGTTGCGATCCTGCGTCGTCCGTTGATTCCAAGACAGCGGCTCTCCCGGATGAGTCGGTCGCTCCGGTTCCAGTCGAGTTGGTGAAAATTTCACTACCCGCGAAAGTTTCATTCAACGAACACATCCAGCCGATCCTCTCGGAGAATTGCTACCAGTGTCATGGACCGGATTCCGGGACGCGTGAGCCGAAAAAGGCACCGCTACGGCTTGATCGCGTCGAGGATGCGTTCGCCCTGCGGGACGATGGCAAGCCCACGATCATCAAGGGCGATCCAAAGGCTTCGGAGGTGGTCAAACGGCTGCACGAGACTGATCCGGACTCCATCATGCCGCCGCCGAAGAGTCACAAGACGATGAAGCCGGAGGAAATCGCGATGATCGAACGCTGGATCGAGCAAGGTGCGGACTATGAGGCGCATTGGTCATTCGCACCGGTGAAAAGGCCCGAACTGCCGGCGGCTGGCAAAGGCTGGGCGGTGAATCCGGTGGATCATTTCATCGCCGGCAAACTCGAAGCATCCAACCTCAAGCCGAACCCTCCCGAGGATCCCGCGCGTTTCTACCGCCGTCTGCATTTCGACCTAACAGGGCTGCCGCCACTGCCCGATGCGATCGAGGCCTTCAAGAAGGCCGCCACTACGGATTTTCAAGCGGCGACGGAGGCTGCGGCCGACCAATTGTTAGCGACCACCGCCAGCGCCGAGCATTTCGCCCGTTACTGGCTGGACGCCGCCCGCTACGCCGACACCCACGGCATTCACATCGATAACTACCGCGCCATTTGGCCTTACCGCGACTGGGTGATCCGGGCCTTTCAGACGAACATGCCGTGGGACCAATTTACCACCGAACAAATCGCCGGCGATATGCTTCCCGACCGCTCGCTCGACCAACTCGTCGCCACCGGATTTTCCCGCTGCCTCGCCACCACCGGCGAGGGCGGCGCGATCGACGAGGAATACGATGCCATCTACGCCAAGGACCGCGTGGAAACGGTCTCCGCCATCTGGCTCGGCCTCACCACCGGCTGCGCCGCCTGCCATGACCACAAGTTTGATCCGGTATCGACCAAGGAATTTTACTCCCTGACGGCCTTCTTCCGGAACACTCCGATGACAGCTCTCGACGGCAACGATTCAGAACATCCGCCCAATGTTTTCGCGCCCCTGCGGGATGATCGCGAGCGCTGGGAAGCCTTGGCCCGTGAAATTTCCACCGTGGAGAAACAGATAGTCGCCCGGGCAGAAGCCGCTCCTCCCGAGTTTAACACTTGGTTGGCAAGTGCCGCCATCGAACCCGCGCGTGAACTTGATTCGACCCTCGCGATTCATCTCCCGCTCAACGAAACAGACGGCCCTCTGCGCGGCTTCGTCGATGGCAAGCCGCGCGAATGGCCGGCCACGCTCTCGCGAATCGATGCTCCACTCGGGAAAGCCCCGGTCATCAGCGACCAGCCTGTCGCGCTCGGCGATATCGGAAGTTTCTCGCGGGGCGATCGCGTCACCTTCGGCGGCTTCATCCGCATCGAAGGCACGCCCACCGGCGCGGTCATCGCGCGGATGAATCCGGCGCAAGCCTTCCGGGGCTGGGATCTCTATTTGGAAAACGGCAAACCGGTCTCCCATGTGATCGATTCATGGGACAAGTCAGCGAATAAAGTGGTCGCGGAAGCGGCGTTGAAGCCCGGCCAATGGCAGCACGTCATGGTCACTTTCAACGGTGCCCTCGCGGGGCACCAGACTGGTAGGATCTATGTGGATGGTGTATCCGTTGATACGAAAATTTATCCCAATACCGTCGGCGGCATAATCGAGACCGCCGTGCCCTTGAGTCTCGGCTCACGAGACGGTGGGGATTCCAAACTCAACGGCAAAGTCGCGCTCCAAGATTTCCGTTTCTACCGCCGATTACTCTCCGGGGATGAAATTAAAAAGTTGGCCATGAGCAGCCAGCTCCAGCACATCATTTCCATACCGCGCGAAACCCGGACGAAGGAGCAAAATGATTCGGTTTTAAAATACTATCTCGCAAACATTGATGTCCCATCCCGTGAGCTTCGGACATCATTGGACAAACTAAAATCCGAGCAAGGCACCCTGCGTTCACGTGGCTCGGTCACGCTGGTGATGGAGGAGAAAAAGGATGAGCCCTTCGCCCACGTCCTCATCCGCGGCGGCTACGCCGACAAGGGGGAAAAGGTCGCGCCCATCACTCCCGCAGTGCTGCCACCGATGGCTGCGGATGCCCCGAAAAACCGCCTCGGGCTGGCACGTTGGCTCAATGATCCGGCCAATCCACTCCCCGCCCGCGTGACCATGAACCGCACCTGGTCCTATTTCTTCGGCACAGGCATCGTCGAGACCAATGCCGACTTCGGCATCATGGGAGCCCGGCCCAGCCACCCGAAATTACTCGACTGGCTAGCCGCCGAGTTCGTGGATTCCAAGTGGGACTACCGCCACATGATCAAGCTCATGGTCACTTCTGCCGCCTACCGCCAGTCCGCCGTGCTCACACCCGAGATGCTGGAGAAAGATCCGGCCAACAGGCTTCTCGCCCGCGGCCCGCGCTCCCGACTTGATGCCGAGCAGATTCGCGATCTCGCGCTTTCCTCAGCCAATCTGCTCTCCGCAAAAACCGGCGGCCCCTCAGTGAAGCCCTATCAACCGGAAGGCATCTGGGAAGCCGTCGCC
>JANOZJ010000184.1:0-20388 GCA_031429315.1 Akkermansiaceae bacterium
GGAAAAATTGTGCTATGTCGAGCGAATGCATGCTGCTGAAGATCGCCGTAAAATCATGGTCCGCATCACCTCCAAAGGAATCGAACTCGTTTCGAAGATGCGTACGGAAATCGCGAACGATCTGGCTGGCATTCTGGCAGGTATGGATGAAGACCAGGCTGAAGCCGTTGAACACACCAAGCGCGCCATTCAAGGCCGTGCGATCGCGTGATCAATTAGGTTTCGCCTCTGAATAAACCAGCTTGGCGAATCCTCAGCGCCTCCGTTACCGTCCCCGGGTGACGGAGGCGTTCCCCTTTTTAGATCCATTGAATTCAATTCCCGGTGTCCGCGCCGCTTGGATTGGACGTGTTCCGGATTTGCCGATCAACGGTGACCGGGATGAAGCGATGAATCTGTTGCGACCGCACCATGAACGAGCGGTTTCCGATTTCGCCGGAGCCTCCGCCCAGTGGTGGCGCGCGGAACAAGTGCATGGAACAAAAGTGGCCGTCGTTGCCGGCAGCCCGCAAATCCTAGCACCCGATGGACTGCCGGTCGTGCCTGGCTGCGATGGACTTGTCACCTGCCAACTTGGGATCGTCCTCGCGATTTACGCGGCGGATTGCGGGGCAATCTGGCTTGCCGATCGGAAAACGGGAGCCATCGGACTGCTGCACTCGGGGAAAAAGGGAACGGAGGGAAATATCTTCGAAGTGGCTCTGGGCGTGATGACGGCGCAATTCGGCACCCGGGCGGAGAATATCACCGCCGTGCTGAGTCCGTGCATCCGCATCCCCGATTACGACGTGGATTTCGCCACGGAAATCGGCAACCAAGCCACCCGCGCCGGGGTCGGAAGTTTTCTCGACTGCGGTTTGAACACCGCGTCTGATTTGCAGCGCCACTACAGTTACCGCTCCGAACTCGGGAAAACCGGCCGCATGATGGCCCTGATCGTCCGTGATTTTTTGCCATGAAAACATGAAAACATTCGCCCTCCAAGCGCCTGCCAAGCTGAATCTTTCGTTGCGCGTGCTCGGCAAACGCGACGACGGGTTTCATAAAATCGACACGCTGATGGTGAAACTGCCGGGTTTGGCCGACGAACTCGAGTTTTGCGAGGGCACCGATTTCTCGTTCACATGCGACGATCCAAGCGTGCCCGGCGATGACGGGAACCTCGTCGTCAAAGCGGCGAAAGCCTACGAAGCCGCCACTGGCGTTTGCTGCCGATGCTCGATTTCGCTTAGGAAAACCATTCCCCACGGTGCCGGAATGGGCGGCGGGAGCAGTGATGCTGCCGCGACTTTGCTGGGCCTGAACCGGCTTCACGACCACTTGCTCGGAGTGGAGACTATGCACCAACTTGCGGCCTCGCTTGGTTCGGACATCCCCTTCTTCCTCACCGCCGGAGCCGCCCGCTGCACCGGGCGCGGGGAAATTATCGAACCCGTTCCCTCGCCGCCCGCGCTCCCCATCCTACTACTGAAGCCATCCTTCGGCGTCGCAACGCCTGATGCATACAGCAAGTGGAAACAATCGTTTCAAATTCCGGGAATCCATTACGAGCCGCAGCAGATCCAAGGAATTTTGCTGGCAAATGATCTGGAGCGCCCGGTTTTTGCAAAGCACCGATTCCTCGCCGAACTCAAACAATGGTTGCTGGATCGCCGGGAAACGGCCGCCGCCCTGATGAGCGGCTCCGGCTCCACCGTTTTCGCGATTCTCCATGACGGCGCGGATGCAACTGCCTTGGCCAAGTCCGCCCAGGACGAACTCGATCCTGGCTTGTGGCACTGGGCGGGACTCACGGAAGGCAATCATTAGGTCACAAAATG
Source organism: Akkermansiaceae bacterium (assembly GCA_031429315.1). Taxonomy (GTDB): domain Bacteria; phylum Verrucomicrobiota; class Verrucomicrobiia; order Verrucomicrobiales; family Akkermansiaceae; genus Luteolibacter. The sequence goes on from JANOZJ010000184.1 coordinate 1,821, forward strand.
CACGCCTCGTTTGACAAGCGGCGCGGGTTTCCTTTAGGTTCCCCGCCCCGACGCCGACGTCGGTCCCATTTATTATGAACATTGTTGTCGAGAAGCAGCCAAAGTGCGTCGCCACCCTGCGCGTGGAAATTCCAGTGGACAGAGTTGATAGCGAGCACGCCAAGATCACCAAGGGCTATGCCAGCAAGGCGAGAATCCCGGGTTTCCGTCCCGGCAAGGCTCCGAATGCGGTCGTCGAAAAACGTTTTCAAAAGGAAATCATCGAGGAGCTCCACGGCGCGCTCATCAACGAGGCCTATGACGAGGCCCTCAAACAGGAATCCCTTCACGTCCTCGATTTCGGCGTGCCTGAGGACGTGACCACTCATCCCGACGGCTCGATCACTTTTGTTTCAAAACTGACACTCGCTCCCGAAGTCACGCTTCCTGACTACAAAGGCGTCAACGTGACCGTGCCGCCATACGCGGTCCCGGGAGAGGAAATCGAAGCCCAGCTCACCGCGCTCCAGGAGCGTTTTGCGGATTTCAACGACATCGAAGGTCGTGCCGCGGCCATGGGCGATTTCGCGGTCGTCGATTACACTTCCACGGTCGATGGCAAACCGACCGAAGAATTTCTCGGCAAACCCGCCGGTTACCTTTCCAGCCGCGAAGGCTTCTGGGTGCGCTTGGATGAAAAGGCCTTCCTCCCCGGATTCGCCGCCCAACTCGTGGGCATGAATGCCGGGGATTCCCGCGAAATCACGGTCACTTTGCCTGAAGATTTCCCGATCGAGGAACTTCGCAACCAGCAGCTCGTTTTCCAAACCACCGTCAAAGAACTCAAGCAAGCCGTGCTTCCCGCGCTCGATGACGAACTCGCCGAACGCCTCGCTCCCGGCAAGACGATGGACGCCATCAAGGACATCATCCGCGAGAACATGGAAGGCGAGCGCCGCCGCAAAATCGACGACATGAAGGTCAATCAGATCGTCGCTCACTTCAACGCGCAGGTGAATTTCGAGCTTCCCGAAGAACTCGTCACCCAGGAAACCCAGTCCCAGGCCGATGCCATGGTGAAACGCGGCGTCCAATCCGGCATGAGCGAAGGCGAAATCGAATCCCAACAGAACGAGATTTTCGCCAGCGCCGGCGACCAGGCCGTCTCCAACCTCCGCACGAATTTCATCCTTCAGGAAATCGCGCGGGTCGAAAAAATCACCGTCACCGAATCCGAGCTGGTCAATCACCTCATGCAAATCGCCAACTCGCGCAAGATCGCACCGAAGAAGTTCATCAAGGACATGCAGCGCGCCGGCCGCATTCCGAGCATCCGCAGCTCGATGGCCATCGGCAAGACGATTGACTTCCTCGTCGAACACGCGAGCGTGGTCGAGTCAACAGAAACCACCCTCGATGCCTAACTTCCAATCCCCGTCCATGAGTTCCGCCACGCCGCCGAAAAACTACTACGTCCCCGTCGTCGTGGAGCAGGACGGGCGCGGTGAGCGCTCGTTCGACATCTACTCGCGCCTCCTAAAGGACCGCATCATCTTCATCGGCGTGCCGATCGATGACTTCGTGGCCAACTCGGTGATCGCCCAGCTTCTGTTCCTGCAAATGCAGGACCCGAAAAAGGACATCCACATTTACATCAACTCGCCCGGCGGCTCCGTCACCGCAGGTCTCGCGATGTATGACACGATGCAGTTCCTCACCTGCGACGTGAACACCTACTGCATCGGCATCGCCGCTTCGATGGGTTCGGTCCTTCTAACCGCCGGAACCAAGGGCAAACGCTTCTGCCTGCCTAACTCCCACGTCATGATCCATCAGGTTTCGGGCGGAGCCCAGGGAACCGCTTCCGACGTCGAGCGCACGATCGGGTTCATGTTCAACCTCAAGAAGCGCCTCAATGGCATCCTCGCCTTCCACACCGGCAAGTCGATCGAGCAGGTTGAGAACGATTCGGACCGTGACAACTACATGACCGCCGAGCAAGCCGTGGCCTACGGCCTCGTGGACAAGGTTCTCGAAAGCCGCAAGCAGCTTCCCGACGTGGTCGTCGCGAACCTCGAGGACAAGAAGCCCGACGCTTGACGTTTCAAGGGTTCCAGCGAGACTGGCACCCGATAATCCCCAAAACTTGCAATCCCACCATGGCCCGCGCTTCCAATCTAACGATGTGTTCTTTCTGCGGAAAGAGCCATTCGGAGGTTAAAAAACTCATCGCCGGTCCCGGTGTCTATATTTGCAACGAGTGCATCGAGGTTTGTTCTAACATCCTTGAAAAAGAACTCGGTGGCGCACCCGCGAAAGGGAAAACCCCGGCTGAAAAGCCCGGCTTCAAAATCCCCGCGCCTGCCGCCATCCTGGCAAAGCTCAACGAGTTCGTGATCGGCCAGGAAAACGCCAAGAAGGTGCTTTCGGTGGCCGTTTACAACCACTATCAGCGCCTCCGCCAGGACCAGGCCAAGGTCGGTGAAGAGTTCCGGGATGTGGAGATTGAAAAATCCAACATCATGCTTCTCGGGCCAACCGGCTCGGGAAAAACATTGCTCGCCCGCACCCTCGCCCGGGTGCTCGACGTGCCGTTCTGCATCGTCGATGCCACCACGCTAACCGAAGCCGGCTACGTCGGCGAGGACGTGGAAAACATCATCCTGCGCTTGCTGCAAGCTTCTGACTTCGACGTCGCCCGCGCCGAGCGCGGGATCATTTATGTCGATGAAATCGACAAGATCGGCCGCAAGACCGAGAACGTTTCGATCACCCGCGACGTTTCCGGCGAAGGCGTCCAACAGGCGCTGCTCAAGATCCTCGAAGGCACCATTTGCAACGTCCCGCCCCAAGGCGGTCGCAAGCACCCGCAACAGGAATACATCCAGGTCAACACCGAGAAGATCCTCTTCATCGTCGGCGGCGCGTTCGTCGGCCTCGAAGACATGGTCCGCCGCCGCCTCGGCAGCAATACCCTCGGCTTCCATGCCGACACTTCGAGGGAAAACCTCGACGATCCGTCGGTGAACGTCCTGGAAAAAGTCCAACCGGAGGATCTTCTCCACTTCGGTCTCATCCCGGAATTCATCGGCCGCCTGCCCGTCCTTTCCTCGCTCCGGAAACTAACCGAAGACGAGCTGATGTCGATCCTCACCGAGCCGAAGAACGCGCTGATCAAACAATACGGTAAGCAACTTGCCATGAATGACGTGAAGCTCCGGGTCACCCGCGATGCCCTGCGCGCCCTCGCCGAGGAAGCTGTCCGCCGTGGTACCGGTGCGCGTGCCCTGCGCTCGATTTTCGAGAAAATGATGCTCGACGTCATGTTCGACATCCCGTCCCGCGAGGACATCGAATCGGTGACCATCAATCGTCAGGTCGTGCTTGGCGAGCGCCCGCCGAATATCCGTCGCAAGCGTGCGGACCAGGACGCCGCTTGAGGCGACTCGTTGTAACCCGCTCATTTTGGCGCGAATCGGAACTTGATTCGCAGTTCCAAACTGCTAGTCCTCTTGAGTCATCCAGCGTCAACCGCGCGGATGACATGAAACCAACAACCAACAAAACATGAAAACCGTTAAATACCTTGTCATCGCTGCCGCCGCTTCATTCCTCGCCGCATCGTGCTGCCCAAGTGCCCCGGCACCAGCACCAGCACCGATGGCTCCATCCAAGTAATTCCGCCCGGCAAGCCCGGCCCGCCCGCAAGGCGAGCCGGGCTTTTTCGTTTTTGGATTTCCCTAACCGCCCGCCGCCAGCGTGACGATCTCGATGCGGGCCCCGTCCTCGACCCGCGCGTTCGAATAGTCGCGGGGAAAAACCGCCTGCTCGTTGAGTTCCACGACCACCGGCTTGCCTGCGAAGCCGATGCTCTCCAGCAGCTCGCTCACCGCCATCGGCCGGTCTAACTCATGCGGCGCGCCATTCAGTTGGATGTTCATGATCGGAAATCTCACCGCCACTGCGCGAGTTGTTCGGGAAACGGGCAGTCCTTGCAGTCCGAGAAATCTTCGAGGCAAAAATCCTGATAGACCTGCAGCAGCGCCTGATGGTGACACACCCGGCGCATCCACGGCAGCGCGGCCTGGGTCGAGCCGAACAACCGGAGTCCGCAGCGCCTGACCTTGTCGTTCGCAGCCGAGTTCCGCAGTTTATGATAGCTTTGCCAAGTCATGCCGTCCTCGTGCATGGCCAGCGGAGCCAAGTGGTTCGCGATCAATTCAAGCGCCTGCGCCCGCCCGAACAACGCCACCCGCTGGACCGAGGCCGCCGAGGTCAAGGTGTGGCGGTGGCTCCAGAACTCGTGTTCCAGCGTTTGCAGGAACTCGATCACCGGCTTGGCGGAAAACGGTCGTGCCAGCGCGAGACGCCGGTACTGCGGCCAGACTTTCACCAGCACTGCCAGGGCACCGACCCGCCGGTGAGGGTGATTCGCCGGGCGCTGGCCATGGGTCTTCCAAGGAATCGCCCGATCCGCAGTCGCTTCAAAGCGGGCCCGGTTCTTCCACCACGTGTCCCACAACCCGCGCAGATAGTCGCGGGTGTCCGCCGGGGCCTGCTCGTGCAAGTCCGCGGATAGAAAGCCGGCGGTGCCGAACAGAATCGCCTCCGCCGCCTCGCCCTCCGCCTTGAGGAAAGCCAGCGGTGAGCGTTGGGCCAGCAAACGCATGGGCAGCGCGTTGCCCCGGTAACCGAGAGTCTCGGCGGTCGCTTGGAACAACGCCGCGTCGCGACCATGCGCGTCGGCGGTGCGCAGCCAGCGCGACGCCTTGATCGCCGCGCGATACACCGCCGCCTCGTCTAACAAACGTTCGACCGCGCCATTGGGGAGCAGTTTCAATGGCGAGACGCAGCGCCCCGGATGGGCGATCGCCACCTCGCGCTGCGGGCGGTTCAAGGCATCTGATAGTTGCATTGCGGAAATGACCACTTGCGGGACCTCGCGGTGATCGACGGTGCGGGTGAAGATCCGCCGCGCGTCGGTTAGAAAGACCACATGCAGGACCACGTCGTTGAACGCGGGATTCACCGCATGGCCGTGCGCCTCCCAGTCCCCCGCCACCGGGTCCAACTCCAGGGGACCGGTTCGCAATTCCCCGTCGATCTCGACCGCCGCCTGAATGAAATCCGGACCCGCGCCGCGATTCCACTCGCCGAACTGCACGATCCTGACACTCTTGCCGGTCGTCGTGCGGAAATCCCTGCCGAAGGCCCCGCCGAACCACAAGGCCTGCAACTCCAACTCCGGTGGCAGTCCGCTCGCCGCGGTTTCCTCAAACGCCAGCGGCGGATGCCAAATCGATTCTATCAAAAAACTGTAAGTCATATCAATTGCCGGTCCGTTCAAGGGGTTTTCACTGCGGGCACCTTGGTCGGATCCGCCGCCGGCGGCGGCGGCGGATCCAGGATATCGAGCCAGCCCTTCAGCCCTTCGACGCCCGGCTGCGCGCGATACAGCAGCAGGCCATCCCGCAAGGCACGCACCGCGATCTCCTTGCGATTCGCGGTGCGGTCCATGGCGATCAGATTGAAATCCTGGCGGAGCTTGTCGTCCATTTTCACATAGTGTTCCCGTGCCGTGCGGAACCACTGCGCGGCCGATGCCGGATCGCGCAGTTGGACGAAATCCAGTCCCGCGGCTTCCGCCAGGATTCCGCTCTTCAGCCGCTCCGAGGCTTGTTTCACCTGCTTTTGCCGCTCCAGCGGATTGGTCTTCCATTCCAGCGCGGCGGCCCGCAGCGCGCGGAACTCGATGTCGCCATCCTGCTTCACCCCGCTGCCGCCAAAGTGCTTGAACGGCCGGTAGAGCGGATCTCCTAACACCACCCCCTGCCACGAGGTCACCGGCATCGCCATCCAACAGGCCTCGCCCCAGGTGAATCCGGCTAACAGCCGCTGGTGAAGGATGCCGAAGTCATGCGTGAGATGGAGAAACGGCTCATAAACATTGCCGATGGTCACCGCCGCCCCTCGTTCCAGCAGCGGGCCGCTCCAGTTCTTCGCGCCATCCGTTAGTTGCTCCCCGCTGAATGAATGCAAGTGCATCGCCACCGCGCCTTTGCGGAATTGAAAGCGGGCGTTCAAAAACGGCCCGCTCACCGCCCAATCATACCAGCCGTAATAGAGCGCCGCGTCGGTCATCGGATAGTTCTTCGGCAGCGTGTCGTTGAAGCGGTCCACCACCGTCGGAATGCCAGCCGCGGAATCCGCCTTCACCACGGTTTCCAACCACTTGTCGCCCTGCGGAAATTTGTTGGCGATGTCCACATAGGCCCGACCCCACAAGCCGGTTTTTTCCACCTCCACCGCATCGCGGATCATCCGCTCGCAGGTGGCGAAAGTCGGCGCGTCGATTCTCGCAGTTAGAACGAAGAACGGCAGGGCCGCGTCGGCGACCGACTTCTCGCTCAGATAGAATTTATTCTGCAGCACCCCGTCCACCGGCACGCCCTCCACCCCAAACATCGCCAGTTCCGAATCCACCGACGCCTCGTCACGGCCGACGATCGGACTCGCCGGCGGCGGAGCACCGGGTTTCGCAGGCTCCTTCGGCACCGGTTGGATCCGCAGCGGCACGCCGCGCATCGTCACCAGCACGTGGATCTTGTTCACCACCGGCACAGTCACCCCGGCTCCGTCACGCTGGCGCTTCCACCACAGCCGGCTTTCGAACTCCCGGCGCAGCGGTTTCGCAATCCACTTGTCGTAATCCGCCCGCGAAATATCCGCCGCCACCGGCATGTCCAGCGCGATCAGGTTTTCCACCGGGATCTCCCGCGCCAGCCGATAGATTTCCGCCAGCTTCCGCGATTCCGGAACCGCGGAATTGTAGAGCACCGCCACCGATTCCGGGGAAATCGACCCCCTGGAAACCACCGGGATTCCTGCCAGCAGAAGCAAAACCATCGCCAATGTCCTCATCGCGCGAAGCATGCCCGGATGCCCGGATCATGCAAGACCCGGCGCAACTCAAAACGAAATCCGCAACCCATCCCACGCCGCCCGCACTCCCGCCGGCAACTGGGCGTCGAGCGTGTCGTAGTCGAACTCGTGCGTCAGGTGGGTGAGCCACGCCTCCCGCGCGCCCGCCTCCTCGATCGCCGCCAGCGCCTCTGCCAGCGTGAAATGCGTCGGATGGTCCGCCGTCCGCAGCGCATCGATCACCAACACGTCCACCCCGGCTATCAACTTCATCGTCTCCGCCGGGATCCGCTTCACGTCCGAGATATACGCCAGACTCCGCGCGCCCGGAAAATCAAAGCGGAACCCGATCGTTTCCACCGCCGCATGCTCCACCGGCAGCGGCGTAATTTTAAGATCCCCATAAAAAAACGGCCCGTCGATCAACCGCGCATCCGGCCTCACGTAGCCCTCTATCAGCTTCTCCGGCGAAAACGCCCAGCCATACATTTCCTTCAGCGTCGTCATGCAGCCCACCGTCGCATGCAGTGGCAGCGGCTCGCGCTTCCGCCAACAAAACGCCCGCAACTCGTCGAACCCCGCCACATGATCCAAATGCGCGTGGGTGTAAATGACCGCGTCGATCTCCCGCAGATTTTCCCGCAACGCCTGCATCCGCAGATCCGGCCCCGAGTCCACCAACAAGGTCGTGCCCCCCGCCCGCACCACCACCGACGACCGGAGCCGCTTGTTCCGCGAATCCTCCGAAGTGCAAACCGCACAATCGCAACCAATCACCGGCACCCCCACCGAGGTTCCCGTCCCGAGAAATGTCATGGATAAATCCGTCACGCGGAGATCCTACACAGCCCCCCGCCCTAACGGCAAGGGACGTCTCGCCCCCGCGCATCGACGAGACGACCACTGCCACCTTTCAGTTCAGAACACCTGACCCCCGTGTGAGAGGCAAAGTGCTGTTGACCGTGAAACCAAGGATTCTAGTGTTAGATTTTCCACGGCAGTCGGAGTCGTGAGCGTGATACCAAATCGCGGCATAAGGCTCCGGGCAGAATGCCCGGGCCACGGTGACGCGGGCATCCTGCCCGACGCCATTCTTCAGGTTTGGATCATCTCAAGCACCGCTGGAACAAGGGCGAGGTCAGGTGTTCTGCAGCTCCACCCGACTTTCCCCTTCCCCTCCTAGCAGGAACCGTTACAGCTCATGCATGAGAAAATCCCTGCTCTGCCTCCTTCTCGCGTGCGGCCCGCTCCACGCCGATGACGACCGGTTCCGCGAGCGCTTTGCCGATCCCGCGAGCCGCACCGCCGCGCTGGCCGAACTGATCCCAGGCACGCGGTCCGCCTATTTCCACACCGCCCTCAATCACCAACTCGCCGGGCGAGAGGCGGAGTCCAAGAAGACCATGGCCGATTGGAAAGCCGCCTCAGAACGGAAGGAAAACCCGATTTCCGCAGAGTCGATGAAAGTCCTCGAGAACCGCCAGCTCCTGATAGACTATCAGAAAAGCCCCGCCACCACGCTCGCCGAGCTGATCCGCCGCCTCGATCTAAAATTCACCGACACCCGCCCGGATGCCGCCGCTGCCGCGGAAAGCCTGCCCACGCGGATCGATCCAGCGCTCATTTCCGAGACCGCTTTCGAGAAAGCCACCGCCGATCGTTTTCCTGAAAAAACCTACGCGCAATACTCCGGCCGACGCCGCCTCCGCGAACTCGAACAGGTCGAGAAATTCGATGAAGCGAAAATCCGCTGGTTCATGGAAAACCTCGACCGCGCCGACCTCCCGGGCGTGGTGCCGCTCGTGGACCGGGCGCTCGGAATCGACAGGACTCTCTCGTTCACCCAGCACCCCCTTCTTTCCAAACTCACCGCCAAGCAGCTCGAATCCCTGCTCGAACTCCACCCCGACCTCCGCGCCAAGGAATCCTTCAGCCTCGCCTACCTCGCGAAACTCCGGCCCGGTTCGGAGACGGATTTCGAACGCGATCCCCAGGCCCACGCCGAGCACCTCCGCCGCTGCCGGGATTTCGTGATCACCCTGCCGCCCGCTCTCAACTCGCTCAAAGCGCACGTCCTCTTCCACCACCTCCGGCTGCAAGCGGATCTCGGAAACCACCCGAAGGGCGACTTCCTCACCTTCCTCGCCCTGCCCCGCTCGCGGCATGATCTTCTTAAAATCCCGGAAATCGCCGACAAGTCCGCCATCGCCCTTGATTCCGATTTCTCAGCCGCCACCGCCTGCCCGCCGGTCCGCGACGACCTCGCGCTGATCCAATCCTACCTCCAACATTTCCTCAGCCAGACCGACACAGCCGCCGAGTTCGCGCCATTCATCCCGGAGAAACTGCTGAACCCGCTGCACGCCCGCGCCCGGCTGTTAGCCGGGGGCGACCCCGCGCGCTGGGGCACTCGGATCGATCCCGCCGAGTTCAAATCCCTTCAGGAGCAAACCCGCATCGGCTTCGCTCCCGGCGCGCCCGGCCTGCTCGATTCCGATGCCGCCGTCGCCCTAACACTCGACTTGAAGAACACCCCGGACCTCCTCATCCGCATCTACGAGCTCGACCTCCCCGCCCACCTCGCCAACCACGGCTCCGAGCCGGAGGTGGACATCGACCTCGACGGCCTCGTCCCCCACCACGAACGCCGTCTCACCTTCGCCCAAGCGCCGATTCTCCTGCACCGCGAAGCGATTCAACTCCCCGAACTCGCCGGTCCCGGCGCGTGGCTCGTCGATTTCACCGGCGGCCAGGTGTCCGCCCGCGCGCTCGTGAGAAAAGGCCAGCTCATCGCCTTCCCCGAGCGCACCGCCACCGGCCAAACCGTCCGCGTCTTCGACGAAAAGGGCAACGCCGTCCCTGCCGCCAGCATTTCCCTCGGCCGCGAAAATCTAGCCGCCGACGCCACCCGCCGCATCGTCATTCCCGATGCGCCTAACCAACCCGTCACCACCGGCATCGTCCGCACCGGCAAACTCGCCGTGCCCATTTCCCTCGGCACCCGCAGCGACGAACTCGCGCTCGACGCCCGTTTCCACCTCGACCGCGAACAACTCCTCGCCGACCAGGAAGCCAAGTTGCATCTCCGCGTCCGCCTCACCAACCACGGCCACGAACTCCCGCTCGACCGGATCAAGGACCCCGCCCTAGTCCTCAAGGCCGAACTGCTAGGCGGCGTCACCACCGAGCGCGTCATCGCGGAGAATCTAACGCTCACGCCGACGATGGAAATCCCGTTCCAGGTTCCGGCGGATCTCCTCAAGCTCACTTTCACCCTGCGAGGTAGCGCCATTCCTGCGACCGGCGGCGAACCCGTAAAACTGAGCGCGGACCGATTTTATTCACTGAATGGCGATCTCAGGGAATCCCGCATTGGCACCGCGTTTTTCTCTCCCACCACTGAAGGACACCGCATCGAAGTCCGGGGCCGCAATGGCGAGCCGCTGCCCTCGCGCTCCATCAGCTTGGAGTTCAGCCGCCATGGTTACGAGTCCACTATCAAGTTGGATGTCCGCACCGATTCCAATGGCCGGGTAGATCTTGGCAAACTCGATGCGATCTACGACCTGCAAGCCACCGGCACCGACATCGCCGAAACCAAGTATTTCCCCAATTGGAAGTTCACAGGCTCTACCACAATCACCCACCTCCCCGCGGCTGCCGAAATTAGGTTTCCCTTGGAAACGCCGATGGCCATTCCCGACAGACTAAACATTTCCTTGCTGGAAACTCTCGATGACAAGCCCATCCGCGACCACTTTGACAAGGTTTCCATTGTTGACGGACAGATCGTGATTCGAGACCTGCCCCCTGGCGATTTTGTGCTCGCCCAAGCCTACACCAGCAGCGAAATCCTAATCTCATCCGGTATCGAGAACGACGGACTCCTGGTTTCCAAAACCCGCATCCTCCCCCGTTACAATCGACTTTATCCCACCATCGCCAGCGCCAGCGCCAGCGCCGTGAACGGCGAGTTGAAAATTCAACTTCGCAATCACGGGCGCGACACACGGGTCTCCGTCGTTGGCAAACGGTACGCTCTCGGTTGGATTACCGGCTTTGGACTCTTCCCATTTAGCCCATCGCTTCCGGATTCGCTGATTCCCGGCTTGATCGGCAGCGGATTCCTCACCGATCGTCGCCTCAGCGATGAAATGCGCTACATTCTGGATCGCCTCGCCGCAAAGACGTTTCCCGGTTCCCTGCTTCCGCGTCCCGGGCTTTTGCTCAATCGCTGGACCGAGGATGATCTCTCTCAGGAGAATGTTTCCGGCAGAGCTGGCACCGAAGGAGCGAAGAAGCGCGGGCCAAGTTCAGGCGACTCCGCCTCTGCGAGTGGGAATACCGACCGACGATCTCCTGACCATGGAGTCATCTTTCCCGCTGTTGTCGATTTCCTCCAGTTTCCCGCCGTCGTAAAATTCGATCTCAAGCCCCAAGCCGACGGCTCGATCAAGCTCCCGCTCGCGCAGTTCGAGGGCAGCCAGTTCATCGAAATCATCGCCACCGACGCCTTCGCGAACGACACGCTCATCCTGCCGCTCCCCGCCAACGAAACTCCGCTGCGCGACCGCCGGATCGCCCGGCCGCTCGATCCACAGGCGCATCATCTCGCCAACCGCAGCGCCGCCGTGCTGCAAAAAGGCGCGGAAGCCTCGATTGAAAATTTGTTGGATGCCGATTGGCGGGCCTTCACCACGCTCACCGAAGCCCACCAAATCCTGTTCGGCATGACTGGCGACGACCGGCTGCGCGAGTTCGTTTTCTTCACCGAATGGCCGACGTTTGCCGATGCGAAAAAACTCGAACTGCTCTCCACACACGCCAGCCACGAGTTCCATCTCTTCCTCGCCCGCAAGGACCCGGCGTTCTTCGAAAAATCCGTCAAGCCCCTGTTAGCCGGCAAACCCGAGCCGCAGTTCATGGACGATTTCCTGCTAGGCCGCGACCTCACCAACTACCTCCGCCCCTACGCCTGGCAACGCCTCAACGCCGCGGAAAAAGCCCTGCTCTCCCAAGCCCTGCCCGCCGCCCGCGAACGCATCGCCAAAGAGCTATCGCTCCGCTGGCAACTCGAAGCCCCCGAACCCGACGCGGAAACCACGCTTTTCACGCAGACGCTGCGCGGGAGTGATCTGGCGCTGCAAGATAGCCTCGGACTGGCAAAGAAGGATCTGATAGACGAGCCAGTGGAGTTAGAAATGGCCTATGGCGCTCCACAAGCCACATCCGGGGTCGCATACATTACCCAGAAGCTCAAAAGCATCATCATCCCACGCATCGACTTCGAGGATACCACCGTCGAGGAAGCCATCGACTTCCTGCGGCTTCGCGCGGCTGAGTTGGATACCACCGAACTCGATCCTGCTAGGAAGGGCATCGGTTTTGTGATCCGCCGCCCACGCGCCACTGCTAGTGCCGGTGGCGAGGAAGCACTGCCGATGGCCGGCAGCGACCCTGGAACTCTTCGCATCAAAGAACTCCGACTTCGCAATGTCCCTCTAGCAACTGCGCTCAAATACATCTGCGACCAAACGAAACTCCGCTTCAAGGTCGATGACTTCAGGCTCACTCTCGTTCCAGCCACCGAATCCGGAGAAGAAATCTTCACCCGCACGTTCCGGGTTCCGCCAGACTTCGCGGCAAGTCTGGATACAGGCGGTGATGTCAGCGGAGCAGCAGCAGATCCATTTGCGGAGTCTCCGCCCGGTGGTGCGACAAAGTTAACCTCACGCAAGCCAATCCTCGAGCTCATGAAGAGTGCCGGAATCAACTTTCCAGAAGGATCGTCGGCCTCGCTATCAGGAAACGGCACCCTGATCATCACCAACACTCCCGGCGAACTCGACAAGGTTGAGGCGCTCACGCAAGTCCTCGGGAGTGCGCCGAGTAAAGGCATCGCGACGCATGATGCATTCGACTCAGGCGTGCTGCCGCCCACCGATATGCCCTTAGCAGCAGCCGATCCCTTCGCCGAGGCTGCCGCTGCGGGAGCGGCCAAACTGGAAGTGCGACCTACAAGGCTCACCTTCCCCGACCGCACCAAGCTCTGGCGCGAGGCGAATTATTACAAAAGCACCAAGTCCACCGACGAATCCCTCATCCCACTCAACCGCTTCTGGCTCGATCTGGCAGCGTGGGATGGCAAGGGACCGTTTCTCTCGCCGCACTTCAACGCCTGCCACACGAATGCGAATGAAGCGTTGATGTGTCTCGCGCTGCTGGACCTGCCGTTCAAGGCGGAGCGGCCCGAAGTCACCGTCGATGGCAGCACGCTGCGGGTGAAAGCCAAGGAGCCGATGTTGTTATTCTACAAGGACACCCGCCGCACGGAAAACGTCGCGAAGGAATCGCCGTTGCTAGTCCGCCAGACGTTCAGCCCGCTGGCAGAACCGTTCCGCACGGTCAACGGGCGGCAGGTCGAGAATCCGGTCACCGGAGATTTCCGGCCCGGCGTCCCTTATTCCGCGTCGCTGATTGTCACCAATCCCACCGGCATCGGCCGCCGGATCGACGTGCTCGCGCAGATCCCCGCCGGTGCGATTCCGCTTCAGGGGAAACCCGCCACGCTGTCGTCCACCCACGAGCTCAAGCCCCACGGCGTGGTCATGTTGGAACAGGCCTTCTATTTCCCGGCCGCCGGAGATTTCGCCGTCTATCCGTTGCACGTCAGCGAGGAGGGCGCGGTGCTCGCCCACACCGATGTGCGGACCCTGCGCGTGTCCAGCGAACCCGCGCCGCAGGACGCCGCCTCATGGCTGGTGCTTGCCAGCGAGGGCAGCGACGAACAGGTCCTTAACCGCCTCGCCACGGAAAACCTGGCAACCCTCGATCTCGACGCGATCCGCTGGCGCTTGAAGGAGCCGATGTTTTTCGGCGCGGTCACCAAGCTCCTCCGCGAGCGACTCCATTTCTCGGCGAGCGTCGCGTCGTTCGGTTTCCTGCACAACAATGTCGCTGCCATGCGCGAGTATTTGGAAAACTCCACGTCGGTTAGGCAGCTCGGCCAATGGCTCGACAGCCCGTTGCTGGACATCCGCCCGCGGGTCCACCTCGCTTGGGAAACGCTGGAGTTCGATCCACTCGTCAATCCCCGCGCCCACCGCTTCGGCGACGAATCGCGCCTGACCCACGAGGCCGCCCGCGAACACTATCAGGCATTGCTCGATCAGCTCGGTTGGAAACCCGCGCTGGATGCCACCGACCAGCTCGCTCTAACCGCGTTCCTGTTCCTGCAAGACCGGATCGAGGAAGGGCTGGCAAGATTTGACCAAATCGATCCCGCCAAGCTGCCCGGCCGGTTGAGTTACGACTACCTGCATGCCGTCGCCCTGTTCCACCGCGAGAAGCCGGAGGAGGCGAAGACCATCGCCGCGCAAACCCTGCCCACCCTTCCGCCCGGACTGTGGCGCGACCGCTATCAGGCAGTAATCGACCAGGCGGCGGAGATCATCGCGCTCGACCAGCCCGGCGAGGCCGAAAAGCCCGGGCAGGAACTCCCCGCCCCGCAGCTCGATCTCGCGCTGGCCGACGGCGGCAAACTCGTCATCAAGCATCGTTCCTTGGAGAAAGCCACGCTGCGGCTGTTCAGCGTCGATCTCGAAGTGTTGTTTTCGAAAAACCCGTTCCTGCAAGGCGGCGACAACGGCCAGCCCGCGATCCGCCCTAACAAAAGCTTCGAGGTGCCGCTGGCGAAAGACGTTTCCGAAACCACCGTCGAGCTACCGGTAGCGCTGCGAAAAGGCAACATCCTCGTTTCCGCCGATTCCGGATCGAAGAAACTCCTCAAAGTCCTCGATTCCCGCGCCCTGGAAATCCGTCACACGCCGCTGTCCCGCACCATCCAGGTTCTCGACACCGCAACCCGCAAACCGCTGGCTAAAACCTATATCAAAGTCTTCGCCGAGATGAACTCCGGCGAGATCGTCTTCCACAAAGACGGCTACACCGACCTGCGCGGAAAGTTCGACTACCTCAGCCACACCGGCATCGATCCATCCACCGTCAAACGCGTCGCCGTGTTAGTGAGTCACCCGGACAAAGGCGCCAGAACGGTCATCTATGACCGATAAGGAGGGTCGATCTTCGGTCGATCCAGCCAATGAGAAGAGGAAGAGAAGAGCTCCGCGCCCCGGAGTGCGCGATGCTCCGGCTCTGCCGGATGTGGAAAACAAAGGGAAGGGAGGTCTCCTCCCTCCGCATGGACGAAACGTGCATGCCCGTTGCGCGCACATGCGCGTCAAATTGAGGGCGAATTCCTCCAAACGCCGACAAGTGGGCAGATCAAGGA
This sequence comes from Akkermansiaceae bacterium, assembly GCA_031429315.1. Classification (GTDB taxonomy): domain Bacteria; phylum Verrucomicrobiota; class Verrucomicrobiia; order Verrucomicrobiales; family Akkermansiaceae; genus Luteolibacter. The sequence continues at coordinate 17,011 of JANOZJ010000184.1, forward strand.
GCGGCGGAACGCGTCCGCCGATGTCCATGGAAAGCCAATGTCCCGTGCATCCGCTCATCTCATTGCCAGCTCATGGACATCGGCGAACACGTTTCGCCGCTCCTTGGGCCACGAATCAGGGCCGGTCGCCCTTCACTCGACGCGCATCCCTTACGCGGCCTCCGCGATCGCGAGTACTTCCGCAAACGGCAGTTCTGCTAACATCCCGAACGCGTTGTTCCGGGTCAACCGCGCCCGCGTGGCCGCTGGACTGGCCATCCCGCAGAGGAAGCGGGCGAGCTGGCGCGGGGTGTTGAGCGCGGCGTGTTTTTCATCGACCAATATTCTAACGGCGGCGATGTCGGCGTCGGTGACGCGGCGGGACTTGGGACGCTTGATGGTTCTGGCGGGGAAGCCGCGGCAGCGGTCGCAGTGGCCGCAAGGTTCCATCAAGGCTTCGCCGAAGTGTTTGGTGAGATAGCCGGTGAGGCAGCCGCGGTGCGCGGACAGACCTAACACCTGGCGGAGGCGGGCGAGGTCGGCTTGTTCGCGGGATTGAAATTTTTCGACGAGCGAGTGGGTTAGAATTTTGAGATCGCCGGGATCTTTCCTGAGTTTGTAGCCGTGGCGGACGCCCCAGACGCTGAGGATGATGTCGCCGGCGGCTTGCAGGCCGTTGAGGGCGCTGACGATTTTGTCGCGCGGGCAGTTGAGCTTTTCTGCTAGCAGGGTCGGCTGGAAATAGAGCCACCAGCGTTTCATCTCGCCGGCGGCGAGGATCTGTTGGATGAATTTCCGCTCGACCGGGGCGCGGCCTGCCAGGATCTTCTCCTGCGTGTTGAGGAGCTTGGCGCGGTAGGTGGCGTAAAACGCGCCGGTGGCCTCGATGATGCCGTCGATCTCCAGATAGGTCATGACAGTGGCGACGACGCCGGGGCGGATGTCGCAGATGGTGGAGAGTTCGTAGGGCGAGACGTCGAACACGGGGCCGAGGCGGAGCACCCGGTCGATTAGATTTCCCAACGCGCGGGGCGAGGGGGTGTCGGAGTAGATGAAGTTCTCGAGGACGGTTAGATCGTCGCCGCAGGCTAACATTTCGCAGGTCGCGGGCAGGCCGTCGCGGCCGGCGCGGCCGATTTCCTGGGTGTGGTTTTCGAGGCTTTTCGGCAGGTTGTAGTGGAAGACGGCGCGGATGTTGGATTTGTCGATGCCCATGCCGAAGGCGATGGTGGCGACGATGATGCGGGTGCCGCCGACCATGAACGAGCTCTGGGCGTCGGCGCGGAATTCGGCGGGCAGGCCGGCATGATAGGCGCGGGCGGAAAGGCCGTTTCCAGCAAGAAACGTGGCGACCTCCTCGGCGGTTTCCTGACGGGTGACGTAAACGACGGCGGCACCTTCGACGGCAGCGAGCTTTTCTAGCAGGAGGTTTTTCCTCTCGCTCGCGGTGCAGGGAGTGACGCGCAGGTCGAGATTCGCGCGGTGGAAGCTGAGCTGGATGTGGTCGGCGGCGGCGATGCGGAATGCCTTGCGGATGTCGCGGGCGACCTTGGGGGTGGCGGTGGCGGTTAGACAGAGGACGCGCGGGACTTTCAGGCGGCGGCAGATTTTCGCGAGCTTGAGGTAGTCCGGGCGGAAATTGTGGCCCCACTCGGAGATGCAGTGGGCTTCGTCGATGGCGATGAGCTGGATGGGTAGGCGCTTGAGGCGCTGGCGGAAGGCTTCGTTGGCGAAGCGCTCGGGGGCGATGTAGAGGAGCTTGAGGGTGCCGGAATCGAGGCGGGCGTAAACGTCGGCGAGCTGCCCGGCATCAAGCGTGGAGTCGAGGCGGACGGCGGAAATGCCCTTGGCGGTGAGCGCATCGACCTGATCGCGCATCAGGGCGATCAGCGGGGAAACGACGAGGGTCAGGCCGTCTAGCAGCAGCGCGGGAAGCTGGTAGCACAGCGATTTCCCGCCGCCGGTGGGGAAAACGGCGAGGGCGGAGCGGCCGTCGAGCAAGGCGCGGATGACAGGCTCCTGACCCTCGCGAAAAGCGTCGTGGCCGAAATGGGCGCGGAGGGGTTGGAACACGGCTGCAGCTTCCGATCCACTGCTGAAAGTGGCAAGACGGAAGCGGCTGCTTTCGTCGATGGGATCAGGTTCGAATCAAGCCGGACGGGAACCCCGCAACGCTGGCGGAAATTTCCACAACGATGAGGGAATGCGTGTTTCTCGCTGCCATGCCTGCAAGACCGGAGCTGCGAAGCAAGTAGGCAGCGGGGGTTGCAGCCCGCCCAATCATCATGAACCACGACCTCGGCCGCACCACCACGAGACGCACCTTTATCAAGCAAACCGCCGCCGTCCTGACGATGCCCTTCGCCGCACCGCTGATTCTGGCCAAGCCGGTGGCCGGGGCCAACGCGAAGCTCAACCTCGCCTGGGTCGGCTTCGGTAACCAAGGCGGGCGGGATCTCCTGAGTTGCGCCAACGGCAACAACGTCGTCGCGCTCTGCGACTGCGGTCCGAAATACTGGCCCCAGATGCAGCAGAAGTTCCCGGAGGCGAAGTTCTACAAGGACTTCCGCATCATGCTCAGGGAAATGGGCGACAAGATCGATGCGGTGGGCGTCGGCACGCCCGATCACACCCATTTCGCCATCGCCTACATGGCCATGAGCATGGGCAAACACGTTTTTGTCGAGAAGCCGCTGGTGCATTCGCTGTGGCAGGCCCGCACGCTGCAGAAGCTCGCGGTGGAAAAGAATCTAGTCACCCAGATGGGCAACCAAGGCCACGCTTCCGAAGGCGCGCACCTCGATCTCGCGGTGCCACTTCCTAAAATCAACCGCCGTGCCCAATGTCACGACCAGCCCATCGTTTGGCGCCGGCGGCTTTCGCGTCCAGGTCCAGTGATCGTAACATTCCACCCGCACCTCGCGTATCCGCCGGTTCCGCAATTCCAATCCCGCCATTTCCACGAATATCAGCATGAAGAACCATCTCATCACCACCCTCTCCACAATAGCCATTGCCGCGCTACTCGCCGCTCCCAGTCTGTCCATCGCCGCTCCGGAAGGCCAGATGACCCTGCCCGACTTCACCAAGGGCGAAGCCATCCCCAGCGGCGCGAACCACGACTGGAACCTCGGTGCCACTGGCGCGCGCGGCTGGATTTTCTGCGATAAAATGGTCACTGCGGACGCCCGCCAGATCGCCATCACCAAGGTCGGGAAAAGATCGCCCGCTGATGGTGTTCTCGAGATCGGCGACGTCATTCTCGGCGTCGGCGGCAAGCCGTTTTCCTACGACCCGCGCACTGAGTTCGGCAAGGCGCTCACCACCGCCGAGTCGGATGCCGGCGGCGGAAAACTAACCATCACCCGCTGGCGGGCCGGCAAGACCGAAGAGGTCGCG
>JANOZJ010000185.1:0-13404 GCA_031429315.1 Akkermansiaceae bacterium
GGGGGGGTTTTTCTATTCCCGCGGCTCCGTGGGGGGGGGGGGTGGGCGCGGGGCCTGGTGCCCGGGCCACCGGGGGCGGGCCCACCCGCCCCGCCGCCTATCAGACAGAGGCTAGCGCCCCGGGCTTCAGGTTCTTGTGGAAATCCGGGCCTTGGATGGTTTTGGCGACGTAGCCCTCGCGGATGCAGAAGTCGCCGAAGCGTTCGCCCTCGTTGCGTTGCTTGGCATAGTGCGCGAAGATCGGGGCTAACAACGGCTTGATCTCCGCGGCGGCGACGTTTTCTCGATAGAGTTTCGACAGCCGCTGGCCGGCGAAACCGCCGCCGAGATAGACGTTGTAGCTGTCCGGGCCGCGACCGACGAAGCCGATCTCGGAAATGAACGGGCGGGCGCAACCGTTAGGGCAGCCGGTCATGCGGATGGTGATGGCGTCGTGGCGCAGGCCGTTTTCCTCGAGCGATTCCTCGAGTTCGGTGATGAGGTCGGGAAGATACCGTTCCGCTTCCGCCAGGGCCAGGCCGCAGGTCGGCAGGGCGACGCAGGCCAGCGAGTTGAGCCGCAGCGCGCTCTTCAGGTGGCTGTCCTTGATGCCGTATTGCTCCAACAGCCTTTCGATTTCGGGACGCTTGGCGGGCGAGACGTTGGCAATGATTAGATTCTGGTTCGCGGTGAGGCGGAAGTCGCCATCGTGGATCTTCGCGATCTCGCGGAGGCCGGTGCGCATCGGATAGGACGGCGTGTCGAGCACGCGGCCGCCGGCGATGAACAGGGTGAGGTGGGAGTTGCCATTCGCGTCCTCGACCCAGCCGTAGCGGTCGCCGTTGTCCTCGAATTTGAAATCGCGGACGGGGCCGAGATGGTAGCCGAGGTATTCGTTTAGCTTGGCGAGAATCCAATCCGGACCGTGGTCGTCCACGGTGTATTTAAAGCGCGAGTGTTTACGATCCGTGCGGTCGCCGAAGTCGCGCTGCACGAGCACGACCTTCTCCGCGACATCGACCACTTGCTCCGGCGTGCAGAAGCCGATCACGTCGGCGATCCGCGGATAAGTGGCGTCGTTGCCATGAGTCGAGCCCATGCCGCCGCCGACGGCGACGTTGTAGCCTAGCAGTTCGCCGTCCACGACGATGGCGATGAAGGAAAGGCAGTTCGCATAGATATCGACATCGTTCGATGGCGGCACCGCGATGGTGATCTTGAATTTCCGCGGCAGATAGGTCTTGCCATAGATCGGCTCGAAGTCCTCCTCGGTGGTCTTGACGATTTCACCATCCAGCCAGATTTCATGATAGGCGCGGGTCTGCGGCGTTAGATGCGCGGAGATGTCCTCCGCCGCTTTCAATGCCTTGGCGTGGATTTCCGAGAGATATGGATTCGGATTGCACATCACGTTGCGGTTCACATCGCCGCAGGCGGCGATGGTGTCCATGGCGGCTTGGTTGATCTCGGCGATGGTGCGCTTGAGATTGGTTTTGATGATGCCGTGAAACTGGAACGCCTGGCGGGTGGTCAGCTTGATCGTGCCGTTGGCGAACTGCGTGGCGAGACGATCGGTTTCCAGCCACTGGTGCGGGGTGGCGACACCACCGGGCACGCGGATGCGGATCATGAAGGAGAAGGCTTTTTCCAGCTTGTGCTTGCGGCGGTTCGCGCGGATGTCGCGGTCGTCCTGCTGATAGGTGCCGTGGAATTTGAGGAGCTGTTGGTCGTCCTCGGCCATCGAGCCGGTGGAAAGATCCGCGAGTCCCTCGACGATGGTGCCGCGCAGGTAGTTGCTGCGGGTCTTGATGTATTCGTTGGCGGAGAGTTTTTTCTCGGACATAAGAGAGTGGATGTTTGAGAGTGGATAGTTGATAGAAAAGAGCGAAAAACTCCAGGTCTCTTCTTGCGTCTTGTGTCTTGCAGTCTTCTGTCTTTCTTCAATAAACGTCGCGTTGATAGCGTTTGGTCTTCTTGAGGTCCTCGACATAGGCCTCGGCGGCTTCGCGGGAAACGCCGGCCTGGTTTTCCACGACGGAGATCAAGGCTTGGTGGACGTCGTGCGCCATTCGGTTGGCATCGCCGCAGACATAGAAATGGGCGCCATCCTCCAGCCATTGATAGAGTTCCCCGGCCTGTTGGATCATGCGGTCCTGGACATAGACCTTTTCCGGCTGGTCGCGGGAAAATGCCACATCGAGGCGGGTGAGCGCCCCTTCCTTGAGAAAGTCCTGCCACTCGAGTTGATAGAGGAAGTCGTAGGTGTAATGTTGGTCGCCGAAGAACAACCAGTTCTTGCCGCTGCTGCCGAGCGCCGCGCGGTGCTCGACGAAGGCGCGGAACGGCGCCACGCCGGTGCCCGGACCAACCATGATGATCGGCGTGGAACCATCGGCCGGAAGACGGAAATTCTTGTTTGGCTGGACGAAGACTTGCACGGGATCGCCTGATTTCACGAGGTCCGCGAGATAGGTCGAGCAGACGCCCTTGCGTTCGCGGCCATGGGTCTGGTAGCGGACGGCAGCCACAGTTAGATGGACTTCGTCGGTGTGCGCCAGCGGGCTGGAAGCGATCGAGTAAAGCCGTGGTGGCAACTTGCGGAAGATCCCGGCGAGAGCTGCGGCGGTAAGCCCGTTGGGAGCGAACTCAATGATCGCGTCGATGATTTCCCGGCCGTCGTTGTATTGTTTGAGGCGCTCCTTGGCATCCTCGCCGAGCAACTCGCGCAAAGTGGCCGAGTCGGCGGCTTCGGCGAGTTTGGTGAGAACGGCGCGCGAGAGCGCGGTGATGTCGTAGTCCTCGCGGAGGGCGTCGGCGAGCAGCTTGGGGCCGACGTTTTTCACTTCGACTTGTTCATTGCCGGTTAGCTTGGCGGCTTGGATGATGGACTTCACGGTGTCCGGAGCGTTCACTGGAATGACGGCCAGGGCATCGCCGGGTTCGTAGGAAAGCCCGGAAGCGGCGAGCGAAAATTCCAGGTGCAAGGTCTCCTTGAACGAACCCTCGCCGTTGAGTACCACGCTATCGATGGTCTCGGCGGGAAACGGGTTCTTTTTCCCAAACTCGCTAACAGGCGCTAACGACGGCGCGACGAATGAAGCCGCGGCGGCAACCGTGGGAGCCAGCGCCGAGAGCGAACTCTCCAGCCAGGCGGCGTAGGATTCCTCGTAATCGACATCACAATCCTGGCGGGCGGAAACCCGCGATGCACCAAGACCTTCGAGCCGGGCGTCGATGTCTTTGCCGGTCTGGCAGAATTTCTCGTAGGACGTATCCCCCAGCGCGCAGACGGAAAAGCGGACGTTAGAAAGGGGGATTTCCGCGTTCATGAATTCCTTGTGGAACGAGACTGCCGATTCAGGCGGGTCGCCGTCGCCCCAGGTGGAAACGATCACCAGGAGATTGGTGGATTTCGCCAGATCCGCCGCGGAAATTTCGGACATGTTCTTCATGACCGCTTGGAAGCCGCGCTTTTTGGCGGCTTTCACGGTGCGATCCGCGAGGGCTTCGGAATTTCCCGACTCCGTGCCGTAAAGAACCGTGAGCTTGCCGGCGGCGACCGGTGCCAAGGCAAGCGGCGCGGGCGAACCGGAGCCGGCAAGAAATCCGCTGAGCCAGCCGCGTTGGACTGGATCGAGGCTGGAGAGAAGCGAATCCAACGCCTTGCGCTGGTCGGAAGTGAATGGGGCGTGCTCGGGAAGCATAATCCTTAGTTAATTACCTTGTTTTATGAGGTTTCGCCGAAAAGTGCCTGCCAGACGCCCGATACGCAACCATTTTTTTCGCGATGTTGGAAAATGAAGCGCTCGATGACGGCAGAGACAGCAGTTTTGATCGCACTGCCGACGGTCTGGCAACTCGTCACTGCAAGCCGCCGACGCGGGTCGGAATATACAAGGAGCAGCGATGGGCTGCGGTTGATTTTCAAAACGGCATGACGGGTGCTACCCCGAGCCTTGACAGCCTGTCCCCCAAAAAGCAGATTTCCGCCCGTTTTCCCCAACGCACCCGGAAAATCCGCCTTCATCATCCCGATTCCTCAACTTGCGCGCCGACTCCGCCGTTCTAATTTCCATCCCCATTCTTCCAATCATCTCCATGTCATCATCGCAGAAGTCCCCATTTGGCTGGCCTGAACCTCAAGGTCTCTGGCATCCGTCGCGCGAAAAAGACTCCTGCGGCGTCGGCTTCATCGCCCATCTCAAAGGCAAGCGGTCGCACGACATCGTCCTGAAAACGCTGACGATGAACGAGCAGATGGACCATCGCGGTGCGAGCGGCTCGGATCCGGCGACGGGCGACGGTGCCGGGATTTTCATCCAGATGCCGGACAAATTCCTGCGTCGCGAAATGGCGGCGAAGGGCATCGAGCTGCCGCCGGAAGGTGACTATGGTTCGGGTTGCGTGTTTTTCTCGCCCGAGGCTGCGGTCCGCGAGGTCGCGATGCAGGTGTTCGAACACGTCATCCGCGACGAAGGGCAGAAATTTCTCGGTTGGCGCACGGTGCCGGTAAAAAGCGAAATCCTGGGGAAAACTTCGGGCCGCTACGAGCCGGTTATCAAGCAGGTGTTCATCGGAAAAAGCGCGGACATCACCGACGCGATGGCGTTCGAGCGCAAGCTCTACGTGATCCGCAAGCGGGTCGGCGCGTGGATCCGCAACAACGAGATGCCAAACCAGTTCCGCGACGTCCATGGCAATAAAGGCAACACCTTCCCCGGCGCGGACTACCATTACGTCACCGGTCTGTCAGCCCGCACGATGATTTACAAGGGGATGCTAACACCTTGCCAGTTGTCCGAGTATTTCCCGGATTTCCACGACCCGGATTTCGAGTCGGCGCTGGCGCTGATGCACACCCGTTTCTCGACCAACACCTTCCCGAGCTGGTCGCGCGCCCACCCTAACCGTTTCATCGCCCACAATGGCGAGATCAACACGGTCATGGGCAATGCCAATTTCATGAAGGCCCGCCAGGCGCTCTGCCAGACGGATCTCTTCGGCACGGATATCGAAAACATTTTCCCGGTCATCAACGAGGACGGCTCGGACTCCGCGCGCTTCGACAATGCGTTAGAGTTCATGCATTACGGCGGCTACGACCTGGTCCACGCGATGATGATGATGATTCCCGAGCCATGGGAACGCCACACCATGATGGATGAGGACAAGAAAGCGTTCTACGAATTCCACGCCTGCATGATGGAGCCATGGGATGGTCCGGCTTCCATCACTTTCTCCGACGGCCAGCAGATCGGCGCCGTGCTTGATAGAAACGGCCTGCGCCCGAGCCGCTATTACGTGACTGACGACGACCTCGTCATCATGGCTTCCGAAGTCGGCGTCGTGCCGGATCTCGATCCGAAAACCATCGTCGAAAAAGGCCGCCTGCGTCCGGGCCGGATGTTCCTCGTGGACATGAAGGAAGGCCGCATCGTCCCCGACGAGGAGGTGAAAAAGCGCGTCTATTCCGCCAAGCCTTACCGCGAGTGGCTCGATGCCAACCGGATCACTCTCAAGGATCTTCCCGCCGCCAAGGCGCCGAAGACCATCGAGGCGAACCGCATCCTCGAACGCCAACTCGCATTCGGCTACACATACGAGGATCTCCGCATGTTGCTGGGACCAACGGCCTCGACCGGCGTCCAGCCGATTTCCTCGATGGGCAACGACACACCGCTCGCCGTCCTCTCCAGCAAGCCGAAGCATCTCTATCAGTATTTTAAACAGATCTTCGCCCAGGTCACCAACCCGGCGCTCGACTGCATCCGCGAGGAGCTCGTAACCTCCACCGAAACCTTCCTCGGCTCCGAAGGCAACCTGCTGGCACCCGGCCCGCAGAGCTGCCGCATGATCCGCCTCGACAACCCGCTGATCGACAACGAATCGCTCGCCCGCTTGCGCGAGGTCGAGTTGGATGGCTTCAAGGCAACTACCATCGACGCGCTGTTCCCCGCCAACCAAGGCGGTGAAGGACTCGAAGCCGCTTTCGACAATATCTGTGCCCAAGCCGATGAAGCCATCGCCGCGGGCTACAACCTGCTGATCCTGTCTGATAGAAACATCGACAAGGCCAACGCCGCAATCCCGACCCTGATGCTGATGGGTGGTCTCCACCACTATCTCGTGGGTATGGGCACGCGGACGCTTGTCAGCATCATCCTTGAAACCGGCGAGGCCCGCGAGGTCCACCATTTCTCGACGCTCATCGGCTACGGCGCGGACGCGATCAACCCCTACATGGCGTTCGAGTCGATCCACAAGATGATCGAGGACGACATGCTCGACATCACGTTAGAGCAGGCGACTTACAATTTCCTCAAGGGATCTATCAAGGGCGTGGTCAAGACCATGGCCAAGATGGGCATCTCGACGGTCGCCTCCTATCGCGGCGCGCAGATTTTTGAAACCATCGGTCTCAGTACCGAACTGGTGAACAAGTTCTTCCACGGCACTTCCAGCCGTTGCGAAGGCTCCGACATCGAGCAAATCGCCGAGGAAGCGCTCATCCGCCACCGCCAGGCATTCCCTGATAGACACATCGAGGCCGACGAAGTCGCGCTTGACGCTGGCGGCGTCTATCAGTGGCGCAGCGATGGCGAGTATCATCTCTTCAACCCGGAAACGATCCACCTCCTCCAGAAGTCCACCCGCACCGGCAGCTACGAGGTCTTCAAGCAGTATGCCAAAAAGGTCAACGACCAGAGCGAGAACATCTCGACGCTCCGCGGGCTGATGAAGTTCAAGAGCAACCTCACGCCGGTGCCGATCGGCGAGGTCGAGTCTATCGAAACCATCACCAAGCGCTTCAAAACCGGCGCGATGTCGTATGGCTCGATTTCGCAGGAAGCCCACGAAACCCTCGCCATCGCGATGAACCGCATCGGCGGCAAGTCGAACACCGGCGAAGGCGGCGAGGATCCCGAACGCTTCGTCACCATGCCTAACGGCGACAGCAAGCGCTCCGCCATCAAACAGGTCGCCTCCGGCCGTTTCGGCGTCACCGGCGAATATCTGGTCAACGCCGATGAGATCCAGATCAAGATTTCGCAAGGTGCCAAGCCCGGCGAAGGCGGCGAGCTGCCCGGCTCGAAAGTCTATCCGTGGATCGCCAAGGTTCGTTATTCGACCCCCGGCGTGGGACTCGTGTCCCCTCCCCCGCACCATGACATTTACTCGATCGAGGATCTATCGGAACTCATCCACGACCTGAAAAACGCCAACACCCGCGCCCGCATCAATGTGAAGCTGGTGGCGGAAGTCGGTGTCGGCACGATCGCCGCCGGTGTCGCCAAGGCACACGCCGACGTCATCCTGATCTCCGGTCATGACGGCGGCACAGGTGCCTCCCCGTCTTCTTCCATCTTCAACGCCGGTGCCCCGTGGGAACTGGGTCTCGCAGAGACCAACCAAATCCTCCTGCTCAACGATCTCCGCAGCCGCGTGGTGTTGGAAACCGACGGCCAGTTGAAGACCGGCCGGGATGTCGCGATCGCAGCGTTGTTAGGAGCCGAGGAATTCGGCTTCGCCACCGCGCCGTTGGTCACCGTCGGCTGCCTGATGATGCGCGTCTGCCAGAAAAACACCTGCCCGGTCGGTGTCGCCACCCAGGACCCGGTGCTGCGCAAGAATTTCGAGGGCAAGCCGGAGCATGTCGTCAATTTCATGACCTTCATCGCCATGGAATTCCGTGAAATCATGGCGGAACTTGGATTCCGCACCGTCAACGAAATGGTTGGCCGCGTGGAATGCCTCGACACCAATGAGGCGACCGAGCACTGGAAGGCCAAGGGCGTCGATCTAACCAGCATCTTCCACAAGCCCGACGTCGGCGACAAGGTGGGTGCCTACAACCAGATCGGCCAGGACCACGGACTCCAGCACGCGCTGGACAACACCCACTTGTTAGCGCTGTGCGAACCCGCCATCGAACGCGGCGAGAAAGTCCGCATCGACCTGCCGATCATCAACGTCAACCGCGTCGTCGGCACCATCACCGGCAGCGAGATCTCCCGCAAATATGGCGGCAAGGGCCTTCCTGAGGACACCATCGAGCTCAAGTTCACCGGCAGCGCCGGCCAGTCGCTCGGCGCGTTCACCCCACCGGGCATGACTTTCCGCCTCGAAGGAGACGCGAATGACTATGTCGGCAAAGGTCTATCAGGCGCGAAGATCATCATCTATCCGCCTAAAGACGCACGCTTCAAGCCGGAGGAAAACATCCTCATCGGCAACGTCGCACTCTACGGCGCGACCAGCGGCGAAGCGTATTTCAACGGCATCGCTGGCGAACGCTTCTGCGTCCGCAACTCCGGCGCCGAGGCGGTCGTCGAAGGCGTGGGCGACCACGGTTGCGAATACATGACCGGCGGCCAGGTCATCGTGCTGGGAGAAACCGGCCGCAACTTCGCGGCCGGCATGTCCGGCGGCGTCGCCTACGTTTACGACATCGACGGACTCTTCGAGAAGCGCCTCAACAAGGAGATGGTCAATCTTTATCGACTCATCGAGTGCAGCGATACCGACATCGGCAAGGTCAAGGCCACCATTGAAAAGCACGTCAGCTACACCGGTTCGCCGCGCGGCAAGTTCCTGTTGGAAAACTGGAAGGCCGAGCTGCCGAAGTTTTTCAAGGTCCTGCCCCGCGATTACGAGCGGATGCTGGAAGCCTTCAAGAGGGTCGAGGAACAAGGCCTAACCGGAGACGAGGCCGCCATGGCCGCCTTCGAGGAAAACCTCAAGGACCTCTCACGCGTCGGCGGGAACTAACACTGTAGCGGCGGTCTGTGACCGTCGCTGACCTACCCGAGAAACATCGAAAGCACCTCAACCGCCCGACGCGACAAGCAACACATTCACATGATCGTCGAAGAAATGCAGACCTATTACGGGAAGCGTGCGCCTGAATACGACGCCTCGATGGGATATGATGATCCTGCAAAAACTGCGTTGCTGCGCCCCGTCATTTCCGAGGTTCAATCCATTCTTCGCGGTCGCGCAGTGCTCGAAATCGCCTGTGGACCTTGTTTTTGGACCGAGCAAATTGCCGGGTGCGTAAATTCAATCAAAGCCACCGACTACAACCCAACCACACTGACTCAAGCAGCTCAAAAACAGTTGCCATGGGAAAAAATCACTCTCGAACAGGCCGATGCCTATCTAGTAAATAAAATCGCTGGTGATTTTGATTCGGTCTTCGCGGTTGATTGGTTCGCACATGTGCCGCTTGAGAGAATGATAGATTTTGTGAAGCAGGTCATTGATCGTGTACCGCCAGGTTCTCCAATCGTTTTTGTCGATCAAACTCCCGGACCAAAGTCCCTGACCGATGCCTTCGACGAGAATGGGAACCACATCCAGGCGAGATCGATCGCGGATGGAACGTCGTTTCGGGTTGTAAAACATTTCTTCACCGATGAGCAACTCGGTGAGATTTTCGCCCCGTTTGATGGCGATTTATCGATCAATCGATTTCCCGCATGTCGGCGTCTCGTAGTCACCTTCACGAGAACCTCTTCTCTTGAATCTTCAAGTCTTGGGTCTTGCGCCTAACTAATAACTTATAACAAATAACCTTACGTAAAAATGGGCAAGCCAACAGGATTCATGGAAGTCGATCGGGTGACCGATCCCGAAACCGCACCACTCGAGCGCATCAAGAATTGGCGCGAGTTCAAGATTCATTCCGACGAGAAACAACAACGCGCCCAGGGTTCGCGCTGCATGGATTGCGGCACGCCGTTTTGCCACACCGGCCACATGGTTTCCGGCATGGCCAGCGGCTGCCCGGTGAACAACCTGATCCCGGAATGGAACGACCTCATCTATCGCGGCCGCTGGAAGGAAGCGTTGGAGCGTCTCCACAAGACTAACAACTTCCCGGAATTCACCGGCCGCGTCTGCCCCGCTCCGTGCGAAGGATCCTGCGTCCTCAGCATCATCGAGCCGCCCGTCACCATCAAAAACAACGAGTGCGCGATCATCGACCGCGGCTGGGACGAAGGCTGGGTCATCCCGCGGATCCCGGCGATTAGCACCGGGAAGAAAATCGCCATCGTCGGCTCCGGTCCCGCCGGACTCGCCTGCGCGGACCAGCTCAACCAAGCCGGCCACACGGTCACCGTTTTCGAACGCGAGGACCGCATCGGCGGCCTGCTGATGTACGGCATCCCTAACATGAAGCTCGACAAGGAGCTCGTCGTCCAACGCCGCGTGAACCTGATGGCGGAAGAAGGCATCGAATTCAAGACCGGCATCTTCATCGGCAAGGACAGCGAGTGGACCGCCGAACGCCTGCGCAAGGACTTCGACTCCGTCGTCCTCTGCTGCGGCGCGACCCTGGGCCGCGACCTGCCGATCGACAACCGCGACGCGGATGGCGTTTACATGGCGATGGAGTTTCTAACGAACAACACCCGCCATCAGCTCGACCATAACTTCGACGGCAGCAACCCAGCGCTCAACGCCACCGGCAAGGACGTCGTCGTCATCGGCGGCGGCGACACCGGCACCGACTGCGTGGGCACCAGCTTGCGCCACGGTTGCAAGAGCGTCATCCAGCTTGAAATTATGCCGCAGCCGCCGGACAAGCGCGCCGCTAACAACCCGTGGCCCGAGTGGCCGAAGGTTTACAAGATGGACTACGGCCAGGAAGAAGCCGCCGCGCTCCAAGGCCGCGATCCGCGCCACTATCTGGTGCAAACCAAGCGTTTCCTGAAGGATGAGTCGGGCAACCTAACCGGCCTCGAAATCGTCGAGATCGAGTGGGCCAAGGACGAGCAAGGCCGCTTCATCCCCAAGGATGTCGAAGGCACGCTGCGGGTGATCCCCTGCCAGCTCGCGCTGTTAGCGATGGGCTTCACCGGCCCGGAAACCGAGGTCGTCGAGAAATTCGCGCTCGAAACCGACGTCCGCTCCAACATCAAGGCCGAGCACGGCACTTTCACGACCAACGTCCCCGGTGTCTTCGCCGCCGGCGATGTCCGCCGTGGCCAATCGCTCGTCGTCTGGGCGATCAACGAAGGCCGAGGTGCCGCCCGCGAGTGCGACCGCTTCCTGATGGGCTCCACCCGCCTGCCGTGAGGAAATCCCAGTCGATGTCTAACCGCGAGGTCGGTTGAATTGGTTTGCCCAACTCCGGGCCAATTGCCGCGCCCAAGAACTCGATCCCGAAGATGAGCTTCAGACTTCCCATCCCACTCGGCGTGAAAGCGTCCGCCGGGAGTGTCCAGCGGCCAGGTTCCAGAAGGGGTTCCAGAGGTGTTTTTCGGCTTTCACCTTCAGGGTTAGGGGGAATCAACGTCGGCGGCTTAACTGTCGAGTTCGGGGATGACGTCAACGGCGACGTCGAGCTTTTGGCCGCCGGCACCGAGGGTGACGCCGCGCAGCGGGCTGACGTCGGAGAAGTCGCGGCCCCAGGCGACGGTGATGTGGCGCTCGCCGGGGAGCAGGTTGTTGGTGGGGTCGGTGTCGATCCAGCCGGAGGCATCACCGCAGAAGACGGAGACCCAGGCGTGTGAGGCATCCGCGCCGGTGAGACGGCTTTTTCCCGGAGGCACTACGGTTTCGAGATAGCCGCTGACGTAGCGGGCGGGCAGGCCGAGCGAGCGCAGGCAGGCGAGCATGAGGTGGGCGAAATCCTGGCAGACGCCGGCACGATTTTTGAGGACTTCGGAAACGTGGGTGGTGACTTCGGTGGCCTTGGGGTCGAACTTGAAGTCCTTGAAAATGCGGCTTGTTAGGCCGAGGACAGCTTCGAGGATGGGCCGGCCAGAGGTGAACTCGGGGCTGGCGTAGTCGGCAAATTCCCAGCCCAGCGGGACCATCGGCGAGCTGAAGCGGAAGGCCCCGGCTTCCGAGCCGGGCGTGAGTTTCTCGACCTGGCAGCCATCGCGGACGGTTTCCCACGGCGGCGTGGCGCGGGGGTCACGGTACTGGCTGGGCAGGACTTCCACTAGGCTGCGGGCCGTCACTTCGAGGGTCTCATGCTTGCCTTCGATTTCGAAATAGGTGATGGCATTTCCAAAGGAGTCGAGATGAACACCGCTGCCGACGGGCTGCGGATCGATTTCCAGTTCGTGCCATGGGCAACGCTGTCCGGGCAAGGTGCGCGGGGCCAACCGGGCGAGGTGGTGCGAGACGGTGACCGCGCCCTCGTAGGTGTATTTCGTGCGATGGACGAGGCGGTATTTCATGTCAGTAAACGCGCCTAACGGAGTGGCTGAAGTAGTGCTGGGTGAGCATGTCGGCGAAGACTTCCAACGAGTCGGAGAAGGCGTCGAACTCCGCAGCATCGGGCGCGGCGATGTTGGCGAACCGTTGGTCGAGGCCATGCAAGTGCTTGCGGATTTTTGGCAACAAACCGAAGTCCGATTCGCCGGGAATCCGGGTGATCTCGCGGTCGAGGATCTTGATCTGATAGGCGACGGAGCGCGGGTTGGTGGCGTCGAAAAAAATCAGGTCGATCACCGCGTCGAGGCGGGGCCGGGAGAAATGGCGGCGGCGGTAGGTCATCACGCTGTCGCAGGTTTCTAGCAGCGGGTCGAGCAGCGGCGATTCGCCAGCGCCCTTCCCTGCGGCGGTGTGCAGGAGTTTGAGGCAGCTCAAGGCGCGTTCGATCCGGCGGCCGACTTCGAGGAAGCGCCAACCTTGGCCGCGGGTCATGTTTTCCGCCTGCATTCCGGCGAACGCGGCGAGGTGGAGGACCAAGGTGTCCAGGGTGCGGAGGAGCTCAGCCGCGCTGGAAACCCCAGGTGCGACGTGGACAATATCCTCGAGCCGGTTGAAGAACCGCCAGGTGTCGTCTGATAGACGGTCGCGGGCGGCGGCGGCGTTGAGGAGCAGGGAGCGGGTCAGGCTGGGGATGCCGCCGCGAGCGGTTTGGTCGTGGATCAGACCGGCCAGAATTTTGAGGGTTTGCGCCGGGTGGAGGCTCACGTCCTTGGGCAGCAAATTGCAGCCGCGGAGCAAGGTCAGGCAGGCACCGAGTTGTTCCTGTTGGAGCCGCCCGGACTCGCCGCTGAGGTTGCGCAAGGTGACGCGCAGCAGGCGGGTGGCGAGCTCGATGCGCTCGGCATAACGGCCGACCCAGAACAACTGCTCGGCGATCCGGCTGGGGACTTCGAGCGCCGATGGATGCCGGTCTTTCAGCGGCCGCGGGCTTTGCACCTCGGTCTTGGTCATGAAATCCGCAGCATCATCCGGGATCCAGACATCTTTGGTGAAGCCCGCGTGGGCTGGCCACAATTGCGGGGCTTGGCCGGTCTTTCCGACCTTGGCTAGGCCGCCGGGCAAGATCACCGGGCCAGCCGCAGCGTTGAGTGCGAAGGCCCGCCAAATCACCGGGCGATGGCGGATTCCGCGCCCTTCGAGCGACGGGGCCTCGCTCGGGGTGATGTCCAACTGCGCGACAAAATCATACGGTCG
>JANOZJ010000186.1:0-6080 GCA_031429315.1 Akkermansiaceae bacterium
TCTCCCCTCCCGTCCCCCAGGGGAGGCGGGGGGAGCCGCCCAAAGAGCCCTGTTTGTAATTGTCGCCAGTGGGCAGTTTTAATTGTCGTCGGTGGGAAGTTCTAATTGTCGCCAACGGAATTTCTAATTGTCGCTGGACAGACGACGGCAAAGCGATCCGGGTGGTCGGTGGAATGACCGATCTCACGGCCCGCAAGCTGGCCGAACTCGCGCTCGGTCGCTCCCACCGCGCCTTGCGGATGCTCAGCTCGTGCAATGAGATGCTGATCCGGACCTCCGCCGAGAACGACCTGTTGGCTGAAGCTTGCCGCATCGCGGTGGAAATCGGCGGTTACCGGATGGCGTGGGTGGGCTACGCCATGGAAGACGATCAGCAGCGGATTCAGCCGATGGCCCACGCAGGCGAGGAACATGGGTATCTAGCGGAAATCCATGTTTCCTGGGCGGATGATCAATCGTCCGGCGTCGGGCCGGCGGGGCAGGCCATCCGCAGTGGCGAGGTGGTGGTGTTTGAGGATATCATCGGCAATCCCGGCTTTGCCTCCTGGTTGGCACTTGCCCGGGCGCGAGGATACCGCAGCGTCGCCTGCCTTCCTCTACGCGATCAGCGGCGCGCCTTCGGAGTGCTTTGTCTGTATTCGGCGGAACCTTATCCGGCAAACGCGGATGAAAGCAAGTTGCTCCAGGAAATGGCTAACGACCTTGCCTTCGGCATCGAAAACATCCGCAGCCGGGAAGAGCGTCAACGCACCCAGGAAGTGGTCATCAAAGTCGCGCAGGCCGTGTCCAGCGGCACCGGCTCCGAGTTTTTCGACCTGCTTGCCCGCAACATGGTCGAAGCCTTGGGTGCCCATGGCGGCTTCATCGGACGGTTCAACCCCGCAGCCAACTCGATCGATACCCTCTCGTATTTCCTGGCCGGAAAACCGATGGACAATGTCAGCTACGGTCTCGACGGGACGCCGTGCGGGCAGGTCATCCTCGGCGAGGTTTGTATCTTCGCACAGGGCGTCCGGGAATTGTTTCCCGAGGATCGTTTGTTAGTGGTGCTTGGCGTCGAGGCCTACGCCGGCATTCCCTTGTTGCAGCAGGACGGGACTGTCGCCGGGATCATGGCGGTCTTGTTCTCAAGTCCCTTGAAAGAGACCGAACTGGTGCGCTCCACCCTCCAGATTTTCGCCACGCGTGCGGCCGCCGAGCTTGACCGGCAACAGTCGGACGCGCGGATCCGCGAGCAAGCCTCGCTCCTCGACAAGGCGCAGGACGCCATCCTCGTGCGTGGTCTCGACCACACCGTCACCTACTGGAACAAAAGCGCCGAGCGCCTCTACGGCTGGTCGGCGGAAGAGGCCGTCGGGCGTTCGGTCAACGAGCTGCTTTACCGGGATCCGGCTGCTTTTGCCAAGGCGCACGCACAGACCCTCGACCTCGGCGAGTGGGTGGGCGAAATCAACCAAATCGACAAATCCGGACGCGACCTGATCATCGAAGGGCACTGGACACTCGTCCGCGATGAAGCCGGCAGACCGGCCAGCGTCTTCGCCATCAACACCGACATCACCGAGCATCGCAAGCTCGAACAACAGTTCCTGCGCGCCCAACGGTTAGAAAGCATCGGCACCCTCGCCGGCGGCATCGCCCACGACTTGAACAACATTCTCGCCCCCATTTCCATGGCCGTCGAGCTGCTCAAAATGCGCGTCACCGATGGCCGCTCCACCGAGCTGCTGGATACCGTCGCCACCAGCGCCAGACGCGGTGCCGACATGGTCGGCCAAGTCCTATCGTTCGCCCGCGGCATGGACGGCCAGCGCGTCGGAATCCACCCGCGCCAGTTGATCCTGGAGATCGAGAGCATCTTGCGCGACACCTTCCGCAAAGACATCGCGATGGAGGTGCTGGCCAGCCGCGACTTGTGGGCGATCCATGGCGATCCCACCCAGCTCCACCAAGTGCTCCTCAATCTCTGCGTCAACGCCCGCGACGCCATTTCCGGTCCCGGCAAAATCCTCGTCAGGATGGACAATGTCGAGATCGACGCGTCCTTCGCCGCCATGAATCTTGAGGCCAAGGAAGGGCCTCACCTGTGCATCGAAGTCGAGGATTCCGGTGAGGGAATTCCGCCCGAAATCCTCGACAGGATCTTCGATCCCTTCTTCACCACCAAGTCCGGCGGCAAAGGCACAGGTCTGGGACTCTCCACCACCCTGGCCATCGTCAAGAGCCATGGCGGCTTCATCCGAGCCTACAGCGAGCCGGGCGTGGGAACCCGTTTCCGGGTCTATCTCCCGGCCCATCCCGAGCTTGCCGGGGCACTTCCCACCCACGCCCCCGCCGACTTGGCCCATGGCAATGGCGAGACCGTGCTCGTTGTCGATGACGAGGCCGCCATCCGCCAGATCACCCGCCAGACCTTGGAATCATTCGGCTACCACACGCTGCTCGCCGCAGACGGACATCAGGCGGTATCCCTCTACACCATCTATCAGTCCGCGATCGACGTCGTTCTAACCGACATGATGATGCCTGTCATGGATGGCCCCGCGACTATCAGAAAACTCATGGCCATCAATCCTGCGGTCAAGATCATCGCCACCAGCGGCATCACCGCCAACCGGGAACTTGCGAGCCTCTCCGGAAGCGGCGTCAAAAACTTTCTCCCCAAACCTTACACTGCGGAAACCTTGCTCACTTGTCTCAAGCAAGTTCTTGCGGATTGATCGCAGACTCTCCGCAGTTGCTAACCTTCGAACTTGCATCAACCCGTCCTCCCATTAGACTAACTTCCACCCTCGCTGATGCCCTTGAATCCCTCCAGCTCCCCGAATCTGTTGATTGTCGACGACGACGAAACCATCCAACGCCTGCTGGTCATTGCCGCGCAGGATCTCGGCTGGCGACCTGTCGCCGCCGGTTCAGGTCACGAAGCCTTGGAGATTCTTGGCGGCGGAATTGAAGCCGTCATCCTCGATCATGGCCTCCCCGGCATGAACGGGCTCCAGACCTTGGTCCGGATTCGGCAAAACTTTCCCGCGCTGCCGGTGATCATGTTGACCGGCCTTAACGATGCCGAAACCGCAGTGCAAGCGCTGCGCGCCGGTGCTGACGATTATCTAACCAAGCCATTTGAGCTCAAGCGGCTCTTCGATCTCCTGCGCCAGGCCAAGATCGCCCGCAAGGATTCACCCGCACCCGCCTCCGTCTCTAGCAGACCCTCGTCCAAAGCCGCGCTTCACAGCGCCAACCCCCATCTCCGGCAGTTGCTTTGCCACCTTGCCAAGGCCGCCCGCCTCGACAGCACCATCCTCTTGACCGGAGAAAGCGGCACCGGCAAGTCCCATTTCGCCCGGGAAATCCACCGCCTCAGCCCCCGCGCCGCCGAGGAATTCATCACCGTCAGTTGTCCCGCCTTGCCCCGCGAATTGCTCGAATCCGAACTCTTCGGCCACGAGCGCGGTGCCTTCACCGGCGCGACCGCGTCCCGCGCCGGTCGCTTTGAACAAGCCTCCAAGGGCACCTTGTTCCTCGACGAAATCGGCGACCTTCCATCCGAACTCCAGCCCAAGCTCCTCAACGTCCTCCAAGACCGCGAGTTCTTCCGCGTCGGCGGCAGCAAGATGTTGCAAACCAACGCTCGCGTCATCGCCGCCACCAACGTGGACCTCCGCAGCCGCGTCGCCGCCGGTGCCTTCCGCGAGGATCTGTATTACCGGCTGAACATCATCGAACTTCGCATCCCCGCCCTGCGCGAGCGCAAGGAAGACATCCCCGCACTCACCGCCGGCGTCCTCGCCCAAATCGCCAGCCGCCGGGGCTCGGAAGGCTGCCACCTCACCCCCGGCGCGGTCCGGCTTCTCCTCGATTTCGACTGGCCCGGCAATGTCCGCCAACTCGAAAACGTGCTCGAACGCGCCACCGCCTTTGCCGAGAAACCGCTGCTGGACGCCGCTGATTTCCTCCCCCTGCTGGAAGGCCGGCGCGACAACCTCCCCGCCTCCGGCATTTCCGCCGGCCGCGGTCTAACGCTTCAGGAAGTCGAGCGCGACGCCTTCATCCAGACCTATCTCCGCACCGGCAAGAACAAGGCCAAGACCGCCCGCGAACTCGGCATCTCCGAGCGCTCGGTTTACAACCTGCTCGGCCGCCATGGTTTCAAATGACGAAGAGGCGCCGTGACCTTTAGTTTTCCAATGATGGGACGCCGACGCTAGGGTCGGTCTCCGCAGCGTAATCGACGCCGGTTAGGCCGAAGCCGAACAGGCGCAGGAAGCTCGACTGATAGCCTTTGAAATCACCGAGTTCCGGGAAGTTCTCCGTGTTCACCACTTCCCAGCGCTCGCCGACAAGCTGCTGGATTTGCGGGGTCATTTCCCAGTCATCGACCCGGATGCGTCCGGCTTCGTCGGGCTGCGGGTTGCCGTTGTAGAGACGCTCGCGGAGCAGGCGGTCCATTTGCTCGATGGTGTCTTCGTGAGTGCCTTCGGCCTTCATCACCTTGTAGAGCAGCGAGATGTAGAGCGGCACCACCGGGATCGCGGAGCTGGCTTGGGTGACGAGCGCTTTGTTGACGGAAACCCACGCTTTGCCCTTGAGCGCGGCGAGCTTGGCATCGAGCACGCGCTGGACGCATTCGAGGTCTTCCTTGGCTTTGCCGATGCTGCCATTCTTGTAAATCGGCCACGTCACCGCCGGTCCGATGTAGGAGTAGGCGACGGTTTGCACGCCATCCGCGAGGACGCCGGCTTCTTGCAGCGCGTCGGTCCACAGCTCCCAATCCTCGCCGCCCATGACGGCGATGGTTTGTTGAACGTCATCGCCCTCGGCGGGTTCGATGGTGATCTCGCTGACCACGCCGGTGGTGGTGTTGAGGTTTTTGTTAGTATAGCTTTCGCCGACGGGCTTGAGCACGGACTTGTAAACCTCGCCGGATTTCGGATCGGTGCGGCGCGGCGAGGCGAGGCTGTAAACGACCAGATCGACCTGGCCGAGGTCGGCCTTGATCGCAGCGATGACCTCGGCTTTCACCGGATCGGAAAAGGCATCGCCATTGAACGAGCGGGCATAGAGTCCGGCGGCGGCGGCTTCCATTTCAAACGCGCGGGTGTTGTACCAACCTGCGGTGCCGCAGCGGTCCGGTTCACCGGGTTTTTCGAAAAACACGCCGATGGTCGCGGCATTGGCACCGAAGGCGGCGGCGATCCGCGAGGACAACCCGTAGCCGGTGGACGAGCCGATCACCAGCACCCGCTTGGGGCCGTTTTCGATCAAGCCGCGGCTTCTAACGACGGCGATTTGTTCCGCGACGTGCTTGGCGCAGCCTTCCGGGTGGGCGGTGGTGCAGATGAATCCACGGATTTTCGGGGCAATGATCATATCGAGGCGGAGGCTATCTCCGGCGGGCAGGGTGGCAACTGTTTTTGCCGGGGCCGGGCGAAGGAGGCCGCAGTGGTTAGGAAACGGCTACACCAGTCACCCCTTGTTTTGAACATGGCTCGCCCAGACCCTCCAAGCCACCGCCGTCAGCACCAAGGCACCCGAGTTCATCCTGGCGAGGTCGTGCGGTGCAGAGCTGCCTCTTGCAGAGGACGCTGCCTTGAATCCTCCTCCGTTCCGATTCAAATGCAGCAAGTTGACAGAGCCGCCCCTCTCGGACGCGACTAACCCGTCAGACGAGCCAGTTGCCTCGGAAATCCAAATTGAGTTTTCGGGAAACGGAACGTAGCTACGTTGCACATACCTCGTTCGTTTCGGCGGTGCAGAGTGATTCAATCCTTGATTCCAATTTCTTTATGAAAGCTCAAATCGACTCATTGCAGCCTAGAGGCTTTGCCCTGGTGGTCACGCTCTCTCTGATGATCCTCTTGACAGTCATCGCCGTCGGGTTGCTCACCCTGTCGAGTATTTCGTTGCGCGCTTCCAGCCAAGGCGAAGCGATGGCCACGGCCCGGGCTAACGCGCGGCTGGGCCTGATGTTGGCGCTTGGCGATTTGCAGAAGACCGCAGGACCGGACCGCCGTGTGACCGCCCCTGCGAACTTGGCGAAGGCCACCCATCCGGAGGGGTTGACCGGGGTGTGGAAA
>JANOZJ010000187.1:0-2578 GCA_031429315.1 Akkermansiaceae bacterium
GACGTCGTTGACGCAGGAGCGGAATTTAAATGGCTCGATCTTGAGTGCGTTTGCCTCGCCGGACTCGAGGCGGGAAATGACCAGCATGTCCTCGACGATCCGCGAGATCCGGTCGGCGTGCTTGCGCATGACGATGAGAAAGCGGCGGGACATCTCCGGTTCCTCGAGCATGTTGTCGTCTATCAGGTTTTCCAGATAGCCGTTGATGATGGCCAAGGGCGTGCGGAGTTCGTGGGAGGCGTTCGCCACGAAATCCTTGCGGACCTGTTCGATTTGATGTTCTGCGGTCACGTCGCGGATGATGACGCGGGTGGTTGGAGCGCCACCGGCGGGGTTGGAGAGTTGGGCGGCATCGATGATCCAGGCATTGACGCCACGGGTTTCGAGATCGCCACGCGGGGAGGTTTGCTGGGGCAGGACGACGCGCGATTGGACGGGCTCGCCGGTGTCCAGGCAGCGGAGCAGGGCGTCCGCCAGGCGGGGATCGAGGAAGGCCTCGCTAACAGGCCGGTTGAGTAGCTCGCGGCGGCCGAAGAGCGCGCGGGCCGCTTCGTTGGCGAAACGGATGTTCGCCTCGGCATCGACGAGCAGGAAGGCGTCGCCGAGGGCATCCAACAGGCGGTTGCGTTCATCGTGAGCCTGTTTGAGATCGAGTTCGAGGCGGAGTTTCCAGGCATTGACTTCGGCTTCTGACTGCTTGCGCGAGCTGTGGTGGCGATAGGCGAGAATGCCCAGGGCAACGAGTGCGGCAACGGTGGCAAAGATGGCGATTTCAGTGATCATGCGTGAGCGTTCGCCACGCAATAGCCGACGCCGCGGACGGTTTCAACCCAAGTCCCGTAAGACCCGAGTTTTTGGCGCAGCCGTTTCATGTGGGTATCGAGCGTGCGGCTGTGGGTGGCGTCGCTGTAGCCCCAGACGGTGCGGAGCAAGTCGTTGCGGTCCTGCGGTTTGCCCGGACGTTCGCAGAGGAAAAGCAACAGCTTGAACTCGGTGGAGGTGAGTTCTGCGGGTTCGTTATCGAGATAAAACTTCAAGGAGTTCTTGTCGAAGCGAAATGGGCCGTAGCTGAAGTCAACCGCTCCGGGTGGCGCGTCCGCGCGCTTGAGAATGGCTTGCACGCGCAGCATCAGTTCCTTCGGGCTGAACGGTTTGGTGAGATAGTCGTCGGCCCCGGCCTCGAGGCCTTGGATCCGGTCCTCGGTCTGGGCGCGGGCGGTGAGCATGATGACCGGGGTGTTGACCGTGCGGGCGTCCCGCCGGAGTTCGCGGAAAACCGAGTAGCCGTCGCGCCCGGGCAACATCAAATCGAGCAGGATCAAATCGGGCCGCTCGTGCAGGGCCAGCTCGGTGCCCTCCACGCCGTCATGGGCCTTGATGACTTCATAGCCCGCGCGTTGGAGGTTGAAGCCGATCAAGTCGGCGATGTCGCGTTCGTCCTCGATGATCAGAATTCGATGCATTGCAAGGCAAGGTAGGGGGCCGCAGGCGACGCCGCGAAACCCTCGCGTGTGACGAGTTTGTCACAGAAGGTCATTGCCGATGTAGCTGCCGGGCTGGGTCGTGCGGGCGATCCCGATTTTCACGCCAGCCTCGATGGAGGTGTTGACGCCAGTGCGGACTCCGTCGCCGAGGATGGCTCCGAGCTTGAGGCGGCCGGTGTTGACCGGTTTCCCCTGAATCATGGAAACGTGGTGGCGCCCGTCGTGGCGGTGGTTCTCGGTGCAAGTCCCGGCACCGAGAGTCACGTGGGTGCCGATGATCGAGTCCCCGACGTAACATTGGCGCGAGATGTAGCTGTTGTTGTAAATGATCGAGTTTTTCACCTCGGCACCATTTCCGACGTAGCAATTCGCGCCGATGCTGGTGGCGCCGCGGATGTAGGCGTTGGGGCCGATCTGGCTGTTAGGCCCGATGACCACCGGGCCTTCGATGACCGTGCCGGGAAGGATTCGGGAGCCGTTGGCAAGCCGGATGCAGCCGGACACGCTGGCCAGCGGGCTGACCTCGCCGAGCAGTGAGGTTTCATCCATCAAGGCGAGGACTTCTTCGTTCATTCGCAGCAGATCCCACGGATAGGCGACGCGAAAGCAATTGGCATCGGTGACGATCCTGTCAACGCAGTCGGCGGGGATTTCGGAACCTTTCCAAGCAAGAGTGTTGCCGTCGCTGTCGAGCAAGCAGGCGGTGTTGGGATTTCTACCCAGCAGCAACAGCGCGCCAAGCTCGATCCAGTTGTCCAGCGGGATACGCAGTGTCCGCTCGGTGGCTTCCTGGGGGTCCACGAGCTGCAAGCCCGCCCGCCGGAGATCTGCGGAAAGCAATTCCCGCATCGGCAGATTGGCGATCAAACAGGCACCGAGCTCGCGATTGGAGGTGATCGGCGCACAAAGAGCGGGATTACGCGGGGGTAAGAGGGTCGCCTGCATGGTTTTGCAAAAGTCGATCACGATCCCGCGGGAGATACACGCAAATTCTCCGGATTGACTTTCCTGCAATGGCACGCCCGCGCTGTGACTACCAAGTATTGCACGGAACCGCTCGTTTTGCAGTTGGAAAAAACCATTGGAAAAAATCT
>JANOZJ010000188.1:0-6047 GCA_031429315.1 Akkermansiaceae bacterium
TCTCCCCTCCCGTCCCCCAGGGGAGGCGGGGGGAGCCGCCCAAAGAGCCCTGTTTGTAATTGTCGCCAGTGGGCAGTTTTAATTGTCGTCGGTGGGAAGTTCTAATTGTCGCCAACGGAATTTCTAATTGTCGCTGGACACTAGATTGACCGTTCTCGGAGAATGCCCGCCCCCCCGGATAGGCTATCGGGAACCTTTCGCCGGCACCGGATCACCCGGTCAACCCGACGGCCCTCCAATTCCAACCCCCTGAAATCATGAAACCATCATTCAGCCTATCGACCACGGGTGTTTGTATCGTCACCCTCTTGGCGTCATGTGTCACCCAGCCTCGGCCCCTCCAAATGCCCGCAGTGACCGCAGGTAATTCCTCGCTCTCTGGAAAACTGTTCCAGGAAGTTAACTCTTGGCGCGGCAGCCACGGCTCGCCCGATGTCCAGCGGAATGCGGCATTGGACCGCCTTGCCCAAGAGCATTGCGAATACCTCCGCCGGAATCGCGGCACCTTCTCCGTGCATGGCAAAAACGTGAGCCACTTCGGCTCGGAAACCCGCTCCTCCATCGCCATCGGGAACCTCCAAATGCTGGACTATGGCGAGAACGTCGCCGCGACCACCCGCTACGGCTCCGATGCGCGAACCGCTAGGGCGCTCGTGATCTTGTGGCAACAATCCCACGGTCACGAACCCGTGATGCGCAACCCCGCTTGGACGGATACCGGGATTGGCGCGGTGGTCGATGCCGACGGCACGGTCTTCGCCACCCAGGTCTTCGGCGAATACAACAATTTCCCGATGATCGCGCACCACTCCTCACGGCAATTCTGAACCCGTTGTCGAGAGGCACCGGACGCCTGGTCGTTGGAAGCGCCGTGAGAACTTCGGGGTCGTAAATCACCACCCATTTCCCCGCCCTCCGGTCCTCACACGGGCCACATGAGCTTTCGCAACAGCCTTCATCTCAAAAGCAATTTCTGAGCACGGCAGGAGGGCCGGACTTCGGCCGACCCGGGTGGACCAAAGGTCAACCCTCCTGATAGGCTGAAATTTTTCCTTTTCCGCAAATTCAGTCTTGCGCATCAAATTTAGCCAAGGCTAATTTCGACCGCGACATGAACACACTCAGTATCCAATCGTTTCACTTGGCCGCCATCGCCTGCGGCATCTCTATCAGCGCCGCAGCCGGACTCCGGCCGCTCAGCACGGATCGTCCCGATACCACGGAAAGCCCCCACACCGTGGATGCCGGGCACTTTCAATTTGAAATGGAAATCGCCAACTGGACCCGCAACGGCCATGAGCGCGAATTTTCCCTCGGTGAAACCAACGCCAAGATCGGTCTCAACAACTCGACCGACTTGCAAGTGGTCTTGCCGTTCTACACCCACGTCCGCGGCGGAGCGGAAGGATTCGGCGACGTGGAAATCCGCCTGAAGCACAATCTGTGGGGCAACGACGACGGCCCGACCGCGCTGGCGGTGATGCCGTTCATCAAACTCCCGACCGCCAAAGGCGATCTGGGAAATGGCGAAGTCGAGGGCGGTCTGATCGTCCCTCTGGGCTTCGAAGGTCCGGCGGGTTGGGACTGCGCGGTGATGGCGGAACTGGAGCTGGAAGCGGACGACGATGGCGGGGGGCACCACCTCGTCGGCGTGACGTCGGCCACCACCAGCCACGACCTAACGGAAAATGCCGGCCTCTTCCTGGAGCTGGTTAGCGTGCTCAGCGCCGATTCCGGCGCGGATTGGGAAGCCTATTTCAACACCGGTGTGACCTGGCTGGTGACTCCCACTTGGCAGCTCGACGGCGGGGTCCGGGTGGGCCTCACCAGCGCCTCCACCGATTTCACGCCTTTCCTTGGAATGAGCACGAAGTTTTGAGCAAAAATTTAGCCTTATCTAAAATTCTACGTTGAATCGAACATGAAATCTGCCACTTCTACACCCATGAAACTTGGTTCCCGGCGAAAGCTCATTCGACTCGCCATCGGCTTCTGCGGGCTGCTCGCCGTCGGCTGCGGCGGCGAGAAAAAACCTGCCTCCGGAAAAAAGCAGGTCGTCACTAGCTTCACCATCATCGCCGACATGGCCCGCGAAGTCGCCGGCGACGCGGCGGACGTGCAGTCGATCACCAAACCGGGTGCCGAGATCCACGGCTACGAGCCGACGCCCAAGGACATCGTCAAGGCGCAGAGTGCCGACCTCGTGTTGTGGAACGGAATGAACCTCGAACTCTGGTTCGAAAAGTTTTTCACCAACGTGAAGGACGTTCCCAGCGCGGTGCTAACGGAAGGCGTCACGCCGATGGGAATCTCCGAGGGGCCCTACACCGGCAAGCCCAATCCCCACGCCTGGATGTCGCCCGCGAATGCCGTGATCTACGTCGAAAACATCCGCAAGGCGCTCGTGAAAATGGACCCCGCCAACGAGGCGGTTTACACGGCCAACGCCGCCGCCTACTCGGCGAAAATCAAGGCGCTGGACGAGCCGGTTAGACAGAAGCTGGCAGCCATCCCCCAAGAGCAACGCTGGCTGGTCAGCAGCGAAGGCGCGTTCTCCTACCTCTGTGCGAACTACGGCCTCCGCCAGCTATACCTCTGGCCGATCAATGCCGACGCCCAAGGCACTCCGCAGCAAGTGAAGCACGTCATCGACGGCGTGCGGGCTAACAAAATCCCGGTCGTTTTTTCCGAAAGCACCGTCAGCGACAAGCCGGCTCGGCAGGTCGCCAAGGAAACCGGAGCGCGCTACGGCGGCGTGCTTTACGTCGATTCCCTGACGGATGCCGACGGCCCGGCACCGAGCTATTTGAAATTGTTAGAGACGAACGCTGACACCATCGTGAAAGGATTCCTCATTCTCAAATGACCCCGCCAGAAGATCTCCCGCGCTTGGATGTCGAGGACGTGTCGGTCGCCTATCCGAATGGCCACCTCGCCCTGCACGACGCGTCGTTCCAACTCCGCGGCGGCACGATCTGCGCGCTGGTGGGCGTGAACGGCAGCGGCAAGTCCACACTCTTCAAGAGCATCATGGGCTTCGTCACGCCGCGGTCGGGCAGCGTGAAAATCAACGGCCTGCCGATCCGCGCGGTGCTCAAGCAGCACCTCGTCGCCTATGTCCCGCAGGCGGAGGAAGTGGACTGGCAGTTCCCCGTTAGCGTTTGGGACGTCACGATGATGGGCCGCTACGGCGCGATGAATTTCCTGCGTATCCCGCGGGCCGTGGACAAGGCGAAAGTCGAGGAAAGCCTGCGCCGCGTCTCGATGTGGGAGTTCAAGGACCGCCAGATCGGCGAGCTCAGCGGCGGCCAGAAAAAGCGCGTTTTCCTCGCCCGCGCGCTGGCCCAGGGCGGGCGCGTCATTCTGTTGGACGAGCCCTTCACCGGCGTGGACGTGAACACCGAGGAGGCGATCATCCAACTGCTCCGCGAACTGCGCGCGTCCGGTTGCATCATCCTCGTTTCCACCCACAACCTCGGCAGCGTGCCTGAGTTTTGCGATCAGGCGGTACTCATCAACCGCACCGTGCTCGCTTACGGCCCTACCTCGGATGTGTTCACCGAACAGAATCTAGCAGCGACCTTCGGCGGCGTGCTGCGGCAGTTCCAGTTCGAGCAATCCACCATCCAGGAGCACGACGGCCGGATGATCCGCGTGCTGTCCGACGACGAGCGGCCGCTGGTCTTCGGCAAGGACGGCCACCTCGAATACAAGGACCGCAAGGAGCACGTGGAACTGCTGAAAGAACGTTCGGAAAAGCATGACTGAACTTCTAACACCGTTTCAATACGACTACATGCTGCGGGCCATCTGGGTCAGTGCGCTGATCGGCGGCACCTGCGGATTCCTCTCATCCTTCGTCACGCTCAAAGGCTGGTCACTGATGGGCGACGCCCTGTCCCACGCGGTGGTTCCCGGCGTCGCGGTGGCTTACATCCTCGGGCTGCCGTTCGCACTCGGTGCGTTCGTCGCCGGGCTGTTAGCGGCGGGGACGATGGCCTTCATCAAGGCGAAATCCCGCATTCGCGAGGATGCGACCATCGGCATCGTTTTCACCGCATATTTCGCGCTCGGCCTGTTGCTGATCTCGCTGTTCCCGGCGCGGGTGGATTTGAAGGTTATCCTGCTGGGAAACATCCTCGGCATCTCGGACCCGGATATCGAACAGGTCATCGCCATCAGCGCGGTCACGTTGTTGGTGTTAGGACTGAAATGGAAAGACCTGATGCTTTTCTGTTTCGATGCGAGCCAGGCCCGCACGCTCGGACTCCATCCGGGATTGCTGCATGTCACCTTGCTGGCGCTGCTCGCCGCCACCGCCGTCGCGGCCTTGCAGGCGGTGGGGGCCTGCCTGGTGGTGGCGATGCTCGTCACGCCGGGAGCCACCGCCTACTTGCTAACCGATCGCTTCGGGAAAATGCTCTGGCTGTCCTCCGGCATGGGAGTGGCGACCTCACTGGTTGGAGCCTATGCCAGTTACTATGTCAACGGCGCGACCGGCGGCTGTATCGTCACGTTGCAGACTCTCGTTTTCATCGCCGCGTTCGTCTTCGCGCCCAAGCACGGGATCATCGCCTCGAAAAGCCGCGCGCGCTCCGCGGAAATCGTTCCCACGCC
This sequence comes from Akkermansiaceae bacterium, assembly GCA_031429315.1. GTDB lineage: Bacteria > Verrucomicrobiota > Verrucomicrobiia > Verrucomicrobiales > Akkermansiaceae > Luteolibacter. The sequence continues at coordinate 4,618 of JANOZJ010000188.1, forward strand.
ATGATCGAATTCTTCGAGCCATTGTATAACGCCACCATGCGCGACGCGCTGTTAGTCGGGACGATGGTCGCGACGATGTGCGCGGTGCTCTCTTGTTTCCTGATCCTCAAAGGCTGGTCGCTGATGGGCGATGCGGTCTCCCACGCGGTGTTGCCGGGAATCGTGCTGGCTTACATCGGCGGCCTGCCGCTTTCGATCGGCGCGTTCATCGCCGGCTTGTTCTGCGCGGTGAGCACCGGCTTCATCAAGCAGAACAGCCGAATCAAGGAGGACACGGTGATGGGAGTCGTCTTCACGGGAATGTTCGCGTTCGGGTTGGTGCTCTTCAGCCGCACGACATCGGACATGCACCTCGATCACATTCTGGTGGGAAACATTCTCGGCATCACGCCTTCGCAGGTTTGGCAAACGCTCGGGCTTGGTGGTGTGGTGCTCGGTGTGACGCTGGCCTTGCGCCGCGATTTGCTGCTGATCTGCTTCGATCCCGGCCAAGCACGCGTGATGGCCCTGCCGGATCGCGTCCTGAATTATTTACTGCTAGGCCTGTTGTCGCTGGCCATCGTCGTCTCACTGCAGGCGGTCGGCATCATCCTGGTTGTCGCGATGTTAGTGACGCCCGGCAGCATCGCCCACTTGTGGACGGACCGCTTCGACCGGATGCTCCTGATCGCGGTCGCCGCCGCCGTTAGCTCGACGGTGACGGGGATCTTCATCAGCTATCATATCGACGGCTCCACCGGGGCCTGCATCGTGCTGGTGCAGGCGTTGTTATTTGCCGGCTCGCTGCTGTTCGCGCCCAAGTATGGAATCGTCCGGGCGTGGACTGCGGTGGCAAAGTGAAACGGCGACACCGCCTTGGATTCTTCATGCATTGGATGCGCCGGGAGAACCACCCGAACTCACTAAACCACCTCGATCTCACCCAGCAAGACTTCGCCTCCATGCTCGGCGTCTCCATCGCCACCATCCGCAAATGGGCACGCGGCACCGGCGAACCCAGCGCCGAGGCGAAGAGGTTGTTGGCGGTGGCGAGGCTGCACCCGGACGCGATTCGGGAGGCGCTGGCGGTTGGGAAATAGGGATTTCCGGGCAATTTGCGAACGGGTGCTTGCTGCCTGCGGAGTGCTTTGCTAAGGCTTGGTCCGTCAAACCCACCTGCTTCAGGTCCTCCAAATCCTCATTTTGAATGATCCCCACTCCGCACAGATCAGCATCGACTTCCGGACCGGACGGCGCACCGCCATCCACCCAGGCAATTCCTGCGCTGAGCAAAGATCAGCTTGCGTTACCCTTAGACCCTTTGCCAAAAATTAGTTCCGTTATTCGGAATGCGTTTTGCAAACGGAGCGGATGATTTTCGGTAGATTCATCAAGTGCTGGATCGACTCGACGAGCTTATCGCTGAGGTCCTTGCTTTGTTTGGTGAAGTA
>JANOZJ010000189.1:0-13225 GCA_031429315.1 Akkermansiaceae bacterium
CTTGAGGTATCGCCGCGGCAACTTGTGCGAGCCGATTTCATCGAACAGGAAATAGACTCTAACCCCGGCCTTGGCCCGCGCGATGAGCGCCTGTTGGAACTTGGTGCCGAGCGTGTCGTTTTTCACGATGAAGAAATTCACGCACAGATAGCTCTTCGCCGCGTGGATCGCTTCGAAAATCCGCTCGAAGGTGGTATCCCCGTCGATCAAAAGTTCCAGCTCGTTGCCGCGGGTGAACGGCAGCCCGCCTAACACCTGCGCCGCCCTTTCAAAACCATCGTCGTCCGGGATCTCCACCTCGCAGTGGCGCAAGCGCTGGTGCATGGTCGCCGCCAGCTTGCCCAGCCGCCCGTCCTGTTCCCGCCGCCCGCCGACGTGCCCGGAGAAACGCGTCCGCCCTAACAACCAATACATCGGGATCGCTAGGAACGGCACGGTGAGCAGGGAAATCACCCAGGCGATCGTGCCTTGGGACGTCCTCACATGCATCAGTGCGTGCAGCACGTGCAGGATTCCCACCAGATAGAACGCCACCAGCGTCACCAACCCCGGCCACGAGTTGAATTCAAAATCGGGGAAGAACATTGGTGTATGTAGTTTAACCCTTTAGGGTGTCTTCTGCGCGTAATAAAAACACCCTAAAGGGTCAAACTACATACCGCAAGCCGTCATTCTAACGCTTGCGGACCTGCATGACTCAGCAAGCGAAGATTTCGTCGTCCTTGAAGAAGCGCTTGATCTCGGCCTGCGCGGCTTCGACGGAGTCGGAAGCGTGGCAGACGTTGCGCATCTTCGCGTCGGCATCCTTGAAACCGAAGTCGCCGCGGATGGTGCCTTCCGGGGCGACCATCGAATCGGTCGGTCCTAGCAGGTCACGCACGGCGGCGATGACGTTCTCGCCTTCGAGGGCGACGGCGATGACCGGGGTCTCCTGCATGAAGTCGCGGACGGATGGGAAGAACGGTTTGTCGGCGATGTGGGCGTAGTGCTCGGCGAGGATTTCATCGCTGAGGCGCATCATCTTGATGCCGCGGACCTTGAAGCCTTGCGCTTCGAAACGGGCGAGAACGGTGCCGGTGAGGCTCTTGGTGATGGCGTCGGGCTTGAAAAGAATGAGGGAAGTTTCGGAACTCATGCGGGTGGAGTTAGTGGGCGGACTTGCTTTGTGCAAGCCTTTTGCCGCAGCGGATTTCCTGGCAAATCCTAACGGGCAAGGGCGTCCGCCCGTTGCCGCAGGGCGCGGGCGGCGTCGCCATTGCGGTTCTCCGTTTCCCACAGCAGCGCCAGGCGGCGGAGCGCGGCGGCGGTTTCCTTTTTCGCCTCGGCGGGAAACGCGCGGATGGCGGAACGCAAGCGCTCCTCGGCGGCTTTGGTTTGTCCTTGGTCGAGCAGGGCCTCGGCGGACTCGACGAGAAACGCGGGTTCGCTCTTGGCAGTGGCGGGCCGGATGGCCTCGGCCTCGCGGAACAACCGCGAGGCGAGTTCCCGCGTCTCCGGATCGCGGCGGGTGGCGATGGCGAGTTTGCCAGCCAGTTCGTAGTCCGCCGGATGGTCGAAGACCGCCCGCTCTAACAATAGCCGCGCCTGCCGCGGATCGCCGGCGGCCAGCCATTCGTCCGCGAGCTTGCGGAAATCCTCCGCCGAGCCGCCGCGGATTTTCAACAGCTCGCCGGCATGGAAGCGGGCCGGCTCGGGCCTGTCACGGAGCCGATAGAATTTAGCCAGTGTCTGATGGGTGAGCGCCTGGCGGGGATAGATCGCCAGCACCTCCTTGAGCGCGGCCTCGCCCTCGGCATCCCGCTTGGCGGCGAGATAAAGGATCCCTAACCGCGTCCGCAGATCAAGCGACGCGGGCGCGGCCGCGACATGGCGCTTGAGGATGTCAATGGCCTGGTCCGGGCGCTCCGTGTCGCGGAAATGATCGGACGCGGCGCGCGCGAGCTCGGGCACCTCAGGATGGGACTCTACCCCACGGAGAAATCGCCGGTCCACCTTTTCGCGGGCAGCAGCATCCTCGGCCGTAGACATGCTCCGGGACAGCGACGCGTGAAGGAGCACCGCCGCGGGATCGTCTGCTGACAGCAGTTCCAGCAGCTCGACCTGGCGGGGCTTGTTAGCCGCTACTTGCGCGTGCTGGAACAAGCGGCGGATAAGCTGGGGATGACCGGGATGGCGGCTGAGTGCCGCTTCGAGCGTGTCGTTAGATAGCCGGATGGCCAGGCTGTCGCCGTTGCTTTGCTGATCGAGAAAATCGGCGTAGGCGAGCTGGATTTCAAGATTCTCGGGCCGGGCGGCGGCGAGGTCGCGGTGGAGTTTGATCGCCGCGGAGCGGTCGCCTGCGGCCATCTGCGCACCGACGGCCCGGCTAATAAGCGGCAGCGCGGTGGGATCGGCAAGCCGGGCATTTTCGAACCGCTCCACAGCCTGTGTTCTATCACCACGCGACTCCGCCAGCACGCCGAGCGCGAATTCCAGCCGGGCGTTGTCCGCAGCGGCAAGCGGCAACGCGGATAGCAGAAATGCCGCCGACCTCCCGATCAGTTGAAAAACTCCCTTTTGTGAGTCGATGGACACCAACAGATCAATATCCCGGGTGGCGCGTGGTATCCCGTGGGCACCGACCGCAATCGCGCCGACGGCCATGTGCGGAATCTCCATAGATTCCGCAGCATCGAAAACAGCAATTGCCAGCTCCCACAAGGTCATTCCGTTTGGGGCCTTTCGGCGGTGAAGAATGTCCAGTCACGAACGTAGGCAATCCTTTCCAAGCCACGACGGACTTCCACCCAACCCTCGTTTTGATCCGACGTTCCAAGGCGATGCATCGCGCCCGCGTGCATCATCCCGAATTGGAAATCGGATAGCTCAAATACCGAGTCGAGCTTTTCCTCGACAGTCATTCCGCGCGCCCGCAGCACCTTTTCCTGGTAGATGGAGTCCTGAAGGTCCTTCAGCGCGGTCGGATGGTCGTGGGGATTTGCCATGACTGGACTCTAGTGAGCGGTGCCAGGCTTCGCAATGCCGAAGAACTCGCGGCGTCCGGTGATCGCCGCTACGCGATGGCGATGTGGGCGAATTTTTCGTCGATGAATTTTAAGACGAGGGCTTCGACCGGTTCGTTCTTAAGGCGCTCGACGACATCCACGGAGAAACCGCGGGCGATGAGTTGGCGGGCGTTCGCCGGATCGATGCCGCGGGCGCGAAGGTAGAAAATTTCCTCGTCGCTAATCTGGGAGGAGGTGCTGCCGTGGGAGCACTTTACCTGGTCAGCATTGATTTCGAGGCCGGGCATGGAATTGGCCTCGCAGGTGTCGCTCATCAGCAGGTTGCGGCAGGTCTGATAGGCGTCGGTGTGGTGCGCTTCCTTGTCCACGAAGATGAGGCCGGAGAAGATGGTACGGGAGTCGTCGTAGAGGGAATTCTTGTACAACAGATCCGAGTAAGCGCTTGGCGAAACGTGGTGTTGGAAGGTGCGCTGGTCATACTCCTGTTCGTGGGAGGCGATGGAAACCGAAAGCATGTCCGAGCGGGAGCCGGATCCTTCGAGGCGGGAAAGCGATTCGTTGCGCACCCACGAAGCACCAGTGTTGAGGATGAAGCCGGTGGTCGAGGCGTCGCGGAAGGCGGAGGTTTCGTTGATCTGGACGACGCGGGTGACTTCGTTGAAGGCCTGGATCGCGATGTAATCCAACTTCGAGTTAGGGCCGGCACAGAGGTAGTTGAAGGCGATGGCGAGACCGGGTTGTGAATCATCGGCCGAGCGGAAAATGTCCACGACGCGGACTTTCGAACTCTTGCCGGTGACGATCAACGTGTGCGGGAAGATGACGGTGTTTTCACCGGTGAGCCAGTGGTGGACTTCGATGGTGCCTTCGATCTCGACCTTGTCGGAAACATGAACGAACAATCCATTAGTTAGAGATGCCTCATGCAACGCCGCGAACTTGGCGGACCCGAGACGCGTTTCCTGTTTCATGAAATGCGCCTGCACCAGATCGCTGTGGGAGACGAGCGCTTCCGCGAGCGGCAGGCAGATGACGCCTTCCGGCAAGTGGGATTCCACATGCACAAGCTCGTCGTTGACGAAAACCAACTTGGCGGCAGGGGAGTCGAGTCCGGTCGAGCGGGTGATGAGGGACGAACACGTGGGCGAGACGCCCACGCTCCTTGAGAAATTGGAGAAATCGAGCTGCTTGATACTGGAGAAACGCCACGTTTCATCGCCGCGTTTTGGGGCGGGTGTGGCGAGGAAACGTTGCCAGGCGGACTGTTGACGGGCGGCGAACCATGCGGGCAGATACGCGGGAGTTTCCGGCGGGGAGTCGAGAAGAAGGGATGGCATTTCGAGAGTGGTCATTGGAGCGGGGAAAGTTTCTTGAGGATGGATTTGGCGAGGATTTCTTTGATCTCCCGGTGACGCGGGACCGGTTGGCAGACTTTGGTTTCCTTGTTTTGATACCAATCATGGCAACCTCCGTGGCGGATGAGTTCGCAGCCGAGTTCCGTCAGCTTGCGGACGAGGTCAGCCCTTTTCATGCAATCACAAGTTCCTCATGATGGATGACTCCAGGAACGGCATCCGTGGATAGGTCCTTGTAGAGATCGAGCAAATGCACTTTCAGATCTTCGAGCGATTCACCCTGTGTATGATAGTCAGGGTATTCGTCGAGATAGCCGAGGAAGTGATCGCCGTCTTTCCACCAGGTGAATTTCGTTTTCATGCGCGATGATTGTTTATCCTACAGAGCCTTCCATTTCCAGATCGATGAGGCGCTTGAGTTCGACGGAGTATTCCATCGGGAACTCGCGGACGAGGTCGTTGATGAAGCCGTTGACGGCGAGCGACATCGCCTGGCCTTGGTTGAGGCCGCGTTGTTGCATGTAGAAAAGCATGTCTTCGGAAACCTGGCTAACCGATGCTTCGTGCTGGGTGGCGTGGCGGTTGCCCTTGACCGTGATCGCCGGGTAAGTGTCGGTGCGGCTGTGGCTGTTGATGAGCAGGGCGTCGCACTCGGTGTTGTTCTTGCAACCCTTGAGATGCTTCGGAATGTGGACCTGGCCACGGTAAGTGGAGCGACCTTCACCGACGGAGATCGATTTGGAGACGACGTTGGAAGTCGTGTCATCGGCGGCATGGATCATCTTCGCGCCGGTGTCCTGGTGTTGTCCGGTGTTGGCGAGGGCGATGGAAATGACCTCACCACGGGCGCGCTTGCCCTTCATGATGACGCCGGGATATTTCATCGTCAGGCGCGAACCGATGTTGCAGTCGATCCATCTAACTTCCGCGTCTTCCATGGCGATGCCGCGCTTGGTAACGAGGTTGAAGACGTTGGACGACCAGTTTTGGACGGTGACGTATTGGATCTTCGCGCCCTTGAGTGCGACGAGTTCGACGACAGCGGAGTGGAGAGTGGCGGTCTCGAATTTCGGCGCGGTGCAGCCTTCCATATACATCAGTTCGGCGCCTTCGTCGGCGATGATGAGCGTGCGCTCGAACTGGCCGAAGTTCTCCGAGTTGATGCGGAAATACGCTTGCAGCGGCTGCTTCAACTTCACGCCTTTCGGAATATAGATGAACGAGCCACCGGAGAAGACTGCGGAGTTCAGCGCGGAGAACTTGTTATCTCCGGTGGGAATGACTTTGCCGAACCACGGGCGGAAAATCTCCTCGTGCTCCTTGAGGCCTTCGGCCGAGTTGCAGAAGATGACACCTTGTTTGGTGAGCTCTTCCTTGACGTTGGAATAGGCGGCTTCCGAGTCGAACTGGGCTTCCACGCCGGCTAGGAACGCGCGTTCCTGTTGGGGAATACCGAGGCGTTCGAAAGTTTCCAACACGTCGGCGGGCACGTCGTCCCACGAGCGTTTCGGTTTCTCGCCATCGGATAGATAATAACGGATGACGTCGAAGTCGATGCTCTCCAAATCCTTGGTCGCCCAGTGGGTCGGCATCGGCTTGTCCTGGAACACTTTGAGCGCCTTGTGGCGGAACTCGCGGACCCAGTCGGGGTCGCTTTTGACGTCGGATATATAATCAACGGTGGCCGAGGTCAGGCCGCGGCCGGCGTCGAACTTGTTGCGCTCGGGAAAGGTGAAATCGCCCTTGGTGCGGTCGATGTCGATCGCCTCGCGGGTTTCCAGATCGAGAACGTCTGTGGTGTCGTAGGACATGGGAAAGTTGAAAGTTGAAATTTGAGATCTGAAATCTCCTATGCGAGGGCGAGCTCCTTGAGGAACTCGTAGCCTTTTTCCTCGAGTTCCAGAGCAAGTTCCGGGCCGCCGGAGCGGACGATGCGGCCCTCGGCCATGACGTGGACGTGGTCCGGTTTGATATAGTCTAGCAGGCGCTGATAGTGGGTGATGAGGAGGAAACCGCGGTCGGGCGAGCGCATGGCGTTGACGCCCTTGGCGACGATTTTGAGGGCGTCGATGTCGAGGCCGGAGTCGGTTTCATCAAGGATGACATATTCGGGCTCGAGCATCATGAGCTGGAGGATTTCGTTGCGCTTCTTTTCGCCACCGGAGAATCCTTCGTTCACGGCGCGGGCGGTGAACTTGCGGTCCATTTCCAACAGATCCATTTTCGAATAAAGGTTCTTGTAGTAGGCGACCGCGTCGATTTCCTCGCCCTTGGGCAAGCGGGCTTGCAACGCCGCGCGGATGAAGTTGGCATTCGAGACGCCGGGGACTTCGGAGGGGTATTGGAAGGCCAGGAAAATGCCGCTGCGCGAGCGCTCGTCCACCGGCTTGCCGAGGATTTCCTCGCCGTCTTGTGCGACGGAACCGGCGGTCACGACGTAGCCTTCGTGGCCGGCGATCACCTTCGAGAGGGTGGACTTACCGGAGCCGTTAGGCCCCATGATCGCGTGGATTTCACCTTTCGGGATGTCGAGGGTGACGCCTTTGAGGATTTCGGTGCCGTCTTCGAGAGTGGCGTGGAGGTCTTGGATGTGCAGGCTCATGTGGGAAGAAGATCGTGGATCGGAGATAGGGGATGAAAGATGGTGAGGAGACGATCAGGCAGTGATTTTGCCGCGGAGGGTGACTTCCACCCCGTCGATGATCGCGCCAGGAGGAAGATCAAGGACGTCGGCGAGATTGATGCCGGGCTTGAAGCTGACGTCGTGGATGACACCCGTGGCGGCATCGTGAAAATGGCCGTGTTCGCTCAGGTTCGGGCAGTAGCGGGACGATTCGCGGTCGAAATTCACCTGCCGGATGACGCCGTGCTGGACGAGCGCTTCGAGGCAGTTGTAAACGGTCGCCAGCGAGATGTTAGGCAGGCGGTCTTTGACGCGCATGAAGACGTCATTCGCCGTCGGGTGGTTCCGCTGCTGCATCAGCGTGCGGTAAACTTCCTGGCGCTGCCGCGTCATGCGGAGGCCGGAGATTTCCTCGGGAATCTCGATTTCGGCTGGAATTTCTGGGTTTGGGCTGACCATCGCGGCGGCAAAGTAGGTCCGCCGCGATTGATATCAAGAATAATTCCAATTATAAATCTTGGATAATCAAGGTCGTCAGATCATCGCCGTCGTCATCTCTTCCACAGATAAACCCAGCGCTCGGACACGCACTTGCCGGTCTCGTCTTGGAGTTCGCAAGTCATGTCGATGTCGGCCACATCCTTCGGCGGATCGAGGACGAAAAACGCCCGCAGCACCTGCGGCATGTGGAGCGTCGGGCTGCGGCCGAGGCCTGCGGGAAGCGCGTCGACATTCGGCATGCTGAGGTCGCTCAGTCCGACGTGGAGGACCTTCACGGATTTCTGATTCACGGTGACGACCGGTTTCAGCTTGGAAATATCGTCCCATTTCGGATTGCCGACCTTGTGTCCGGGTTCGAGCGGTTTCGCGAAATCGATGGCGACCAGAACCTCGTCCGGCTTCTGCACCGGCGTGCCGGAGCGGGTGGCGCGGACGGTGAAAATCCCGGACGGTGCCGGATCGCGCATCCAGCGTAAACGGTAGTGGAAGCGGGCGGTTTTCCCGACTTCGAGCGTCGGCTGCGGCTCCCAGAGGAGTATCACATTGTCGTCCGTCTCGTCGCGCGTGGGCATCTCTATCAGGTGAAGTTTGCCGAGGTCGAAGCCCTCCACCGGCTCCACCCGCACGCTCGGCCGGTTGTGATAGAGCGCCTCCGGATCCTGATAGGAGTTGAACGAGCGGTCACGCTGCAAGAGCGACCATGAACGGGGTTTCTCCATCGTGAAAACGCAATGGCGGAACTGGTCCTTCGTCGTTTCTAACGGTCGATAGTGTAGATTTCCACTGCTGAGTTCCATCAGCAAGCCATCGCTATCGTGAACCTCCGGGCGGAAGTCGTAGGGCTTCGGATGCGTCCCTTCGCCGAACCAATACATCGTGGAAAACGGAGCCAGCCCGAGTTGTTTGATCGGTTTGCGCAGCGTGATTTCCGCCTCGATGTCGATCACCGTCTCGACCCCGGGAGTGATCGTGAACTGATAGGCACCCGCCACGCTCTCGCCGTTCAGGAGTCCCCATGCCTTCAGCGTTTTCGCATCCTTGGCCGGTTTTTCCAGATAGAATTCCGAGAAATCGGGAAACTCCTCCGGCACGCCCGGCAAGCCGCTGTTGATAGAAAGCCCGCGCGCGGAAAGTCCGTAAGGCGCATCCTTCGGAATCGCCCGGAAATAGCTCGCGCCCATGAACACGAGGAACTCGTCCATATAGTCCGCCGTGTTCAAACGGGTGCGCGCCCGCCAACCGGCATAGCCCGGAGGCGGCGGCGTCCCGGCGGGGGATTTCTGTTTTCCATAGTCGAAAAGTTTCTGGTCAAACTTCATCACCGCCTCATTTCCAGCCGCGACCTCGTGGAGCGTCACCATCTTCTTCGCCGTCCAGCCCGGGTGGAAGAAATCGATGGAAAAATTCCCCTTCATCTCCGCCCACAACCCGGACTCCATCTTGAAACGGATGTCGCGGTGCCCGTCGTAGGTCAGGTTTTTCCAATAGTCCGCCAGCTCCAGCTTGGGGGCCGCATAAGGTAGCGCTGCCAGTTTCCGGGCCTTGCTGCGGAGCGTGTCAAACGAGAAATCCTCAGCGACAGCGAACCCGCCAGAGCCGATGAGAAGTGCGCACCCGACGAATGGAAGATGGCGATGGAAATGCATGGCGCAGGCTTGGCAGACATTCGCCCGCTTGGCAATAGCGTGACGGATCGAGGCGTCTTCTTCGCAAGTAGTCCAGCCCTTCAGGGAGTCTTCATGCACTTGAAGACGCCCTGAATCGGAAGTGGGACGCTGCCGAACGGCTGGACTGGTACGCCGGAGGGGAAGCTGGTGGTCGAAATGGCCGTCTGCATGGCCAATGGCGGCGGCGGCACCGTGGTGTTTGGCGTCAGGGATCGCACCGCATATTGATCCTTCAGTCGATCGTTGGCGCGGATGTAGTCGAGCTTGTCGAGATCATCACGAGCATCGAGATGCTGGTTTGGGGACCATTCGCAGTTGTGACAAGGCTACCAGCACTCCTGTAAGAAACTGGGCTAATTTTCCCGCTGAATCTCTTGACAGGTGACGGAATAATCGGCTTCTTTCTGCCCCGCGCCTGTCGCAAGGCACCCGTAGCTCAATTGGATAGAGCGTCTGACTACGAATCAGAAGGTTGGGGATTCGAGTTCCTCCGGGTGTACCACTCATAAACAGCTCGAAACCAAGCAGTTGAGAGTGGTCACCAAGACCTCAAATTTGCAATGATCTTGGGAATCCGAAACTGAATGAGTTGACGGACACGACACTGGTCAAGTGGGCGAATGCGCTAGCCGAGGAGGGAATCGATGTCTGCGAGGAGGGATTGGATGAGATCGCCGCCGCGGAAGTCGCGGGTGGTTTGGAGTTCGTGGGAGATGCCGGCACGGACCAGCGCGGGCATCGCCTCATCGAGCGCCTCGCGGAGCTTGATGGCTTGGAAGTGTTCGGATTTTTCGTCGATCCCGGGGACAGCTAGGGCCTCGGCGAAGCGGGTGATGGCGGCGAACAACGGCATCCAATCGATCCAGCGGGGAAAGGGTTTCGAATCCCCGCCGCTGGCCGTGACGGGAGCTAGGAATCGCCAGTCTTGGGCGCGGACGCGGAACAACTTCTCGCGGCCTTGGCGGACGGAGATGACTTGGCCGGATTCCTCCATTTCATTGAGCGTTTGCTGGATGGATTTGGAAAAGTAGCCGGTGGAGCGGGCGATGGCGGCGGGATGGCCGGCATCGTGGCTGAGCAGCCAGGCCATGACTTCCGCCCGGGCATTCACGCCGAACAGGGCACGCAGGATGAAAAGCAGGTTTCCCCGCGAGCGCGGATCAGGTGGCTGACTCATGCCACGGTGCTCCAGCTTCCCGCGCAGCAGTCCGTATTTCCCGAAAAAGGGCTCGACGGGACCGAAGTGGCCGGAGGGTTTTCCATCGCGGGAAAAATAGAGGGATTCCGGGGCGGATGGCTCCGGCGCGAGATCGGCGATGACACGCCATTTCCGCAGCACCGCCTGTTGGCCGAGGATGTCGGAGATGGCGGCAAGGACCCGCGGGTCCGCCACGCCAGGCCACTCGCGATGGAGGTTTTGGAGGCGCTGGAGGTTGATGCGGCGACCGAATTTCACCAGCCAGTCGATGGACTCATCCATCAGGCGCGAGTCGTGGCGGCCAAAGCGGGTTGTGGCGAGCAACAGGGCCTCGGGATCGATGATCCAGTCGTCGTCAGCGCGGGCGTATCCCGCGACGCCGATGGCGGACCATTGATGCCAGAGAAAATCGACCACCTGGCCGGTGAGGCGGTTACTGGAATCGGTGAATGAGGTCGGCATGGCCTAGCTCTTGGAGCAGGGTTGGGAGTTTGGGATGAGTCCGGGTTTCGAAGACGTTTTCGAGAACCCAGCGGAGAAGTTCCTCAAGTTCGGCACCGGTGGCGTTCAGGGAGGCGAGGTCCTCCATGTCGCGCCGCTGGTCTCGGTCCAAGGCGGCGCAGAGCTTGAGGAGGATCAGGCCTTTCCGGCGGACGAAGCTGATTTTGAGATTGTCGCCGTATTCCCGGGTGTCGAGATCCTGCCAAAACCAAGCGGGAAGGCTGGCGTGATCGAACGAATGAAGGGAGGCAGCCCCATTGAGCCAATCCGGATCAAGGCGCAGCTCTTGGGCAACCTTGCCGGCAGCCAGCTTCACGGCATCCGGCAAGGGATAAGCGCTGACCACGTTGCCTTCCCATTCCCGCAACGCCATGACGTCCACGTCCTTCGTTTGGCGGGCCCTCAATCGCTGGATCAGGAGGGCGCTGCCACCGCCGACGACCAACCACACAGGGTCAGCTTTCCCGGATGTCAGGAAATCGTCGAGGAGGCTCAAGGCGGCGGTCAGGCTGTCTTCGTTCATTTACTTTCTAAAAGAGTGCTTAACCCTCCTTATTGGATGATTCAACAATAAAATTGGAATGCTTTTTGATCACACCGCGCCCGGCAAGCTGGGCGGCTTTTTTGACTCCGCCCCAAACCATCGGGATTGCGGGATCGCTTGGTGCCGGGTCCCTATCCCCTGGCCCCCCGCCTCTATCGGCCGGAAAACTATTCTTTTCCGGACGCCACCCCGGTGGGTGGAGGCTGTCAGGGGGCTACCCATCCACGCCCTAAGCCTGTCTCCCATAAGTTGAAACTTGTTTGCAACGCCCTCGTTCACTGTCGCCGCCTTTTCCTGTGCTGCGGCAGCATCCGAATTTTTCTGTGCGGAAATCGTGAACGTGTCCCTCATGGGACGGCGATTTCCTTCCAACCTGCCGCAAGGAATCCCGCGTTGGCTGCGGGGGAGAGCCGACCGGTGTGGACCAACACCTTGGGCGCGGTACCGAGGTCGTCGCGGGTGGCAAATCCCGCGACTTGTTCGGTCCAGGTGACGTGATCGACCGGCGCGGGCACTTCCAGCTCGCCCTTGGTATTTATCGCGCCGGGCAGGCGACCGACGACTTCGAGGGCAGTGTATTCGGCGGCCCCCGTCCGCTGGCGTTCCGCTAGAATGGACAGCGCGGCGGTCAGGAAATCCACCTCGCCGGGCGTGGCGCAGGCATTGGCCTGTTGGAGGATGCGGCCGCGGCCTCGTGCTTTTGGCAGAGCCTCCAGCGCGAGGACGATGAGGTGGCGGCGGGTGGTGCTGAGTGGACCGTAAAGTTGGAAGGTCTTGATGTCCTCGTCGCTGATGCCCATCGCGGCAAGCGAGCGGCCGTCGCGGAGCGCGAGTTCACTTTGGGTCAGCGCGTAGGTGTCTTCCGGAATGCCGATCATGTTGGTGGCGACCACGGCCACGCCTGCGGAGGCGACGGCGGCCCCCACCCGCAGCGGCAGTCCGCCGGCGAAAAATGCCCAGGTGACCTTGTCCATTTCCTCCTGCAGCCGCGCGTTGTCGGAGTAGGGGTCCACGCCTAACTGCTTGGCGGTGTCGAGTTTCGCCTTGTCGAATCCGGCGATGTTCTTCGCCGTGTGACCGATGCCGCTGCCGACCTCGGCGGTGGAGGGAGGCGGCCCACCGCCGTCCGCCTGGTCCTTCATTTTTCCTCCCGCGCGGCCGATGGCCGAGCCGACCTTGCCGAAAAAGTGAACCACGGTCCTGGGCGCTTCCTTGACCGATTCCACCGGATTCTTGACGATGTTTTTCACTGCGTCGATGGGCTGCTCGATGGAGCGTTTGAGGCCTTCGGCGAACAGGTCGCCCTTGCTCGTTTCCACCAGTTTGCGAATGGCCGCGATCTCGACCACGCGTTTCCTGGCCTGTCGCACGCCGACGGCGTCGAAGGTTCCGAAGTCGCTGTCGATGGTGAAATGGGCCATGAAACCGTCCGTCGGCACCCGTTCGCGCACGCGGTGGGAAGGGCCGGCCACCTCCTGGGCAAGTAGGCTCACTGCGGAGAGGACTGGCGGAATCTCGAAGCCGGCGGCCACGGCCACGGCTTGAGGCAAGGGCCGCAACGGCGGTGGCGAGTCGGCGGCGGCGGAACTTGCGAGGAGGAGAAGCCAGAGGGATGATTTCATGGATGGTGGAATTCGTTGGGCGATAGGAGGCATTTTTTGGCGGAAATCAAGCAGGGATCTCCGGGCGGGTCGGCCGCGAGGGTGAGAAGCGACCAAAAGGGGTGTATGGTGTTGCGGCGAAATCGCGGCACAAGGCGTCGGGCAGAAATCCCGGGCCACGGTGGCGCGGGCCATCAGCCCCCCGCCTTTCGTCAGAATGGGGTCATCTC
>JANOZJ010000190.1:0-11407 GCA_031429315.1 Akkermansiaceae bacterium
TGTGGCACAGATAACAGCCGTTTTCCGCATAGACCAGGGCACCGTCGGCAACCCGGCCGGCACGCTTGGGGAAGAAGATCCCGGTCTTGCCATCGGTCGCTTCGTTTAACTCGATGGGCGCGAGATTGCGCATCTTGATAAAGGGCACGACGATGATCGCAAGCCAAGCAATACCAAAACTGGCGGATAGACCGAGAATGAATGTGCGGAAACTCATTGGGGAAAATTCTGAAATTTGAGATCTGAAATCCGGTGTCAGTGGGCAGCCACGTGTCCAGGTCCGGCGTTGTCAATGTCACCTTCCTCGCCGTGCGGGCTGGTAGCGTGGCCGTGTTCCGTGACCAGCAAGGTCGGGTGCGAACTGCGCCGGCCAAGGCGCAACCACATCAGGGTCAGGTGGATGAAAAAGAAGATGTTGGAAAACAGGATGAAGCACCAGGCGATCGTCGTCGCCACCGCATAAGGATAGGCCGTGGCGGCCGCTTGCCATGGATGTTGCCAATCCTCCTGGCTTCTTCCTTGCTCTAGTCCGCCGTAGAGCGCGACCAAGGCCACGGTAATGACTCCATAGACCGATAACAAGAAGTGCATCTTGATCAGCCGCCGGGACAGCCACTCGCGGCGGGTCACCCGCGGCACGATGAAGTAAACCGCGCCGAACATCACGAAACTGAAGAATCCATAGAGCGCGAGAATTTCAAAGCCATAGCCGGACATCGAGAACTGGCTGAGCGGAAGCGTGGACTCAGGGAGGTTCAACACCACTGCGGCAAAGCCCAGGACCAGCAGCCCGACGATCCCGGCGGTCGTGAAGCGCAACGATGGACTGCCAGCCATGGTCTCGGGGGAAGCCAGCATCGTGCGCAGCAGATTGATCGCAGCGGCGATGGCCGGCACGAACAGCAACGCGGTGGCTGCGGCACCCATGTAAGGCAGGAAGTAAGGAATCGGCGCGCCAGTCAACTTTTGCATACCGGCCCATGGCGCGATCACCGCGAGCGACCAGAAGCCGAGTTTCGCCAGCGAGTAGCTGTGAACCGAACGTCCGCTCACCTTGGGTGCCAGATAGTAAGCGGTGCCCAGCGCAACCGGAGTGAAGAACAGAAAGATCAGCGCGGACTTGTACCAGGCATTGATCCCGGCGGCCATCAGCGGGTGGCCCGGCAAGCAGTGGAGCAGCGTGTTGGCGGTGATGAAGATCCACGGGAACCAAACCATCGCGCCTAGCAGATACCACTGCGAGATATAGACATGCCCTTCCGGGCGGACGCGGAACTGGATGAACGACCAGATCACGATCGCGAAATAACTGAACAGCAGCACCGGCCAGGTGAACGCGGGAAACTCCATCCACGGCATCCCGGTGCTGTTGCCCGAAAGGATTCCCACGATCCCGAAGGTCACCCCGAGATTCCAGACGTGACCGGCAGTTAGAATGAGTCCGGCCGCGGTGCATTCCTTGCGGGACAGCCGGGCGGTCATCCAAATGATCACGGCGAACGCGGCCTGGAATCCCCACCCATAGACAAAGGCATTGATATGGGCGGGGAACACCCGGCCATAGGTCAGCCACGGGCAACCCGCCAGGAATTCCGGGCTGTGGACCTTTGCCGACGAGATAATTCCCAAGATGATGGAAACCGCGAGCCACGCGGCACCGCTGGTCATGAAAAACATCACCGGGTGACGCAGCGAACGATCAATCCCCGCGCGCAGCAAGGCGTCCTGTTCGTTTGTTGTTGGGTTGGCTGAAGACATCGGCATTGAAGATAGTGGGGAAATTACGGTTTGGTGAGTTCCGCAGCAGTGACCTGCGGCTTACCCACCTCGCTGCGGAGCGCGGCGATTTGCTCGGGCTTCACGGCGGATGCCTTGTTGCCAAAACTGTTGCGAATGTAGGTCAGCACGCCGGCAATTTGATCGTCGGTCTGGAGGTTGAGCGGGGCCATGCCACCGGGCATGTTATATTCTTTTCCGGCGATGCTGATCGGACCGACCAAGCCGCGCAGTTGAATGCGGATGAGATTGGAAACCGGCCCCCTGACCCACTCGGAGCCGGCCAGCGGCGGAGCGATCAGACCACCTGCGCCATTCGGAGTACCTTCGCCATTCTGACCGTGGCAGGCACCGCAGATCAGGAAGGCAGCCTTGCCCACTTCCATCACCGCCGGATCTATCGGCGCGTCGGCAACGGCAGGAGCATCGATCGCCGTGGTGTCCACTGCGGGAGCCGCGGCAAGTTTCCCGGCGGTTTCGGAACCCGGAACGATTTGCGCGGGCACCTCCATGGCCACCGGCTTGGAGGCGGCGAGTTGTTTGCCCACGCTGACCATTGCGGCTTCGATGGCTTCAGGGGAAATCACGGCAGCTTGCGCCGCATCGATTTTCGCCTTGATGACGTAGCGCGGTTTCGCCGCCGCATCCTCAAGCGTCGTCGGCTCGGTGCGAGTGAAAAACCAGATCACCGCGAGCAGCGCGGCGAAGATGAAAAAGGTGCCGAGCGCCCACCAGAATGTGGTGAAACGGATGATCGGATTGTCGCGGGATAGGTCCATGTGAGGAAATGAAAATCAGTTGGAAGCGTTCGCGGATTCGAGGATGCGGGGATCGCGGTTCGGATAGAGCGAGTGCTGGCCGAGGGCGCGGAGTAGCAGGAAAACGAACGCCGCACCGAGGGTGATGAAGGCGAAGATGTCTCCCCAGAAGGCGCCGGGAATCGATGGCTGGATGGGACCAAAGACCGCAGGATTGATATTGCCCAGGGAAACGCCCCGCTCGGGGATGATGATCAGATAGTGATCGAGCGCGTGCATGCACAAGGTGTAAACCGCGACGATCGATAGCAACTTGGGGTTCTTCTTCAGCCATGCCTGAAGCAGGACGACGAAGGGGATCACAAAGTGACCGAAGACCAAGGCGATCATCGCGATGTTCCAGTTGCCGGTGTTGCGGATCAGGTAATACTTGGTTTCCTCGGTGATGTTCGCATACCAGATCAGGAAGAACTGGGAGAAGGTGATGTAGGCCCAGAAGGTGGTGAAGGCGAACATCAGCTTGCCCATGACGTGGAAATGCTCCGGCCCGGTGACATGCTTGAGATGGCCCATGCTTTTCAGCCAGGTGCAGACGATCACGCCGACCGCCATCGAGTTGAGCGCGGCACCGGCAAACAGATAGACACCCCACATCGTCGAGAACCAGGTGTAGTCGAGCCCCATCGCGAGGTCGAAGCCGGTGAAGGTGATGGTCAGCGCGAAAATGATCAACGGATAGTTAGAATGATAGCGGGCCTTGAGCAGGCGCCACGTTCCGGGATTCGGGTCGGTGTCCTGGTCGGTCGAGAGTTTCCGCAGGCCGATGATGACGGCACTGAAGACAATGGCGTAGAAGGCCATCCGCCCGTACCAGAACGTCCGGTTCATGAACCAATACTTGTTATAGAGCAATTGGTCGTGGTTCTCGAGATATTGCTTCACATCGCCTAGTGCAGCACGATGAATGTTCATCCACTCGTAGAGGTAATGCTGGACGTGGGGCGTCAACAGCGGAATACAGAACAAGAACATCCACGGGAACGTCGAGCCGATGTTCTCGAACACCCGCCGCACCGAGGTGCCCCAACTCGCATTGGAAACGTTGTGGAGCAAGACCCAGAACACTCCGCCGATCGAGAGGGTGAGGTAAAAGTAAAAGGCGAACAGCCAGGAGTAAGCGTAAGTTCCCTGCACCCATTTCGAGCTGAAGAACAATAGATACAGGCTGATGACGGAGCCAACGACGGCCACGCCCAAGGCAATGCTTTTCACTTTCGAAACCTTGGAGGTGTCGAGGTGATCGCCGTTGATCGCGATGTCTGCGGAGGTGACGTGGTGGTGGGCCATTTCGTGAATCAGGAAAGAGTTATGGGGCCTTGGTGGCAGCCGCTTTGGCGGTTTGCAGCGTGCGGACGTAGGCGATGATCGCCCAACGGTCATTGACCGGAATGTTATGGCCGTATGCCCCCATCATGCCCTTACCGTTGGTGATGGTCTCGAACATCCGGCCGTCTGGATAGGTCGCAGATTTGAAGTTATCGAGGTGGAAATTCGCGATGGCGGGGACGCCATACTGGCCGGTGACTCCCTGGCCGTCGCCGGAAGCGCCATGACAGACCGCACAGTAGATTCCATAGCGCTCCTTGCCACGATGGATCAGGGCGGATGCGGTTTCCTCGGTGAGCTTCAACTCCTCGGGCATTCCCGAGCCGAAATAGTCACCGACGTGGCCGGTGTAGAGATAGCCGGTCTGACCGCCGAATTCATACTCTGGAATGCCACCGATCACTTGCGCGCCGGCCTCGTTGAAGCCACGCGGCTGGGTCTGGCCGACAGGAAGCCGGGCACCATGGCCATCGGCGAAAAACCCGTCCGGCTTCTGCGCGCGGATTTTATCCTGGTCGTCCATGTCCGGGAAAATCCGGATCGGCGGCTTGGCGAAATGCTGGCCGCGGACTCCGAAGATCCCGACGACGAGCAACGCGATGAGCGCGTAAGCAAGGAAGAAGTAACGCATCTGGTTGGAGAAATTTGAGATTTGAGATTAAAGATTCGAAATCGCCTCAGGCGTCTTCTTCCTCGACGAGTTCGATGTTGGCCCCGCCGATGTCGGCAAGCAGGTCGCGGGTGCCGTTAGGGCTGAATTTCGGGTCGCGGGCCTCGATGGCGATGAAGAACCCATCGTCGGTGGCGCGGTGGAACTGGCGGCTCGCAAACAACGGGTGGTTCAGTCGCGGCAGTTGGATCAAGGCGAGCAGTCCGAACAGGACCGTGAAGCCGGAGAACAGAATCGTCAGCTCGAACATGATCGGGAAAAACGCCGGCACCGTGAAGATGTTGGCCGGCTTCGACTGCACCACGGTCGGATAGATCACGACCTGGGTGGTGTAGGCCAGGGCGAAGGCGGTGCAGGTGCCGGTGATGCCGCCGAAGAACACGAACCATGGCAGGATCGAGCGCTTCATGCCCATCGCGGCGTCGAGGCCGTGGATCGGATAGGGCGAGTAGCAATCCCATTTCCTGAAGCCGGCGTCGCGGATTTTCTCCGCTCCCTTGTAGAGGGCGGATGCGCTCTTGAACTCGGCCAGATAGCCATAAACGCGTTTGCGGGTGGTGCTCACTTGTTGAATTTGAGATTTGAGATTTGAGATTTCAGATTTTGCCCTGGGCGAGTTCCTTCTGATAGGCGGCCTCGACAACGACGCCGTGGTCCGGATGCTCCTCGTAGTCGTCATGATGCGGATCGGACTCCAGCAGGGTCCATTTCACTTCGGCGATGTTGATGCAGGGCAGGAAGCGGAGGAACATCAGGAACAATGCGAGGAACAGGCCGATGGTGCCGATAAAGGTCATGATTTCCACGCCGCTCGGGGAGTATGTCTTCCAGTCACCCGGCAGCCACATGCGCTCGAGCGTGGTGCAGATGATGACAAAGCGCTCAAACCACATGCCGACGTTGACGAACATCGCGACAATCATGATGACCCAGAGATTCTCGCGGCAGGCCTTGAACCAAAACACCTGCGGGGAAAGCACGTTGCAGGTCATCATCGCCGCGTAGGCCCACCAGTGGGGACCGGCGATCCGGAACTTGAAGGCGTCCATTTCATAGATCGCACCGGAGTAGAAGGCGACGAAGAGTTCCATCAGATAGGCGTAACCGACGATTGTGCCTGTTAGCAGGATGATCTTGGCCATATTGTCGATGTGCTTCATGGTAATGAGATCCTGCAAGCCGTAGATGAAGCGGGCGGGAACCATGATGGTGAGCACCATCGCGAAACCACCGAAGATGGCACCGGCGACGAAGTAGGGCGGGAAGATGGTGGTGTGCCAACCGGGGACGACCGAGGTCGCGAAGTCGAACGAAACGACCGAGTGGACGGATAGCACCAGCGGCGTGGACAAAGCCGCGAGAAGGAGATATGCCATTTCATAATGACTCCACTGGCGGTTGCCGCCGCGCCAGCCGAGCGAGAAGATGCCATAAAGGATCTTGCGGATGCCGGGCTTGCAGCGGTCGCGGATGGTCGCGAGATCGGGAACCATGCCGAGATACCAGAAGATCAGCGAGATAGTGAAATAGGTGGAAACCGCGAACACGTCCCACAGCAGCGGCGACTTGAAGTTCTGCCAGATCGCATTGGCGTTGGGAACTGGCGCGAGGAACCAGGCGAACCACACGCGGCCGACGTGGAAGGCGGGGAAAATGCCGGCGCAAATCACCGCGAAGATGGTCATCGCTTCCGCCGCGCGGTTGATGGATGTCCGCCAGTTCTGCCTGGTTAGGAACAACACCGCAGAGATCAGCGTGCCGGCGTGACCGATACCGATCCAGAACACGAAGTTGGTGATATCAAAGCCCCAGAACACCCGGTTGGACATTCCCCAAACACCGACGCCGGTGGAGACGAGATAGGTCAAACCACCGCCGACGCCGATCAGGGCGATGAGTGCGGACGGGATGAACAACAGCCACCAGAGGAACGGCTGTTTGTTTTCCACAACGCCGCAGATGCGCTCGGTGATCCAGTGATAGGAACGTCCGCTGAGGATGAGCTTTTCGCGCTTGAGCACCGGGATCTTGACCCCGGTGTGGGTCTCAGGTGCGGTATGAATGGTGGATGCCATGGTTAAATAGGAAGGTTAGATGAAGACGCAAGACGCAAGACTTGAAGACTCAAGAGTGGGAAATCCCCTTGCTGCCTTGTTTGCTGATTCGTCACTGAACGTGTTCTCTTCATCTTATCTTGAGTCTTGTATCTTGAAGTCTTGTGTCTCGATCAGACCATGTGGACGGTCGCTTTGCCGATGAACTTGGCGTCCGGCATTTTCGGATTCGGGTTCTTGACGCGGGCCAGGTAACTGGTGCGCGGAAGGGTGCCGATGTAGTTGAGGAGATCGTAATTGCGCTCGATGTGCTTGCTGCGATACACTGCGGACTTTCCTTCGTCCAACAGGTTGCCGAAGGTGATGGCATTGGCGGGACATGCGTCCTGACAGGCGGTTTTCACCGAGTCCACCGGAATCCGGAGGGTGTTGGTGGTCACCTGCATTTCGGTCGAAGGCTTGCCGGCGACGAGCGCTTCCTGCTTCTGGCCGCGCTTCTGGCGGATGACGGCGTCCTTGAGACGCTGCACGCAGTAGGTGCATTTTTCCATGACACCGCGCATGCGGACGGTGACGTTCGGGTTCTTCTGGAGGTGGGCGGCCTCGCCAACCTGCTTTTCGCCGAACGGACCTTTGTAGAGGTTGTGGGCGATGAGCGGGTTGCGCTTGTTATAGTCGAAATAGTTGAACCGGCGGGCCTTGTACGGGCAGTTGTTAGCACAGTAACGAGTGCCGATGCAGCGGTTGTATGCCATCGCGTTGAGGCCGTCCTCGGTGTGGATGGTGGCGTTGACCGGGCAAACGGTTTCGCAAGGCGCGGACTCGCAATGGACGCAGGCGACGGGTTGCGGCACGAGCGCGGGGTTATCTTCGTCGAAGGTGTTGTCCTTTTGTGCGGCGAAATAACGGTCCATGCGGATCCAGTGCATCTCGCGACCCATAGCGACCTGCTTCTTGCCGACGATTGGAATGTTATTCTCCGACTGGCAGGCTACAAGACATGCATTGCAACCCATGCAGGATGATAGATCAATCGACATTCCCCACTGGTGGAGTGTGTCGCTGAGGAAAGTCTGCGGCTTGCCATCCTTGCCATGGAAAGTGGCGGAAGTTTGCGGGATGTAGAGCGAAACATTCGGCGGCGCGTGGGCGTCGTTGCCTTGCTTCGGGACATTCGCGAGCTGGGCTGCGAACGAGCCTTTTTCCTCGTCCTCAAGCGTCGAAACCTCGCGGGCAAGGGCCCGGCCATACATCGCGCTGTGTTCTTGGGTGAGCGCCACCGGGTAGCGGTTGCCGGTCGGGGTGACCTTGGCGCCGGTGGCGAAATAGGCAGTCGCAGCGGTGCGAAGCGGATAGGCGTTGAAGCCGCGATTGATGCCGACGAGGCCGACGTGGGAGGCGTTTTTCGGACCACGCTTGAGTTCATCGTATTTGTCGAATCCCTGGCCGTAACCAAGCGGAATGATGATCGTGTTTTCGGCCTGGCCGAAGGAAACTAGGACCGGAATTTCCAACGACTGGCCGTTGACCTCGACCTTGATCATCGGCGACTTGCGGTTTTCCCCTTCGTCGTCCGGCGAGCGCGACGCGGTCGATGTTTCGAGCTGGATGATCTGATCGTAAATCCCGAGTTCCTTGGCGGTCTTCGGCGCGACCAGCGCGGCGTTGTCCCAAGCGAGTTTGGAAATCGGATCGGGCGCTTCCTGCAGCCAGCCGTTGTCGATCCAGCGACCGTCGAAGATCGACGAGTCGGTGGCGAAAATCACTTCGAGCGAATCCTTGGTCGGTGCCGCGGCGACCAGTGGCACGGCCATATCTTCCCGCGAAACCGGGCTAACAACCGGATAGGCTGAGCCGGCGAGAAAACCATCGCGCAAGAGCGTTTTCCAAGCGGCGTCGCCTTCCCCGCCGAGCGTGGCGAAGGTGGCGCGGACCGCAGTGTAGGCGGGGGAAGCGGCACCCATTTCGCCTTCGCCGTTGAGCAGCTTGCCATCGGCTGATAGCAGCGCGAGCAGCAGTTCGAGTTCGGAAACGCAGTCCTGATAGAGCGGCAGGATCATCGGCTGCACCACGGTGAGGGTGCCGCGCGCGGTGCGGGCGTCCGACCAGGACTCGAGATAATGGGCGGCTGGCAGATGCCAGGTCGCGGCATGGGCCGTCGCATCGGTGCGGGCACCGAGATGGATGCTGGTCTTCAGCTTGGCAAAACTGGCGACGAAATCGAGGTCGGCCGGAGCGTCGTAAAGCGGATTCGCGGGAGTAAGCAGGACCAGCGTTTCGACCGCGCTGGAGTCGATGTCGGCCTTGAGCGCGGTTAGATTTCCAAGTCCCTTGGTCTCGGTCTGGACCGCGACGAGTGGCTTGCCTTCGCCGATGTTGCCGAGCGCGACGTTGATCGCATGGGCGAGGATATGCACGGAAAGCGACTGGCGCGAACCTGCTAGAACGAGGGACTTGCCGGCGTTGGCCTTGAGGTCTTCGACCAGGCCGTTGACCCACTCGACGTGCTTGGGATCGGCGAGGACGGGAACGATGGCGGCGACTGCGGCTTTCACGCCGAGACTGCGGGCGATTTGGGCGGCCACCACATTCACCTGGCTGGGAGAGACGCGCAAGCGGTGATCCGCCATGCCGCCGGTCAGGGTGAACGCGGCTTCCACGGCGTAGAGGCGGTTCATCGACGATGCGTCGGGCTTGGCTTCATACGCTTTGCCTTCCGGTTTGCGGCGTTCGAAAAACGGCGTCACCGGACCTTGCGAATCGGTGCCCGCGAAATCGCAGTCGAGCGAAACGATCCGGTCGGCCTTGGCGAAATCGGCCACCAAACGGACTCCATCGCCCAACGCTGTGTTAGAAGCATCGCCGGTGAGCGCTTCGTATTGATAGAATTTCGCGGAGGAGAATTTCGCGGCGAGTTCCTTGGTCAGGCGGACGCGGGTCGGGCTGTCATCGGCCCCGAAGACGAAGCCGATTTTCGCGGACGTGTCGGTGGCTAGGGTGGCCACGACTTTTTCAAAATCAGCGCGCGGCGCGGATTTGCCGGCCTTGAGGATGGCCCGCGAACGGGATGGAGAATAGAGATCCAGGACCGATGCCTGGGCGAACGCGTCAGTGCCTTCGGCGTCCGGATGGAGTTTGTTAGGAGCGAGCTTGGTCGGGCGGCCTTCGAAGGTGGTCACCACCAGCGGGGTCGCGCCGCTGGCCCGCGGCATGGCGGACGCGTAGTAGGTCGCATTTCCCGGGATCACCCACTCGGGAGCCTTGGTGTAAGGCACGATGTAAGCTTCCGGGCGGCGGCAAGCGGCCATTCCGAAGCCGGCGAGCGCGGTCGAGGCGCCCATCAGTTTCAAAAACGAGCGGCGCGATGTTTCATCCGCCTCGGGACTGGCCAGCTCGGCGGCTCCGCGCGGGAATTCACGATCCAGCCATTGCCGGAAATCGGCCGTGTCTTCGAGCTGCCCCACACTGCGCCAGGCGACGGTGGTTTCGCCGGCGGGAACTTCGGGGTGATGCCAAACGCGCTTGCTCATGTTAGGTTGCGGAAATTGTGGAAATGGGAAAAACGGGCGGGAGGGTCAATGGTGGCAAGTGGCGCAGGTGATCTTGGGCTTGACCATGAACTCCTCTTTCAACTTGAGGCCGAGCTCTGCGGTCGTCTTCACGCCGAGCTGCGGGTTGTTGGAAATGTAGGTTTCCGCGTTGTAGCTGAAGTTATAGACCTCTTCGAGCGGGCGGAGGTTCAGCTCCGGCGCGCGGTGGCAATCGAGGCACCAGCCCATCGAGTGCGGCTGCGCCTGATAGACGACCTCCATCTTGTTGACGTTGCCGTGGCAGCTCTGGCAGGAAATCCCCCGGTTGACGTGCGCGGAGTGGTTGAAATAGACGTAATCGGGTGCCTTGTGGACGCGCACCCATTCGATCGGCTTGCCGTCGTAGCCGGCAAACGCGGGATTCATCGACTTGTGCAGTGGCGCGAGTTTCGGGCTGTCACGCTGGACGTGCTGGTGGCAGTTCCAACAGGTGCTGCCGGTCGGCACGTTCGAGTGGCCCGCGACATCGACAAACGAGTGGCAGTAACGGCAATCCAGGCCGATTTGATCGACGTGGATCTTGTGGGAAAACGGGATCGGCTGCGAGGGTTTGTAGCCGACATTCTGCGCCTTGGGCGTGGCGTAGTAGGCAAATGCGAGGGCCACGCCAGCCGCTGCGGTCCCGGCGCAGAGAGCGATTTTGAGAGGCAGTAAATTGGACCAGCGAGGGAAAATATTTGCCATGAGTAGGGCGTTGCAGTGCTCGGAGAATGGAGCTTGTGAAATTTTTCACAAGCAGTTTCCGAAATAACCCAAGGAGCTTCCGGACGGCGGGAGGATGCAAACGAAACGGGGTGATGCAATGCGAAAACAGAAAATGTGCCAGAAATTGTAACCGGTCGCCGTCGGACCCCGCCCTTTCGCCGATCGGCCCGCCGGCGCTAACAAAATGTGGAAGCGGCCCGACGGATCATCCTCCCGGGAAAACCCAATAACCCGCTGGCATTTCCGTCGAGCCGCTTTGTCTTGCGACAAACGCAAATCCAGCACCCGCCGTGCCAACTGTCCTGCCGCCTGCCCATGAGTCATTCAAACCGGCTTCTCGCGCGAGTTGCGGCGGTAGCTGGCCGGCGGCACACCGACCGACGCGCGGAAATTCACCGTCAGGCGTTCGTTGCTCTGATAGCCGCAACGCTCGGCGATGGTCGCGACGGCCAGATCTGTGGTGGTTAG
>JANOZJ010000191.1:0-6868 GCA_031429315.1 Akkermansiaceae bacterium
GACCGCCAAGCAGACGATGATGCAGCGCCTCCGCCAGGCGGAGAAGGAAATGATTTACGAGGAATTCAAGGATCGCGCCGGCGACGTGGTTTCCGGCACCGTCCGCCGCTTCGAGCGCAACGACGTGATGATCGACCTCGGGAAATTCGAGGGCATCATGCCTAACAGGGAGCGGGTCCAGGGCGAGGATTACAACATCGGCGACCGCATCCGGGCCTACGTGCTGGCCGTGGAAAATGAAGGCCGTGGACCGGAAATCATCCTTTCCCGCAGCCATCCGAACTTCGTCCGCCGCTTGTTCGAAGCCGAGGTGAATGAAATTTCCGACCACACCGTGGAAATCCGCGGCATCGCCCGCGAAGCCGGCTTCCGCACGAAAGTCGCCGTCTGGAGCAGCGACCCGAAGGTCGATCCCGTCGGTGCCTGCGTCGGCATGCGCGGTGCCCGAGTGAAGAACATCGTTCGCGAACTCAACAACGAGAAAGTGGATATTATCCGTTGGAGCGAGGATCCCAAGGAGTTTGTCCGCGAAGCCCTCAAGCCTGCCGAACTCCGCTCGATCACCGTCGATGAGGAGTCCCATACCGTCCACGTCACCGTCGATGAGATCGACCTCAGCAAGGCGATCGGCCGCAAGGGCCAGAACGCCCGCCTGTCGTCACGCTTGATGGGCTGGGACGTCCAGGTCCGCCGCGACGAGTCGAAGGAAGAGCAATTCAAGGAAAAAATCGGTGGTGCCGCCCACACTCTCGGTGAACAACTCGGCATCACCGATGAGCTGGCTAACAAGCTAACACTTGCGGGTGGTTTTAACCCCGAGCTCGTGATCGACATGCCGGCCGACTACATCGCCGCCGCTCTTGAGATCACCGAGGAAGCCGCCGAAGCGATCCTCGTCCGCGCCCACGGCATCGTTAGCGGTTCCGCCGCCGCCGCCTCTAACGACTGATTTCCCAACTCCCATCATTATTCCAACTCCATCACTCTCTCAATCTCTGCCGACAAGCCGGATGCCCGAAAATAGCGACAGCCCTCCCAAGAAAGCCAAGGTTCTCGATCTTCTCGATACGACCGCGAAACCTTCACGTCGCGAGCGCCAGCGCAAGGAGGCCGAAGTCATTCCGCCGGCCCCGAGTGTCCTCGATGAGCAAAAGGCCAACGCGCTCGATCTTTTCGCTGAGGAAAAAAAGCCGAAAGTCCGCAAGACCACGCGCACTGGCAAAGCGGTGATCGGCACCATTTCCAAGTTGCTTGACCAAGAGGACGACTCGGCAGCCAAGGAGGCGGAAGTGGCTGCGGCTCCGACTCCGGTTGCCGCGCCACCTGTCACGGTTCAAGCGGACGTCGAAGAGGAAATTCCCGATGATCCGAAGCTGATCGTCATCAAGCCGCCGATTCTCATTCCCGCCCTCGCCGCCCGCTTGGGGTTGAAGCCGTTCAACATCATGGCGGACCTGATCAAGATCGGCGTCTTTCCCGCTCCCAACCAACCGTTAGAGCCCGAGATCGCCGCCAAAATCTGTGAGATCCATGGCTTCGTTTTCGAACGCGAGAAGCGCGACAAGGACAAGGGCGTCCACAAGGAAGTCGTCGTCATCAAGGAGCCGGAAATCGTCGTCGAAGAGCCGTTGGATTTGCTGAAATACCGTCCGCCGATCATCACGATCATGGGCCACGTCGATCACGGCAAAACCTCGCTGCTAGACTACCTCCGCAAGACCAAGATCACGGCCGGCGAGGCAGGTGGCATCACCCAGCACATCGGTGCCTATCAGGTGATCCACAACGATCTGGAAATCACCTTCCTCGACACTCCCGGCCACGCCATTTTCTCCGACATGCGCGCCCGCGGTGCGGACATCACGGACATCGTTGTGCTCGTCGTCGCGGCCAATGACGGCATCATGCCGCAGACGATCGAAGCGATCAAACACGCCAAGAAGGCCAAGAAGACCATCATCGTCGCGATCAACAAGTGCGACCTGCCGTCCGCCAACGTGGACCGCGTGAAATCGCAGCTCGCCGAACACGGCCTGCAAACCACCGACTTTGGCGGCGACACCGAATTCGCCGAAGTTTCTGCTCTAACGGGCAAGGGTATGGACAACCTGTTGGACCTGATGGCCCTGCAAGCCGAAGTGCTCGAACTCAAGGCGAACCCGAAATCCACCGCTCGTGCCGCCGTTATCGAGGCCCGCGTGGTTCCCGGCCGCGGCACCACCGCCACAGTCATCATCGAGTCCGGCACGCTCAAGGTCGGCACCCCGTTCATCTGCGGCCCCTTCGCCGGAAAAGTTAGATCGCTAATCAACGACCGCGGCGTGGCGGTGAAGACCGCCCACCCCGGAATGCCGGTGGAGGTGATCGGATTCGAAGAACTTCCTAACGTCGGCGATCATCTCACCGAGATGAAGACCGAACGCGAGGCGAAGTCCCTGGCCAGCGAGCGCCAGGAAGCCCAACGGCTCGTCCGGCTCAAGCCCCAGCACCGCAATCGGATGGAGGACCTCTATTCGATGGTCCGCGACGGCGGCGGCAAGGCCCAGCTCAAGCTCATCCTCAAGTGCGACGTGCAGGGTTCCGTCGAGGCTATCAGAAAGGCCGTGCTCGACATCAAGTCCGACAAGGTCGAGGCATCGTTCATCACCGCCGCCGCCGGCCCGATCACCGAGTCGGACATTTCCTACGCCGCCTCCACCGACGCGATCATCCTCGGCTTCAACGTCAAGGTCGAAGCCAAGGCCGTGAAATCCGCCAAGGCCGCCGAGGTCGATATCAAACTTTACTCGGTCGTTTACGAACTCATCGACCAGGTCCGTGAAGCGATGCTAGGCCTGCTAGAGCCGCTCACCCGCGAGACCGTCATCGGCCACGCCGAAGTCCGCCAGATCTTCAAACTCAACCGCGGTCGCGTCGCCGGCTCGTTCGTCACCGACGGCCGCATCCACCGCAAGGCCCACGCCCGGGTCGTTCGAGGTGGCGTCCAGGTTTTCGACGGCCGGATGTCCACACTCCGCCGCTTCAAGGACGAGGTCGAGGAGGTCCGCACCAACTTCGAATGCGGCATCCGCCTCGGCGAGTTCAACGAATACGAAGAGGGCGACATCATCGAATGCTACAAACTCGAGAAATACGCGCAAACGCTCTAAAAGACGCAAGACTTCAAGACACAAGACGCAAGACTATCATACTCTTCTTCTTTTCTTGAGTCTTGGGTCTTCAGTCTTGAATCTATCCACCCATGTCCCGCCGTCTCCATCGAGTCAACGAACTTCTCCGCCGTGAAATCGGCAACGTCATTCAGAAAGACTACGAATGGCACAACCGGCTGGTGACTGTTAGCGAGGTCGAGGTGACCCAGGATCTCAAGGAAGGCAAAGTATGGATCGGCGTGTTAGGCGGCGAGGCGAACTCGGTGATCGTGAAGTTGAACAAAGACCACGGCTCCATTCAATCCAAGGTCATGAAGCGGGTGGTCCTCAAGTCCACCCCCGTCCTGCGATTCATGCACGACGCCTCCGCCGTCCGCGGCGTGGAAATCGTCAACCTCCTCGAAGAGGTGGACAAGCTTCCCAAAGCGCTCGAAGAAGACGCGTGAAATGTGATATGGGCATTTCTACCTGTTCTTTATTTTAAGGTAAAATCACCTCACGCCTCTTTGCCGCAGCATTGCTTGAATTTCTTGCCGGAACCGCAGGGGCAGGTGGCGTTGCGACCGGTGGTCTCGATCGAGAAGCTGGGCTTCCGTTTCGGGAGATTGAGCTTGAGGGTCGTGCCTTCGGGTGAAGGCATCGACGAAGGATCGAGATTCGCGGAGCTGCCGGAAATGGCGACGTTGTCCTGGGTGAGCGCGGCTTCGCCACCGTGGAGTTGTTGCGGCGCGTTGTGGAGTTGTTGGAGGAATGCTTCGAGATTCGCGGCGGAGCGGAAGAGGTTTTGGAGCGCCTCTTGTTTGATCGAATCCATCAAGGTGACGAACAGATTGTAGGCCTCGTTTTTATACTCGATGAGTGGGTCCTTCTGGCCCTGGGCACGCAGGCCGACGCCTTCGCGGAGAGCGTCCATATTGTAGAGATGCGCCTGCCATTGCTTGTCGATGGCGACGAGCACCATCCGGCGTTCTTCCTGGTCGAGCACTTCCATCGGCAGGTCGCCGACACGGGCGCCGTAGGCTTCCTTGACCTTGTCCACAAGCATCGCGGATATGGCTTCCTCGTTCTGGCTGTGGAGAAAATCGTCGGCGGTCACGCTAACAGGGAGAGTCGCGTTCACCCAATGCAGCAGCTCGTTGTAGTCCGGCTGCTTGTCGTCGCGATCCGCAAGGTACTCGTGGACCTTGGCGGGGATGGTTTCGTCGATGATTTCATTAACGAGGTCGCGCGGGACTTCGGTCGTTAGCACTTCGTTGCGGTAGCCATAAA
Source organism: Akkermansiaceae bacterium (assembly GCA_031429315.1). Taxonomy (GTDB): domain Bacteria; phylum Verrucomicrobiota; class Verrucomicrobiia; order Verrucomicrobiales; family Akkermansiaceae; genus Luteolibacter. The sequence continues at coordinate 4,422 of JANOZJ010000191.1, forward strand.
CGACCTCGCGCTGCATGTTCATCACGTCGTCGAAATCGAGCACGCGCTTGCGGCCGGTGTAGTCGCGCTGCTCGACGCGCTTCTGGGCGGTCTCGACCGAGCGGTTGAGCCACGAGTGTTCGAGCGCTTCGCCTTCCTTCATGCCGAAGCGTTCCATCATCTGGGTCATGCGGTCCGCGGCGGCGAAATTGCGCATGAGGTCGTCTTCGAAGGAAATGAAGAACTGCGAGCGGCCGGGGTCGCCCTGGCGCGAGCAACGGCCGCGGAGCTGGCGGTCGATCCGGCGCGACTGGTGGCGCTCGGTGCCGATGACGAACAGTCCGCCGGCCTCGGGAACTCCGGCGGCCAGCTTGATGTCGGTGCCACGTCCGGCCATGTTAGTAGAGACCGTGACTGCCCCGAGGTGACCGGCGCGGGAAATGATTTCCGCTTCCTGTTGGTGGAATTTCGCGTTGAGGACCGAGTGTGGGATTTTAGCGCGCTTGAGCATGCGGGCGAGCGTTTCCGAGGCCTCGACGGAGGCGGTGCCGCACAGCACCGGCTGGCCCTTGGCATGGGCTTCCTCGATTTTCGCGATGACGGCGTTGAACTTTTCGCGGCGGGTTTTGAAGACCTGGTCGTTCTCGTCAACCCGGATGTTAGCCGTGTTGGTCGGGATCGGCAACACGTCGAGCCGATAGATGTCGTGGAACTCGGCGGCCTCCGTTTCGGCGGTGCCGGTCATGCCCGCGAGTTTTTGGTAGAGTCGGAAATAGTTCTGAATGGTGATGGTGGCGAAGGTCTGGGTTTCCTTTTCGATGGACACGCCTTCTTTGGCTTCGACCGCCTGATGGAGTCCGTCGGACCAACGCCGGCCCGGCATTTCGCGGCCGGTGTTTTCATCGACAATGATTACCTTGTCGTCCTTGACCACGTACTGGACGTCTTTTTCGAAGACGCAATAGGCTTTGAGAAGCTGGGAAATGTTATGAATCTTCTCGGCCTGCAAGTCCATGCGGACCTGGAGCGAGTCCTTGGCGGCGAGCTTCTGTTCGTCGGTTAGGGAGCGGTCGGTGTCGATGTCTGCATAGAGCGTGCCGAGGTCGGGCAGGGTGAAGGATTCCGGATCTCCGGGGGAGAGGAACTCGCGGCCCATTTCCATGAGGTCGGAGTCGTGGCCCTTTTCGTCGATGATGAAATAGAGTTCTTCCTTGAGTTCGAAGAGTTCCTTTTTCTGTGCGTCCTGGTGGAACGAGAGTTCGGCCTTTTCGAGCAGCTTGCGCATTTCCGGCTCTTCCATGAAGCGCATGAGCTGGCGGTTGCGCGGCTGGCCGAGCTTGAGCTTGTAGAGGCCGCAGCCGGCGCTGACGGCGTCGCCAGCATCCAGCAACTGCTTGGCTTCGGCGGCGAGGTTGTTGCACAGCTCGGTTTGCTTTCTAACGAGCTGCTCGACGAGCGGCTTGTATTTGTCGAACTGATGCGACGACTGGGTGGACGGGCCGGAGATGATCAACGGCGTGCGCGCCTCGTCAATGAGGATGGAGTCCACTTCGTCGATGATCGCGAGGTAGTGGCCGCGCTGGACTTGCTCGTCCTTGGTCGAGGCCATGCCGTTGTCGCGGAGGTAGTCGAAGCCGAACTCGGCGTTGGTGCCGTAGGTGATGTCGCAGGCGTATTCGGCGCGGCGTTCCCACGGCGGCATCTGGTTTTGGATGGTGCCGACCGTTAGACCGAGGAAGCGGAACAACGAGCCCATCCACTCCGAGTCGCGTTTGGCGAGGTAGTCGTTGACGGTGACGACGTGGACGCCGAGGCCTGTTAGCGCGTTCAGATAGACCGGCAGGGTGGCGACGAGGGTCTTGCCTTCACCGGTTTGCATTTCCGCGATCATGCCGCGGTGGAGGGCGACGCCGCCGACGAGCTGGACGTCGAAATGGATCATTTCCCAAGCCAGCGGGCGCTCGTTGACAATGATCTCGGTGCCACACAGGCGGCGGGCGCCGTTCTTCACGACGGCATAGGCCTCGGGCAGGATTTTCTCAAGATACTTGGCGCGGGATTTTCCGAACTCGCCTTCGATTTCATGGAACGCGGATTTCGCGGCTTCGATCGAAGTGGCAGTAGCGAGGATGGTGGCCGGGAGCGCCGGGAATTCCTCGCGGAGGGCGGACAAGCGGGCATCAAGCGCCTCGGCGGTGACGCGGAGTTCGGCATCATCCATGCGCTCGACGACCGGTTTGGCTGGAGCGTCTAGCGCGTGATAACGAGCGAGGTGATTCTTCCAAGTGGCCGTGAATTCAAGGAGTTTCTCAGCCGGCTCGCGCTGGAGCGCTTCTTCAATTTCATTGATGCGAGCCACCGTCGGGCGGATGCGGCGCACTTCGCGCTGGTTCTTGCTGCCGACGATTTTTTGGAGAATCCACTTGATCATATAGGAAGGGGTGGGGCGGATTTTACCCGCCGGGGGA
>JANOZJ010000192.1:0-5471 GCA_031429315.1 Akkermansiaceae bacterium
GACCGGCATCGTGCTGGCAGATAATTTCATCATGACCTTCATCTTCTGGGAGTTGGTCGGCCTTAGTTCCTATTTGCTCATCGGCCATTGGTATCAGAAAAACTCCGCCGCCGATGCCGCCAAGAAAGCCTTCCTCTGCAATCGCATCGGCGACTTCGGCTTCATGGTCGGCATCCTCATGCTGTGGGGCATCACCGGGGCGCTGTCATTCGATGGAATGGCCGCAGGTATCGCAACATTCGGCACACCGACAACCCAGGCAACAGTAGACCCCAGCAATTACTCCAACATCCTTTCGATAGCTCTGCTCTGCATCTTCTGCGGTGCGGTTGGAAAGTCGGCCCAACTTCCGCTCCACGTGTGGCTACCCGACGCGATGGAAGGCCCGACTCCGGTCTCCGCGCTCATTCACGCCGCGACCATGGTCGCCGCCGGCGTTTACATGCTCTTCCGCGTGCAACTCTCGCTGGATCTTCCGCATGAGTTTCTTGCCAGTCTCTACTCCAGCCACGTCATCGCCTGGGTCGGCGGCATCACCGCCCTCGTCGCAGCCCTCATGGCCACCCAACAAGACGACATCAAGCGCGTGCTCGCCTACTCCACGCTCTCCCAACTCGGCTACATGGTCATGGCGGTGGGCCTCGTTTCTGGAGAGGCAGGCATGTTCCATCTCTTCACTCATGCTTGGTTCAAGGCACTGCTCTTCCTCGGTTCCGGCGCGGTCATCTTCGCCTGCCACCACGAACAGGATATTTGGAAAATGGGCGGTTTATTGAAGAAAATGCCCATCACCGGATTCACCTTCCTCATTGGATTCGCCGCGCTCATCGCTGTTCCCTTCACTTCCGGATTTTTCTCCAAGGAGCAAATCCTCGAAGCGGCCCATCAGAAGGAACCCATTCTCTTTTGGATCGCCGTGGCCGTCGCGGTGCTCACCCCATTTTACATGACCCGCCTCTACGTCGTCGCATTCCTCGGGAAAAACCGTTCCGAAAACGCTTCGCACGCCCATGAAGTCGGCCCATTGATGTTTGGCCCGCTCATCATCCTCGCCATCCTCGGCGTCATCGCCGGATTTCCGTTCGTCGCTAGTAAGCTCGCCCCGGCCTATCACCAACCGGAACATCTTATCCACCTTGGCTTCATTACCTATATTTCTATCGGTGCGCTGCTCACCGGAGTCATCGCTGGATTCGCCCTCTACGCTGGCAAGGAAAAAGACCCGCTCTCCATCCCGCTTCTCCAGAATCGTTTCTACATCGACACCCTTTACGATAATTTCCTCGTCCGTTATTTCCAAGATGCCTTCGCCGCCATCATCGCCTTTTTCGACGAGTTCATCATCAACGGCCTCATCGTCGGCGGTCTCAGCCGCGCCGCCGAATCCACCGGCAACATCTTCCGCAAAGTCCAGTCCGGCAGCCTCCAGGGATATGCCTTCGCCTTCGGCCTCGGTGTCATCCTTGTCGTCTATTTCACCGCGTTCTAACCAATCGCTCACCCACCCCGCTTTCTATCAAATCAACAATGTCGGCCAGCGCACAAGCAAGACGCACGAGCAAAACCAGCTGGGTTACCTTGCTGGTCGGCGGAGCGTTATTACTCTTGCCAGGATGTTCCTGTGGCATTTTCCATGAGGAATATTACGCTGCGGCGCGGGGCGAGCCTCTTACCGATCATGTTGTGGCACAAGCCGCCCAATTGACCGGATTCGTTTCGGTGCCAGCAGAGGGTAATGTTAAACATTTCCAAAAACTGGACGTAGATTTACGATTCGATCCAAAAACTCGGCAAGTCGTCCTTCATAGTTCCACTTGTTTTCAAATTCTACCCGCCAGCGTCCAGAGGTGGGAATCAAGGTGTGAGGCGATTGATTCACAAACAAAGCACGGCTTCCGCCGATTAGGAATCGCACTTGAACCCGCTCCTTCCAAGCTCTCTGTCCCGGTCACCGCTCACTGATCCTTCTTAATTTTCCCGCCATGCTCCTCCTCCTCGTCTTCCTCCCGCTCCTCGCGTTCATCGCGATCCTCCTCGGCGCGCCCGCGCGGTTGACCGCCATCGGTGCTTCCGTGATCAATCTGGCGCTCGGTTTCTTCGCCGCGTTTTCCTGGGAATGCACCTGCTGGGCGTTCTCGGTGCCCGTTCTGGAAAAGCCCGCGCTCAACCTCGCCTTCGGTTTCACCGATGGCATGAGCGTGATCATGGTGCTGCTGTCCGTGATCGTCACGCTCGCCGCCGTGCTTTCCGGCAAAGCTCCCGAAGGCCGCGAGAAACTTTACTACAGTTCCTCCCTGCTCATCTCCGCCGGCGCGCTCGGTGCCTTCGCCGCGACCGATCTGTTTTTCTTCTATGCCTTCCACGAACTCGCCCTGATCCCGACCTTCCTGATGATCGGCATGTTAGGCCGCGGCGAGCGCCGCGCCGCCGCTTGGAAAATCACCATCTATCTCGGTCTCGGCTCGATCGTGCTTCTCGCGGGACTCGTCTGGCTCGCGAATCTCACCGGCAGCTACGACATTCCGACCATGATCGCTAACAAGGCGCTCGTCCCCGCCGCCGCGCAGACCGGAATTGCGGCCTTGCTCATCGTTGGCTTCGGCACGCTTGTTTCGCTGTTCCCGTTCCACTCGTGGGCGGCTCCGGCGTATGCCAGCGCTCCGGCTCCCGTCGCCATGTTACATGCCGGTGTGTTGAAAAAATTCGGCCTCTACGGCCTGCTGCGCGTCGCCATCCCGCTTGTCCCGGAAGGCCTGCAAGTCTGGCTCACTCCCCTACTCGTCCTGCTGCTAGGAAACATCCTGTGGGTCGGCTGGGTCACTATTTCGCAGAAGCGGCTCGACCTGATGTTAGGCAACTCTTCGGTCATGCACATGGGCTATATCTTCCTCGCCATCGCGGCGTTGATCGCCTTCCCGGAAAACCCGCTCGCCCGCTCCGCGGCCATCGTGCTGATGTTCGCCCACGGCATTTCCATCGCCCTATTGTTCGGACTCACCGACCGCATCGAGCGCAACACCGGCACCCTCGATCTCCAGGATCTAGGCGGACTCGCCAAGTCAGCGCCCGGCCTTGCCTTCCTGTTCGGCATCGCCGCCATGGCTTCCATCGGCCTTCCCGGCCTCGCCAATTTCTCCGGCGAAATCCTCGTCTTCCTCGCCGCCTTCACGAGCTACGACGGCACTGCCGGCCTCGGCCCGGTCCAGATCGCCTGCATCCTCTCGATCTGGGGCGTGGTCATCTCCGCCGTCTATATGCTCCGTGCCTATCGGAACATCTTCCAGGGTCCGGCGGTGAAAGCCACCGCATCCGCTGCTGACTTGACTCTGGCGGACCGCATCCCGGCGACATTGCTGGTGCTCGCGCTGTTCGCAGTGGGTCTCTATCCGAACCTTTTGCTTAACTTGCTTAATTTACCCAACTAGATTTTATCAGCCGGATCCGACTGATCAGACCGATTTTCCCACTTCTTCCACCATGCCCGCCTACTACCTCGAAGCTCTAACCGTCACCCTTGGCATCGTCCTGCTCATGGCCGAAGCGTTTTGCTCGTGCAAAAGCAAAGCTTGGGTCGGCATCTCCGCGGTCGTTGGCCTCGGAGTGATCTTGTGCCTAACCTTTATCGCAATTGGTCCCCGTGACGCAGCTTGGGAACCTTTGGGAGGGAATGGAACTGTGTCAAAACCCGAAGCTGCATGGGCAAGCTGGCCCCTCTGGAATTTCTACAACTTCGACGATCTCGCGAAATTCTATAAGATCTTCGCCCTCGTCACCACCATCCTCGTCCTGTTGTTAGCGGTCGATTACAGGAAGATCCTCGCCCGTTTCACCGAAGGACCTGAGTCGGAAAACGGCACCGGCGAATTCTACGCGCTGCCCGTCTTCGCCTGCGCCGGGATGATGTGGCTGGCCTCCGCCCGCGACCTGGCCGGGGCGTTCGTCGCGCTCGAACTCGTCACCGTCACCTTCTACATCCTCGTCGCCTACATGCGCCGCAACGTCGGCTCGCTCGAAGCCGGGGTGAAATACCTCATCCTCGGTGCGCTCAGCACCGGCTTCCTAGTTTACGGTATCGCTTGGGTTTACGGCTCGCTCGGCACGATGAATCTCGACCAAATCGCGCACGCGCTCGTCCCCCACACCCTCACGCCGATCGCCGGCGATTCCGTTAGCTACTCCCCCATTTCCCTGCCTCCGCTGCTCTTCGGCGTGGCCTTGGTGATGGTCGGTCTCGGCTTCAAGATCGGCGCCGTGCCGATGCAAGTGTGGATTCCCGATGTCTATCAGGGCGCGCCCACGCCGGTGACCGCGTTTCTATCCGTCGGTTCGAAAGCGGCGGGATTCATCCTGACGATCCGTTTTCTAACGCCATTTTTAGAAAGCGACCTCACCCGCGGCCCGGTGGTCACGCTGCTGCTGATTCTTGCCTGCGCCACGCTGCTGTTCGGAAACCTGGCTGCCATTCCGCAAACGAACTTCAAGCGGCTGCTCGCCTACTCGTCGATCGCCCACGCCGGGTTCCTGATCCTCGCGCTCGCCGCGTGGAAGACGGAGACCGCCACGTCAGAAGGCTCCGCCAAGGTGGTTTCCTTCTATCTCGCCACCTATCTGTTGATGACGCTCGGCGTGTTCTTCGTTCTCGCACAAGTCCGCATCCAGCGCGACAGCGAGATGATCAAGGATTTCAACGGCCTCGGAAAAACCAACCCACAACTCGCACTCGCGCTCACCGTGTTGTTAGCCGCGCTGGCCGGAGTCCCTCTAACCGCAGGATTTATCGGCAAGTTCCTGGTCTTCTCACTCGCCGTCGAGGCCGAGCTGTGGTGGGGCGTCGGCATCGCCTTCATCGCCGCGGCCGCGGGGTTTTACTACTATCTCAACGTCGTCCGCGCCATGTGGTGGGCGGCCCCGTCCGTTGACAAGGCCATCGTCCTGCCCCCGATCAGCAAGGTTTGCATCGCGGTTCTAACCATCGCCACGCTGGTCCTCGGTTTCTGGCCGCAACCGATCTGGGCGCTGCTGAAATAGGGGCCATGGCCGATGCGGACAGAAATGTCGGTGCCCGAATGGCACGTGGTTGAGGCCGATTTCGTAGGTGAAGCACACGGAGCGAGACGCTCCTTGCACGGTCTGGAGCAGGGATACTCCAGCCACGTTCACCCAATGACGTGCCAGTCGTCCGCACCCCTATTTGGCAATGCGGGCTGGACAGCCGGTGGGGCGGGTTTCACGGTCCCGACATGGATACGCAAAACGTGTTTGCCCCGCGGGGCGGGAAGGCGGAGATCGAGGAGGGCGCGGATTTTTCCCCGAAATTCGACGCGGAGGGATTGATCCCGGCGATGGCGCTGGATGCGACGACGAAGGAGCCGCTGATGCTGGCCTACATGAACGAGGAGTCGCTGCGGCGGACGCTGGAGATCGGCGAGGCGGTTTACTGGTCGCGCTCGCGCCAGGAATTCTGGCACAAG
>JANOZJ010000193.1:0-4791 GCA_031429315.1 Akkermansiaceae bacterium
TCTCCCCTCCCGTCCCCCAGGGGAGGCGGGGGGAGCCGCCCAAAGAGCCCTGTTTGTAATTGTCGCCAGTGGGCAGTTTTAATTGTCGTCGGTGGGAAGTTCTAATTGTCGCCAACGGAATTTCTAATTGTCGCTGGACACCAATACCCAGCCAACAACTCTAGGAAGTTCGGCAAACGCCTTACTGCTTCCCACAAAAATCCGGCGTGCATGGCACGGCGGCTTATTACCTTTGGCTTGATACTCCTCTTGGCCTTGCTTGCTCTGAGTTCTTCGTCCCATTCAATAGCATCCCACCATGGGTCAACGGAGCAGTTTTTGAATCCCTCGATTTGTCTAAACCAAGCGAATTTCAGAGCCTTTACGGAGGGAGGTCTGCCAACTATCTTGGTCCCTGCTTTTCCGGGTGCCGGATGATCCACGGGTTGAGGGGACTTCTTGGCCATGCCGAAGCCTATTTATTTTGTCTTTTCAGATACGAGCGCCAAAACGGATTCTTTCGACGTAAGAACTTCTACCGCAGAGTTGAAAAGTGAGGACAAAGTGAGGACAGGCACTTTTAAATCCTAACAAAAAAGGGAGCCTTTCGGCTCCCTAAGTCGTTGCCTTTGAAAATGGTGGGTAGAGATGGATTCGAACCAACGTAAGCTTTCGCTAGCAGATTTACAGTCTGCCCCCTTTAGCCACTCGGGCATCTACCCATTCCGCTTGCGCGGGACGGATGTATGGGGAACCTCGCCGGACCTGACAAGGAAAACCTTGTCCGTGCGCAGAAAAACTTTCGGGCATCCCGCGCGATTGGCCCGGATTCAAATGCCGTCAATTTTCCGTGGACCGGCGCTTTGAACCCACCAGCCCCGCCATCGACAGGGTCATCAGAAACCTGGCCCACGGGATCCGCCGGGAAAGCCCGAAGAACACCCGCCTCACGGGCGTGAGCCAGCGGGTGGCGAGCTGATAATAGCGCAGCGCCAGCCAGCGCCGCCGCTGATAGAGCGCCAGCGCGCCCGGCAGCGCGTGGCGGGTGAGGCAATCCGCGAGACACGAGGCATCCGCCAGCGCGAGGTTCACCCCTTGGCCGAGCTGCGGACTCATCGCGTGGGCGGCATCGCCCAGGACCACGATTCCAGCGCCATACCAGCGCCGCATCCGCACGTCGCCGTAGCGCGCGGTCAGCACCTGGTCCCACCCGGTGATCTGGTCGAGCAGGCCCGCCGCCTTCGGGCACAGCGTTAGAATTTCCCGCTTCCACTCGTCAATCGGCCGGACTCGCCACCCGGCGTCGTCCGCGATCCTGATGCTCCAGAACAGACTGACCAAGGGCGCGCCACCATCGAGGTCGCGACCGGTGGCGAGGAATCCCGCCAGTCTACGGGTGCCGCCGACGACCTGATAGAGCTCGTTCTCCGGGAAAATACCGTTGTTTTCACCGATGAACCAATGCGCGCCCCACGGATAGCCGCGGTTCACGCCGCCGGTCTCCACCAGCTCCCGGAGCTTCGAGCGCGCGCCGTCGGCGACCACCAGCAGGTCGAATCCGCCGCACTCGTCGCCAGTGGTCGATGTGAGAGTCCAGTAATTTTCCGATCGGCTGGCGTGCCCGACCTCCCAGCCCCAGCGGACCTCAACCCGTGCGGCACGCATCGCATCTATCAGATGATGGAGCAGCACCGGCCGGTGCAGTCCCGCGCCGAAACTTCCCTGCCCCAGCTCGCGGTAATTCAAATCCAGCAGGGTCTTGCCGCCATCATCCAGGACGTGAAGGAAATCCACCTTGGCGGCATGGGCGAGAACCGCGTCCAGGATCCCAAGCTCCTTCAAGACTCCCATGCCGGACGGTTGCAGCAGGAAACCGGCACCCACCGCCTGGCATTCCTCCGCCCGCTCGAACAGCGCCACCTCATGCCCGAGCCGACTCAACAACGCCGCCGCCGCCGGCCCCGCAGTGCCGCAGCCGACGATCGCGATGCGGAGTGATTTGGGTTTCATCGGAAAATCCTAACAGCCTTGGCCGCCGCGAGCCGTAACGGTCGCTGGCCACGATGTAAAGGGCCATGCGCCCGTGATCGCACCCTCCTACTTCCGCCCCACGGTGCATCATCCTCAAGGAGCGGCGGACTCCGATCCGCCGTGCCCATGGAAAGCCCATGAGCCGAGGTAAACCGCTTTCACATGGGCCACTCATGGTCTGGGCGGATCAGAGTCCGCCGCTCCTTGTTCCATCCGCCTCCGCCAAGCGCCTCCGCTCTCCTCTCCTCTCCACTTCGATGTTCGATGTTTCTCTCGCCGCTCCGCTTTCTTGCCGGACTCGCCAAGGAAGGTCTGGGAGGTTTACCTACCCGATCAGACCTCACCACAGCCCGTAGTTGCCGGTGCGCATGATATAGATACCCATCAGGAAATTGGCGGTGGCGTGCATGACGACGCAGGCGCCGAGGTTCTTGCTCCAGACGCAGAGCAGATACGTCAGGCTGCCGTAAACGAAGGCCCCGGCGTAATCGACCGGCGCGTGGGCGGCCATGAACAGGCCGGTGACTATCAGATAGGAAATCCAGCGGGCGCGGCCGAAGGGTTGCTTCCAGTAGTCTCCTTCCCAATCGCAGACGAAACGCATGAGGAAGCCGCGCCAGAAGATTTCCTCGACCAGCGCGACCACGATGGTCGCCCGCAAGAAGCGGAAAACCAGCGACGCCCAGTAAGCGGCCGGGTTTTGAAAAAGCCCGGGATCGAAGCCTTCCTTGCGTTCCGCGACACCGAGGTAATGCAGCAGCCCGGTGGTTTTCCCGGTCAATCCCCACGCTTCATAAAGCGCGGTGGGCAGCAGCCAGACGCCAATGCCCAGCGCACCGAATGCGATGCCCGCCAGCGACCATTTGAGCGACCAGTTGAATGTATAACTCCGCCAGTAAAAGACGAGGATTCCCAGCGTGACGAGCGCCTGCACCGGATAGACGAATTGCGCCGGATCCTGCCGCCACCAAGGCGCGTCCGGGTGCTTCCACTCGATGAAGCCGCCGACGAGTTGCAGCAGGATCATGAACGCCATGAACACCACGAACGGGATCACATGCGCCCGGGTGAGCGACTCGGGATCCTTGGCGGGTAAACCCAGGACCGGCGACGTGTAGGGATTCACCCGCACCGGTGCCGGGTGCTGCGAGACCTTGTCAACCGGCTGCCCGTTCATGTCCGGTTAGAGTCTGCCGACAAATTTCTCGATCTTATCCGTCGCCGTGCGGATATCATCGAACGCGGTGGCATAACAGCAGCGCAGGAAGCCCTCGCCGGAGGTGCCGAACGCGCTGCCCGGCACGCAGGCGACGCCTTCCTGTTCCAAGAGTTTCATCGCGAATTCCTTGCTCGTCAGACCGGTGCTGCGGATGTCCGGGAAAACATAGAACGCGCCGCCGGGCAGGTGGCAGTCGAGGCCGATTTCATTGAGCCGCTTCACTAGGAAATCGCGGCGCTGATGGTAGCTGTTGCGCATTTCGATCATCGCGGGTTGGCCGTTTTCGAGCGCCTCGATGGCGGCGTTCTGGCTCATGATCGGCGCGCACAGCATCGAGTATTGGTGGATTTTCATCATCGCCTCGATGATCGGCTGCGGCGCGCAGGCATAACCTAACCGGAAGCCGGTCATTGCGAAGGCTTTGGAAAACCCATGGAGCAGGATGGTGCGTTCCTTCATCCCCGGCAGCGAGGCGATGGAAACGTGCGGCTCGGTTTCGTCATATCGGAGTTCGCTGTAGATCTCATCGGTCATCACGATCAGGTCGTGCTCGATGGCGAGTTTGGCGATCCCTTCGAGGTCGGCGCGCGAGGCGCATGCTCCGGTCGGGTTGGTCGGGAAGTTGATGAAAATGATCCGCGTCCGCGGCGTGATCACGGCGGCGACGGCTTCGGGTTTTAGCGAAAATTCATCCTCCTTGGTGGTCACCACCGGCACGGGCACGCCGTGCGCCATGACGATGCTGGGGCTGTAGGAAACGTAGCAGGGCTCATGATAGATCACCTCGTCGCCTGGGTTCAGCAGCGCGCGCAGGGCGATGTCGATGGCCTCGGAAACGCCGACGGTCACCAGCACTTCCCGGGCTGGGTCATAGGAAACATGGAAGAAATCCTGGACGTAGCGGGAGATCGACTTGCGCAGCGAGAGCAGGCCGAGATTGGAGGTGTAAGTGGTCTGGCCTTTTTCAATCGAGTAGATGGCGGCTTCGCGGATGTGCCATGGAGTGACGAAGTCAGGCTCGCCGACGCCGAGCGAGATGACGTCATCGCGGCCTTGCACGAGCTCGAAGAAGTCGCGGATCCCCGAGCGCGGGATCGAGGCGACGTTGGTGGCGATTTTCGCGTTGTAGTCCATGGCAAAGCCCGCCGGGCGACGGGGCGGGAATCTCAGCGGGATGCACCGCTTGCGTCAATGCCGGGGCGGGGTTTTATTCGGGAGCCTGCGGTCCCGCCCATCGCGGGCTTGCGGGATCGCCCGAGCCAATCATTCGTTAGTCTTGGATCTCCGGTTCGACGGACGGACCCGCTCAGCTCTTGTCAACGGATGGCTCGGCGACGACCCAATCTTCCGCGACCACTCGGGTGATTTCAAATTGAAGGGACTCGCCGTCTTTCACCCGGCGGATTTCCAAGGTTGCCCGGCTGAGTTTGCGATCATCCGAAAACAGTCTTTCCATGTCGGCCGCGACGTCCGAGTTCACCCGGCAATAGCCGCGCATGAGTGTCTCCGTATCAGGCGAGGCGATTCCATAACAGACCCATTGTTTGTCATCTCCGAACGGG
>JANOZJ010000194.1:0-15474 GCA_031429315.1 Akkermansiaceae bacterium
GCGATCGTCCCGCGCGACGGCCAGCTCATCGAGATCTTCTACAACGGCGTGAGGAAGTTCAAAGGCCACGTGGTCAAGCCGAAGCTTGGCCTCAAAAGCCTCACGGTGACCGCCTACGGCCCGTTCTGGTGGATGGGCAAGATCACACTCTCCGGGCTTTTTACGGATGCCACAGGCGGCAGCGCGGACTTGCCAAACTATGCATTTCCGACCCAGAACCTCCGGCTCAGCCTGCAGGCGCTCAACAACCGGGCGGTGGACAAGGGGGTGCCGATGGCTCAAATATCCGACGGAGATAGAGCAGCCCGCATCAGCGCAATGTTCGAGATGCTCAACATCACGCTGGAACACATGAGCTTCGCAGGTGCCTTGGCTGAGCTGATGAGTATGGTGGCGGATGCGGTGGCGTGGTTCGACTACGAACCCACGGTGCCGGAACTCCACATCACCCGCCGCGACGACATGTCCACCACCACCTTCGCGGTGGGCGCGACGGGCGCCACGCGGGTGGAGAGCGCGGAGATTTTCCCCCGGACCGACCAACAGGTCCGCCGGGTGGATCTGAAATATCTCAAACGGCAGCCCCTCACCGGGCTGCCGCGCTGGGCGTCCAAAACCACCGATGCCTCCAACACGGCGATCACCACCCAGGCACATAAAAAACAGTGGCGGATCATCAGCGTCGCAGGGCCGGACACCCTCGCGATGGTGCCTCCCAGTGAAGTGGACTCGGTGCGAATCCGGACCGTCCCTAAACTCAGTCTGAAAGACGTGGGGCGGCTCGATCCAGTCCTGGCAGAGGGAGTCAAACAATTCCCGATCCCGAACACCTGGCACGATTTCAGTTTCCCGGAATTCGACGGCGGCGCGGTCGTTTTCGGGAAGACAAAAGACTGGATGGTGAAAGACTACGGACTGAAAACCCAAACGATCCAAATCAACGGTTGGTATCGCTACTTTCGAAATTCGGACTGGGGTGAGGATCGCGGACCGTTGGAGAATTTCATGCGAAAGCGCGGCCTCTGGAGGCCTCAACAGATGATCGACAACAATCACTGGTGGTTTCAAATCTTCCTCTCGTTTCCGCTGGAGGTAATCAATCTGGCTTACCCGAAAAAAACCACCGTTTATAAAAAGTGGGATTACGATTTCCTAGCCCCGCCGGAAGACTTGGCGGCGGATCTCAAAGGCACCCAGGACTGGCTGCCTTGGGAAGGCCCGGTCGTGATCGCCCAGCAGGAATTGAACGGATTCAACGGACTCCCGCGCAAGGTCAATCTAACGAACTCTCACCCGGATCACGCGGCCATGAACTCTCTGGTCAAAGCCGTGACTTATGATGGCGGCCGCCACCGCGTGACATGGGATCTTGGCCCGCCGGCGCGGACGGATCTCGGGCGCTTGCTCAGCAAGCTACGCCGCGCACCTCAAGACAACATCGTCCGCCTGTGAATCCGGCATTTCAAATCTACGTGGACGCGGCGGGCGACCTGCACGCGGCGGAGGGCACGGTCATCGATCGAGCAACACACGCGGTCTTCTCGGTGGCGGTGGCGTTCCCCGCAGCGAATACGGGCGCAGCAGGGGCGCTGGCCTCTCACCGGGCGGCACTGGTGGAGATCCCCACGGGTGATGGCCTGATCCTGCTAGGCGGATCCGGACGCAATATCGTCCTCTCCGGGCACGTGGATTTCCAAGGCGTCTGGCGACCCGGAAGGCCTGGGATATGGAGCCGCAACCGCTTCACTTTAACGGTGACGGATCCATCGGCGGCGACAATTACGGACGGCGTGGATTTAGTCGCTGTCCTAAGCGCCGGTGGAGCCGCACCGGCGGGCGACTACGTGGCCACCACCTACGGCGAAACCACCTACAATGCGACCGCCGCATTTACCCTCACGGCGGTCACCGAAACCGGCTGGCCAGGTGCGCCGGTGAACGTGGAGGGGGAGATCTCTGAAGGGACCGCACGGGATGGATTATTCACGACGACGGACGGCGTGAATTTCGTGTCTGACATCGATGCGAACTGGACGATCGTGGTGGCGGCGGATGGCAGCGCGGAGTATCGCTACGATGGCGTGGCGATGGCCATCCGTGCGAGCGGACTCGACGATGACGCGTGCGGGATCTATGCGGCCACTGCGGCGGGCAAACTCCTGAACCCTCGACCGCCGGAAGACGATCCAGATCCGCTGGAGTTCGACGAAGACGCGGTCAATCCATTCGGGTTACTGACCCTCACGTATAACTGGTCCGGAGCTCCGGATCTGGACATCGGCGTGTCATTTCTGGATCTCACAGCCGGCTTCGGGCATTCCTCGCCATCGACCGGCGGACCGGTCGGCCCCTACATGACCTGGACCGGTGACAACACGACGACCGGTGGCCCAGAAACGGTCGTGATCGACCTCGCTGCGGCGTGGGACACGGGCGACATCTCCACATTCGCCGACGTGCTCGCCGAGGCGGATTGGTATCCCACCACGGGCGGCAGCGGCCCGGCTTCCCTCACCGTCACCTACGATCTGCCAGGGGCGGCCGGCACGCCGGTCACCCACCTACTCCACCCCGGCCAGCTCACCCCGGCCACGACGGATGCACTCAGCCTGCGCATCCTCGCGGCCGGCTCGGTAGCAGCCACCGGCGACGACTGGACAGTGACAGTCAGAGCCATCCGCCGAGTGCCGGTGGCGGGCGTGGTGTCCCTCGCCATCACCGAGACGGCGGGTGCCGTCACTGCGGTGGCGGACCCGGTATTTTCCGCTACCCTCCCCGCCGATGTGGGCGACGTGATCCACTACACACTCGCCACCTCGGACGGCAGCGGCGGCGTCCGCCAAAGCCACAGCGGCCCGCTGGTCTGGGAAAGCGATCCGCTGCCGCCGCTGACCAAGACCGAGCGCGATGCCCTCGCCTCGCCCGCGACGAGGATGATGATCTACCAGACCACGGACACCCCAGGCCTGCGGGTCTATAACGGGACGAACTGGATGCGGTTCACAGAGACGGCGGATTGAGGCTGCGGGGTGCGTGCAGGGCGGCTGCAGGGCTCTCGCGTATCAGGCGGACCAAATGGCCAAACGGGCTACTTTTCCAATCTGTCCGAGGACTTTTCTAAATTAGCGAGGCGGGTTACCTTGGACCGAAGTCAGCGCTCCTTACGAAAAAAAATCCCGCCAGCGGACGAACCGCTGGCGGGACTGGAATTCTAACGAAGTGTGGCGTTGACTCAGTATCTCTGAGAGCGGACGTGTTGGTAGCCGCCGTCGAAGCCGAGCTCAGGCGGGAACTCGGAAAGGCCATCGTGCGGGTTCATCTGGATCCGGTTGTCTTCTCCGCAGCGCTCGTAGGGTGGCTTGAAAGTGCCGCGATACGTGGGACAGGTGAAGGTGAAGAGTTCGTAGAAACCATAGCCCAAACGGCGAAGCGCACGGCTGGTTCCATCGGCCACGCCGTAGCCGAGTGCCTTGCGGCCGTATTGATCGTTCTTGCGCACCATCTGTTCCGGGATTTCCATGAATCCATACAAGGTGTTATCGAGAGCCCGGCCAAGCTTGCGCGAGGACGTGTAAGTGGAACCGGGAGGGGCTTGGATGTCGGCGACGGCTAGACCGCTGAAGGCGGCGAAGGTGGTAGCTATGATGAGGAGTTTTTTCATGCTGCGGAGAGGCTAATTAATGTTGGTCGGGGTTGGCAACGGATTTCTTGGATTTCGTGTCTTTTTATAGCTCGAAGCTGAGGACCCGGAGGATTCCTGGGGTGGACCGCAGTTTTTCAAGCAGTTGCGCCGGTGGCCCGGTGTCCACCTCGATCACGGTGACGGCTTGCTTGTTAGCGCGGTTGCGGCTCAGGGCCATGTTGGCGATGTTCACCGAGGCTTCGCCAAGGGCGGTGCCGATGGCTCCGACGATGCCCGGGCGGTCGTCGTTTTCGACAAACAGGAATCTGCCGGTCGGATTGGTTTCCACATAGTGGCCGGCGATGTGGACGATGCGCGCGCCCTTGCCGAAAAACGTGCCGGCCACGGTGCAGACTTCGCCACCCTTGATCGCGGAAACTTCGATCAGCTCGGTGCAGTTGGTGGCCAGCGCGACGGAGGATTCGGTGACGCTGATGCCGTGCGACTTGGCGATGGCGGGAGCGTTCACGAGGTTCACCTGGGCTTCGTGATGCGCGGCGGCGAGGTAGCCTGTTAGGATCTTGCGGGTGACCAGTTCGGTATCGAGTTCGGAGACCGGGCCGAGATAGGAAACGCGGATGGCGTCGCACTGCGCGGGGGCGATTTTCGATAACAGCTTGCCGAGCGATTCGGCGAGATCGAGATACGGGCCGACGCTTTCGAGCGTGCGGCTGTCGAGGTTCGGCATGTTGACCGCGTTGACGATTTCGCCGGTTAGAAGGAAGTTTCTCACCTGATGGGCGACTTCGATGCCGACGTTCTCCTGGGCCTCCGCGGTGGAGGCACCGAGGTGGGGGGTGAAGACGCACTTCTTCGCGCCGAGCAGCGGGAACTCTGTGGTCGGGGGCTCGGTTTCGAACACATCGAGCGCGATTCCTGCTAGGTGGCCGGAGTCGAGGTGGAGTTTGGCGGCGGCTTCATCGACGAGACCGCCGCGGGCGCAGTTGATGATCAGGGCGCCCGGGTTCATCAAGCCGATGCGCTCGGCGTTGAGGATGTGCTGGGTCTCCGGGGTGAGCGGGATGTGAAGGGTAACGACGTCCGCGCCGGTGAGGGCGATCGCGGCGCTTTCCGCGAGTTCCACCTTGAGCGATTGCGCGCGGGCAGCGGTTAGAAATGGATCGTAGGCGACGACCACCATGCCGAATGCCTGGGCGCGCTTGGCGAACTCGGTGCCGATCCGGCCCATGCCAAGGATGGCGAGGCGCTTGCCGAAGAGCTCGACGCCTTCAAATGATTTGCGGTCCCATTTCCCGGCGATGATCGAGGCGTGCGCTTGTGGAATATTGCGGGCCAGCGAAAGCATCAAGGTGAACGCGTGCTCAGCGGTGGAAATCGTGTTGCCGCTCGGGGTGTTCATGACCACCACGCCATGGTCGGTGGCGGCTCCGCGGTCGATGTTGTCCACGCCGACACCGGCGCGGCCGATGGCTTTGAGATTCTTCGCGGCGGCGAAAACTTCGGCTGTCACTTTCGTTTGGGAACGCACCACGAGTCCGTGATAGTCGCCGATGATCTGGAGGAGTTCTTCCGGTTTGAGTCCGGTATTCACATCCACGGAAATCCCGGGAGCTGAGCGCAGCGCGTCCACGCCTTTTTCCGAGATGGGGTCAGAAACCAACACACGATAACTTGCCATAGGGGCGGGGAGTTACCCCACCACCTCCAAGCTGGCAAGGGTTTGCGATAGAAAAATCAGCTCCCCGGGAGCGCGAGTCTCCAGACTCGCAGCGAAAGGGAAGCCAAAGAACCGCAGCTTCCGTCTCACTCGCTTTGGCGGTTCTTTCACAGGCGAGTCTTGAGACTCGCGCTCCGGCCGGATCACTTGATTTCCATGCCGCTCTTCGGCCAGATCCAGCGTTGGACTTTGCCGGCCTTGATCAAGGCTTTCGCCTGGATCGTCTTGACGCCGAAAATCGTCTCCGCTTTGTACGACGCGAGGCCTGTCTGATAGGTTTCTCCATCCACGATTTCGTCAACTCCGGGCTTCCACTCGAGCACTTGGTCGAAGGTGAATTCCTTGATCTGGGCAGCCTTGATGCTTTCCTGCATCGCCGTGACCGTATCGGTCGTGCCTGCGGCCACGGCGGGTGCGGGTTCGTCGGCGGGCACTGGTTCGGGAGTTGGCTCGGGAGTTGGTTCCGGCGCGGGAGGCGGTTCAGGTGGCGGCGCGGGCTCGGGCACTGCGGTGACCGTTGGTGCCACGACCGGCGGTGCGCCTGGCGGGAGCACCTTGGTCGGAGGATTCGCGGCGATTTGTTGCAGCAGATCGGTATCGGCAATCGGCACCAATCCGAGGAATGGTCCATCGCCCGGACTCACCACCGCATTGCCGCGCTCGATGCGGACCAGCTTCACCCGGTTGCCAGCCGGGATGCTCATGGTCACCCCGGAGGCCGCGTCGGACACTTTGACGTTGGTATTCAAGAGGATCCGCGGTGGGAGTTGTTCCGGCTTCAGGCTTGCCAGGTCGATCTCCGGAATTCCGTCGGGCATCGTGAGCACCAGTTTTTGATTTCTGGCATACTCCACCGCGCTGGGCTGCATTCCGGTGAGTTGAAAACGCAGGGTTGGCTCGGCCAAGTAGCCCAAAGCGCCAGCCGCCGCCATGCCGAAGAGAGTTGAGAACAATTTCATGTGTCGGGGAGATACGTAGCCACGGGGCGAATCCTTGAAAAGAATTTTCAAATTCGCATTCAGGCTTCCAGCGTCTCCAAATGGGCCAGCGCTTTCTGATAGCTCGCGTTCGCCAGATAGTGCCGCAGCCGGGCATCCACCTCAGTCCGGTGGGCCGCCGTCCACGCGGAAATTTTTTCCGAAACCTCTTGCAGCGCCTCCAGGTGAGCCGCCGCGTCGCGATCCCGCCACGCGTGGTCGGCAATGATGGCCACCCGCCGACGGAGGAGTTCGGTCAATTCAGAAGTCATGCGGGAAACCAAACACATTTCCGCGCCGGACCGCGAAATTTATTTCGCGCGAATTCCTCCATCTTCTCCGAACCCGGCAAATTCCCTCGATTTCATGACCGTTCCATGACAATCCCTCCCAACCAACCGGCTTCACTCACCCCATGCGCTTCCACCCATTCCTAACCGCCGCGTGCCTACTGCTTCCCGTTCTAACCGCCCGCGCCGAAGAACCACCGCTCCGCGAACTCCTGCGCGAAGGACTCTACGCCGAGGAAGTCACCCGCGATCCCGCCGCCGCCGCGAAGCACTACGAGCAGCTCCTCACCCGCTTCGCCGAGGAGCGCGACTTCGCCGCCGCCGCCCTCTTCCGCCTCGCCGAGGTCCGCCGCAAGCAGGACCGCAAGGACGACGCCGTCACGCTCTATCAGCGCCTGCTCGTAGAGTTTCCCGGAGCGGTGAATGAGACGAAACTTGCCCGCGAAAATCTAGCGGCCATCGGTGGCAAAATGCCAACCACCGCCGAGACCTCAATCGACGAGGAGTCGAAGGAACTCACCCGCCTCGAATCACACTCCAAGACTGCCCCTGACATCATTCTCGACCCGATCACCCTCCAACAGGCTGCCAGCAACGGGTGGTCCAAGGTCGTCGCCCATCTTCTGGCTGCTGGCAGTCGGCCTTATGCAGGAGATGCGCTGCGCATCGCGGCGGAGATGGGTTATCTGGAAATCGTCAGGCAGTTGGTCGCCGGCGATGCGCCCGTTCCCGCGGATGTCGCCACGGCGGGGATTCAGGCCGCCATCAAGTTCAACCGCTACACCATTCTGGATTTCCTGTTGCAGCGGGGATTCAAGCCGGGGGATATGTCCGGGAAATACGATTCCCTTGGAGGCGCAAGTGCTCTTGCCTACGCCCTCCTGAAAGGTTCGCCGCAGTGCGCGGAAATCCTGTTGAAATACGGAGCGGAACTCGATGCCACCACCGTGGCATCCGCAGATTCCACCTCGGGAGGGACCGCCCTTCAGCGGGTCACCTCTGAAGGGAAATGGGATGCGGCTAACTGGCTGTTGGACAAGGGCGCGAAACCTGACATCCCCAGCCGCAGCTTCGGGATCACGCCACTCCACGAGGCGACCTGTCGACAAACTGACGGCTCGCTCGCCCTCATGCAAAGGCTGCTGGACGCGGGTGCCGATCCCAACCGCCGCTCCGCCGATCTCGGGATCTCACAGACTGAGAGAACGGGTTTGAGAAATGCCACTCCGCTGGCACTCGCCGTTGTCTCCCAACTCCAATTCACTGAGAAAGTGCGGTTGCTTCTGAAACACGGCGCGGATCCCAAGCCGGACCGGGAGTTGATCAAACTTCTCGTCCAAAGCCGGAATACGGGAAACATGGAGTGCCTCAAGCTGCTGGTGGACGCCGGTGCCAGACCGGATGACGCATGGATGAAAAACAATATGGCGAGGGAACGCGGCGAAGTTCGGGATTATCTCGTTCAGAAATTCACCATCTTGGGTTTCGCCAACGACTCGGAAATCCAATTGGTCATCGACGATCCATTTGGAATCAGGCCCGCGAAAATCGCGGTGCGGTCTGGAGAGTCCGGCCCGCCGGACCTCGGGACGTGGTTGCTCGCCAATCACCAGAACAGCGAGTGGGCATACGACGATGGCGGCTCGTTGAATTACCAGTGGAGGATCTGGCGCAAAGATGGAGACGGCGTTCTGACCAAACAGGAATTGGATTTCTCCGGCGGCGAGGCGTTGCTTTCACTCCAATGGGGCGACGTCGTCGAGTGCCGGATCTTCTATCCCTCGGGCAGTGGCGGTTGCTCAAATAACAAGGGACTGCCTCCCGAAATAGTCGCCGCCCTCCGCAAGCACATCGCATTTCCCATCACGTTTGAAATCGACGGCGCGAGCCGCGAGATCACCGTCCGCGGGGACCGGGTGATTTTCGAGCCAACGAAAAACGAGGTGCCGCTGGGGAATTTGCAGAGTGTCGTGTGGTTCCTCTGGCAGCCGGGCTGGAATCGGAGTTCTGGGCTAATCATCCATCTGACGCGGAAGGGTTGGCCGGATGTCCGACTTTCCTACGGTTCAAATGAAGCTGAGAAATTCCAATTGCAGGCGGGCGACCGGGTGCGCTTGGAGATTCCGGAGCAGTTGCGCGCCGAACTGGCGGCAATGAGGCGCGAATTCATCATCCTCAAAGTGGCTGGCTATCCGTTCGCCAAATCCTTCGGGAGGACCGAGGGTGGAAAACCGGTGGCAGCCAGCATCCCGACATTGATCCAGGCACTCGTCGATACGCAGGTCCCTTGGGCTCCGAACTGGAAGGATCTTGCGAATAGTGAAAAATTGGATCTGGCCGCTCTATCAGCGGAATACGGCCCATTCACCCAGTTCAGCCTGCTGCCTCACCCGGATTTGGCGAAGCTCCGCATCCGCCGCTTGCAGGAGGACGGCGGAGAAAAAGTGATCGATGTGAACCTCGCGGAAATCATCGCCGCCACCACCGATCAGACCACGCCGGAGGAAGCGCGGAAGGCGGATGTCATGCTCCAGATAGGGGATGTCGTCGAAGTTTCGCTGCTAAAGGACCGCCTGAGTGAGCCGTGGAAGGGCTTCGCCACACGGGAAGAAGTATTTTTCGCCAAGGCACTCAGTGGCCGGGTGCGGATCACTGCCAAGGACGGTGGTATGGCGGTTAGGGATCTCGTTTTCAGAGCGCCGCGCTTCCAGGAAACTGAAATCGGCTGGGTTCCACTTCCGCCGGAGACGGGCATTCCGAGCATGCGGGGATCATGGCTGACTGGCGAGGAGTTCATGGAAATCAGACGAGAGACTCAAGAGAGCACCGCCGCGCGCGCTTCCGAATTTTTTCTGAGAGATGGTGATGCTGCTGTCTTGACTGACACCCACCCGAGGCAACCTCGACCCATTGTGGTTCCTCCACCATCCCGTTAGTTCATGAGTCGTCCCGCCGGATCATCCCTTCACTGGCTCACGCTGGCGGTGTTTCTGCCGCTGCTGTTACTCGGTGTGCTCGCATGGCTTGGCACGCGGGCGCAGGTGAAAGCCGCGTGGTCATCCGCGCGGGAGGAGGCGAAGCTGGCGGCCACCTTCGCGGTGGAAACGATTTCCCGTGAGCTCGCTGCGGCGGTGGAAACTGCTCCGTTGTTCCCGGATCCGCCGCAGCCGGGAGTGGTTTCTGCTGGAGACGCGGTGCTGGATGGAGATGACTTGGACGCGCTCAGGAAACTGCGCGACGACCCAGCCGCCGGATTGTCGCCCGCGGGGCTGCCTCGGCGGGTGTTGGCAGGGTTCCGGCTATTCGAGCGGACTCGCGAACCCGAGGATGCCCGGCTGCTAGTCTCTATCGCCACGGTGGATGCGCCATCGGTTCTCACGCCGCTGGTTTTTGCCAAAGTGGACGAGCAAGCTTCCCAATTACGCTGGGCGAGGGGCGACGAAGCCCGCGCAACTTTCCAAATGCATCCGGACGTCGCCGCCGCCGGGCAATGGATCATGGGCCAAGGAGGCAACTGGTGGTTGGCGTCTGATGGCAAAGAACTGCGTTTTCTCACTCCCGCCGCTTTGGAACAAGCGCTCGCCTCCGCCGCCAAGTGCCTTCCCGCTTGGTCAGATCTCCAGCTGTCACTCGGCGGAACTCCCTTGACTGGCAAACACGCGGACGGGGAAATCATGGAGAACCTGCCGCTCGGTTTCGGCGACGGACTGCGTTTGGAAATCATCGCCGCCCGTCCGGCGTTGTTTGAAGCCGCCGCCCGCCAGCAGGCGCGGTGGACACTTGGGCTGCTTGCCTTCGCCGTGGTCATGTCGGGCGGCGCTTTATTTTTTATCCACCGTGCCGTCGAGCGCGAACGCCGCCTGAACGCGATGAAGAGCGATTTCGTCGCCAGCGTTTCGCACGAACTCCGCGCGCCTGTCGCCTCGATCCGCTTGATGGCCGATGCTCTCAATGCCGGAAAAATCGAGCCTCACACCGTGAGCGAATTTCACCGGCTCATTTCCCGCGAAGGCGCGCGGCTCACCACGTTGATCGAAAATGTGCTCGACTTCGCCCGCATCGAGCAAGGGCGGAAGCGCTGGCATTTCGAGCTGAGCGATCTCAGCGCGTTGGTCACCGAAACGCTCAGCCTGATGGATCCGCTCGCTGCCGAGAAGTCGATCACGCTCGTTTCATCACCATTTCCCAGCGTCGAAGCCAACATCGATCCCGGAGCCATCCAGCAAGCACTCGTCAACCTGCTAGACAACGCTATCAAATTCTCGCCCGCCGGCTCGTGGGTGGAAATCACACTTCGCGAGGTTTCTCCTAACTGGGAGATCCAAATCGCCGACCACGGCCTCGGCATCCCGCCCGCCGAGCACGCCCGGATCTTCCAGAAATTCCACCGCCTCGGCAGCGAACTGCGCCGTGAAACCCAAGGCACTGGCATCGGCCTGAGCCTCGTGAAAGCCATTGCCGAAGCACACGGCGGGCGAGTGCTTCTGGCCAGCGTCCCGGGGCAGGGGAGTGCATTCACGCTCATCGGTCCTCTTTCAGAATTGAACCACGGATGAACAGGATGAACTCAGATGGAAGAATGGATAAGAGGTTGGAAATTGTTATTTTGATGGACCGGATATCTCCTCTTCATCTCTCCCATTTGCGTTCATCCTGTTCATCTGTGGTTGATTGAATTTCGCTCCACTCCCATGCGCCTCCTCATCATCGAAGACGAAGCCCCGATGCGCACCGCGCTGGTGGAAACCCTCGCTGCGGAAGGCTACCGCGTGCAGTCCGCCGCCGATGGCGTCAGCGGCCTCGAACTCGCCTGCACCGGCAGCTTCGACCTCGTCCTGCTGGACGTGATGATGCCCGGCCTGGATGGCTTTGCCGTCTGCCGGGAGCTGCGCAAACGCGGGCGCGACATGCCCTTACTCATGCTAACGGCCAAGGGCCAGATCGACGACCGCGTCCAAGGCCTCGACAGCGGGGCCGACGACTATCTTTTGAAGCCGTTCAGCCTCAAGGAGCTGCTCGCCCGCGTCCGCGCCCTTCTGCGCCGCCAGGAGCGCGACCAAGCGGTGCCGGATCGGTTGGAAATCGGCCTTATCACCATCGACTTCCGGCGCTGCGTGCTGACCCGCGCTGGCCAAGAGCATCCTCTATCCGACAAGGAAACCGGCATCCTCCGCCTGCTCGCCGCGCATCCGGGTGAAGCCGTTAGCCGCGAGAAATTTCTCGATGTCGTCTGGGGCTACCACGCCTATCCGAGCCTGCGCACCGTCGATAATTTCATCACCGCCCTCCGCGCTAAGCTCGAAGCCGATCCGGCAAATCCCTGCCATCTGATCACGGTCCGTGGCGTTGGCTACCAGTTGGATATCTAAAAGGCTGCCTGAAAAATTAACCCAAGGGGCATGGGCGTTTCGTCCGCTATTTTGCCCGTTGCCGGAGTTGCTCCAAGCGTGAGAGCGGTTTCGCGGGTTCTGCCTTGGCCTGGGGTTCGGCGGGTTTTTCCGGTGGGGGCTCGACCTTGGCCATAGGCGCGGGGGAGGCAGCATCGATCCGCAGGGTGCTGTTCATCGCGGTTTGATGGAGGATGGTGGTGCCGTTTTCGGGGACGTTGACGCGGCAGAAGAGGCCGTTGTGTTTGCCGACCTTGGCGTCGGCGGCGACGGTGATCGGGAAGGTGAGTTCGGTCTGGTCCCTGGTGAATGTTAGGGGCGGGCAGGTCGCGCCCGGGGGCAGACCTATCAGCTCGACGCCTGCCGATCCTTCGAAGGGATGGGGAGTTTCGATTTTCGCAAGCATCGAGGTGGACTTGCCTTGTTCGGTGGCCGCGAGGTCGAAGGTCATGGTGACGTAAGGCTCGGCAATCCTGAGTGGAGTTAGAGATGACGCGACAAGGATCGGGCCTTGCGGGGTGTTGGCTTCGGCGAGGACGCAGACTCGCCACTCCGCCACTGCGGCTTCGTTGTTGGCATTGAGTTCGTAGGGGATTTCGGATTGGTCGCCGGGGATTTCGAGGGTGACGGGGCCACTGATGCCGGGCGGATTCCAGAGGAAGCGGACGGTGATTTTTTCGGCGTAGCCGGCGCTGCGAGCGGCGCGGACTTTCAAGGCGAGCGTGCCGTTTTTCACGATCGGGACGGGCGGGGCATCGAGTTCGATCTTGAATGGAGCTTCCACCGTGACGGCGGTGGCGATGCGATCGAATGACGCGGAATGATAGGGCCCCTCGTTGTTGACGTCCACGTGATGGATGGTGTCGGTCAGCTTGCCGGTTAGAACGGGCGCGTCGCCGGTGGCGCGGAGGGAAAACGGATGGAGACCGCCCGCGACGGGAGCATCCGGCGCGGCTTCGAAGACCACGGGAAAGGTGTTGATGGACTTGGGAACCGGCGGGCTGTGCATCGTCACCCCGGCAGGTAGCGAGCCTGCTTCGAAGACGGAATCGCCGACGATGTTTTCGCGGGTGACGTTGATGACGGCGGCGTAGCGGTTGCCGCGTGGGACGGGGAAGGTTTTCCATTTCTGGCTCAGCACCCGCTCGACGGTGGGAAGGGTGGCGGCGAGGGCGGGGGACTTGTTAGCAATTTCGATGCGGTAGGTGAAATCGCCACCGCTGCGCTTGAGCTGATCGCAGATCTGGAGGCAGTAGTTGCCGTCGCCGGGGCAGGTCCAGTTGATGACGCTGTCGGGCGCGCCCTGGTCGTCGTTTTGGGCGAGTTGTTTGCCGTCGGTCTGATGGACCGACAGCACGGAGTCCAGCGGTGAGCGGTGGCTGCGGGAAAGCACGCGGATGACCAGGTTCTGATCTTTCTTCGCCGTGAACTTGAACCAGTCGGACTTGGCATCGCCATTGAGGATGCCGTGCATGGCACAGGGAATGGGAGGCGCTGGCGTCGCGGATGCGGCATCGTGATTGGCGGCGGTTTCCCTGATGGATTCGAGCGGCGAAACGGTGATCCAGTGCGGCGACGGCGCGGAAAGTCCGTCGCTCACTGGGAAAATCGGGAAGCGATCGCTGGCGGTTGGCGGCAGGCTAACCGACTGTTTGATTGGCCCGGACGGGTCGCCGATGAAGGTAAACTCAATGGTCTCACCCGGTTTGCCGCCGGTGGGGAATACCGCGGTTGGGCGGGGAAATGTGCCGATGTGCAGCCGGTATTGGCACTGGTCGTTGCCTTCGTAGGCGGCCTCGTGGACGACAATCCAATAGTCGCCATCCTCGGGGGCGATGATCGAGGCGAAGGCGTCGTTGCGCAGCAGCGGCGTGTCGTCGCAGGAGGCGAGTTCGAATTTCTTTGGATCGACAATGGCGACGTAGGCATCGAAGAAGACCCTGCCTAACCGCATGGCTTCGACCTCGACGGAGAGACGCTGGCCCTTTTTTAAACTGCAGACGTAGTAGTCGGCGTCCTCGTTGCTGGCGACTCCCAGGATCGTGGTGTTGAGTTCGATCCGTTGGGCGGTGTCGAAGGTGGCGTTAGGCTCGACTTCGGCGGTGGAGGGAAACTGCCCGACCCAGAACGAGCGGAGTTCGGTGAGTCCGCCGGGGCTTCGCAGCCGCAGCGAGTGCTCGCCGAGCGCGGCGTCGGCGGCGATGGTGAGCTTGGCGTCGGCCTCTCTTTCGTCGTTTTTCGTGAAACCGGAAACGGTGATGCCGGGTTCATAAAACAAGATCTCGCGTGCATCCTCCATCCGCTTTCCGAGGAACTGGACGTCCACCTCGGTGCCGCGCTGCCCGCCGCGCGGCTCGATCAGGTGGAGCTCGGGCGAGAACGCGGCAAGCGGGGTGAGTAGGCCGAGAAAAATGGAGAGGGTGGATTTCAAAGAAAAACAAGTTGGAGTTTTTCAACCGCAGATGAACAGGATGGACGCAGATAAGAGGGATGTAAGAGAGGATCTAGCGAGGGTTCGCGATTTCATTCTTAGAGGCTGTCTGGAAATTCCGGTTAGAATGGCTTGTCCGTCAAAGGCTGCGGGCAGAATGCCCGCGCCACAGTGGCCCGGGCATCCTGCCCGGTGCATTGCCAAACGAATCCTCACCATTTTCTTATCCCGTCTCCCATCTGCGTTCATCCTGTCCATCTGCGGTTTGATTCTCCAAGTGCGCGACGGTCACAGATCGCCGCTACAATTCACGCCTTTTTCGCTAACAGCGCATCGAGCACCTGGCCGTCGGCGACGATCTCGATCGGGCGGTTGCCGGGTGACATCAGTTCGGTGTCGGCGTTGATGCCTATCTGATGATAGAGCGTGGTCGCGAGATCCGCGACGCTCACTCCATCAGTATCGACCTCGCCGCCGAGGGCATCGGACGCGCCGTGGACGTAGCCTTGTTTTATGCCGCCGCCGGCGAGCATCGTCGAGAACACGCGCGGCCAGTGGTCGCGGCCGGCGGTGGCGTTGATCTTTGGGCTGCGGCCGAACTCGGTGGTGACCATGACCAGCGTGGAGTCTAACATCCCGCGCCGGTCGAGGTCGCGGATCAGCGCGGCGATCGCCTTGTCGGTCTGGGGAAGTTCCTTCTGGATGTTGCCTTTGATGTTGTCGTGGTGATCCCAGCCGCCGGCGGTTAGGGAAACGAAACGCACGCCACCCTCGATCAGGCGGCGGGCCAGCAACATCCGTTGGCCGGCGGCGGTGCGGCCGTATTCGTCCTTGAGCGCGTCCGGCTCGGCCTTGAGGTCGAACGCCTCGCGGGCTTTCTGCGAGGAAATGAGCTTGTAGGCGTGCTGATAGAAGGCGTCCATCGAGTCGAGGGCATCGGATTCCTCCAAGGCGCGGAAGTGTTGGTCCACCGTTTCCAACAACGACTTGCGGCGGGCGAAGCGGGCGTCGTCCACGCCGTTGGGCAGG
>JANOZJ010000195.1:0-19506 GCA_031429315.1 Akkermansiaceae bacterium
GCAAGCTGGTGGACGTCGGCCCCGTCGAACTTCGTTGCTGCCTCAAACGCGGAGAAAATTTCCTCACCGAAACATGGGTCCACCGCGTCATTCCTTAGATACATTGCGTCCACTCAGCGAGGGTGAACTCAACGAGTGGGAGGAAGCCTATGCCGCCGTCGAGGCCTACCTTCAAGCGCTGCGCCTGAGGAACCGCCTGCTCGTCGCCGAGCTGGTCCGCGGCATCCTCTGGCGGGCGTCCGCCCGGCGGGGCGCTGAACCGGAAAAACCCGCCCGCTTCCTGGCGATGGAGGAAGCCCTAACCGAAGTGGCCGAGTGGACCCAGGATGTGCTCGATGTGCCGTTAGAAAACCGCCGCCTCGCCGCGCGCGGCCGCCTCGCGCTGCTACTCACCGACATGCCGGGCCGCTGGCAGGGAGTCTTCCTAACACCCGCGCCGTGGCCTCCTGAGTTCGTCGAGGCCATGAAGAAATCCTACCTCGCCGCCGGCCCGCGCTTCGCCGCGCTGACCATGATTCCGAAACCTCTCGAACTCAACGCCATCGGCAGCGGCGCGGCCCAATGGTGGGAAACGATGGATCGCAGCCCGATCATCCGGTTGATGTTCACCGGCCTGCTGCTGGTGCTGCTCGTGGTCACCGTGTGGTTCATCCTGTTCTAATGGAAAACTCCGATTTACCCCCTCGCGATTCCGCCAAGCGATTCTTTGGCCGCTTTCGCTTGGTGCTGCGGCGCATGATGTTTTTCGGCACGGTCGTCCTGGTCAACGTCGCCGCCAGCCTGTGGCTCGCCGACCTGTTCTGGCGGATGGGCTATCAGAAAGCCCACTACCCGCTGCTGGCGATCTTCGTCCTCCTCAACGGCCTACTCGTCCTCGGCTCATTCCACGCGATCTTTGGCGCGTTCGACATGCTGCTGGGCCGTAAGCGATCCGTTAGAATCAGCACCCTCGCCGAGGGAAAAACCGACCCACTGCTTAAGCGCCACGCCGTGGTCATCCCAGTTTATAACGAGGACAGCGTGAAAGTCTGCGCCCGCATCGAGGCAATCTACCGGTCCATCGAAGCCACCGGCCATCTCGATTCCTTCGATTTCTTCATCCTCAGCGACACCCGCGACCTCGATCTGTGGGTGATCGAGGAAACCTCGTGGACCAATCTCTGCCGCCGCTTGGACGGCTTCGGCCGGATCTACTACCGCCGCCGCAAGACCAATGAAAACCGCAAGGCCGGCAACATCGGCGACTTCGTCCGCACCTGGGGCGGCGGTTATGAAGCGATGCTAGTGCTCGACGCGGACAGCCTGATGGACGGCGCGGACATCGTGAAAATGACCCGCGTGATGGAAGCCTATCCGCGGTTGGGGATTCTCCAGACGCCGCCAAAATTGATCCGCGGCAACTCCGTTTTCACCCGGCTCCAACAGTTCGCGATGCGTCTCTACGGCCCGCTGTTCATCCGCGGACTCAACTACTGGCAGCTCAGCGGCGGCAGTTACTGGGGCCACAACGCGCTGATCCGGGTGAAGCCGTTTTCCGAATTCTGCGAGCTGCCCGCGCTCCCCGGACGCGAGCCGTTCGGCGGGCGGATCCTCAGCCACGACTTCGTGGAAGCCGCTCTAATGGTTAGCCAGGGCTGGGAAGTCTGGCTCGCCTGGGACATTGAGGGCACCTACGAGGAAGCGCCGCCGACGCTGGTGGACCACCTCATCCGCGACCGCCGCTGGTGCCAGGGCAACCTCCAGCACCTGTGGCTCATCTTCGCCCGCAAGCTGCCGTTTTCCGTCAGGATGCATCTGTTCATGGGCATCATGGCCTATCTCGGCAGCCCGTTGTGGGGCTTGTTCCTCATCCTCGGCACCTGGGTCGCCTGGGACCGCTTCTCCAGCGAACTCAGCCAGCTTCCCTTTGAAAATTATGCCGCCCGCTGGTTCCATATCGACGGCATCCAACAGAGCATCATCCTCACCGCGGTCATTTTCGCCCTGCTGTTCCTGCCGAAGATCCTCGCCGTCACCGGCGCGATCCTCACCCCGTCCATCCGCCGCTCGTTCGGCGGCATCATCCCGATCGTCGTCGGCGCGACTCTTGAAACCATCGTCTCAATGCTGTTAGCGCCCTGCATCATGGTCGCCCACTCGCTGATGGTCCTGAGCATCATTCTCGGCCGCGCGGTCGGCTGGGGAAACCAGAACCGCGAAACCGACGGCACCGCGTGGGTCGATGCATTCCGCTTCCACGCGCCGCAGACGATGATCGGCCTCGTCTGGACCGCCGTCGCCATCAACATCGGCTACCACTCGAAGACCCCCGGCAGCTTCACTTCGAAATACGCCTTCGCCCTCTGGATGATCCCGATCTTGCTCGGACTCCTTCTATCAGCCCCGGTGTCCGTCTGGACCAGCCGCTCCCGCTACGGTCGCGCCCTGCGCCGACACAAGATCCTGGCAACCCCGGAAGAGCTCAATCCGCCGCAGATCATCCTCCTCGCGGAGGCCGCCACCGCCGCCGTCGATCCGGCGCTCGACGCGTCCATCGATGCCCGCCGCGGCGTGATTGCCGCCGTCGTCGATCCGTATGTCAACGGCGTCCACGTTTCCCTGCTAGAGCACTCCGAGATCACCGCCGGCGATGAAGCCCTGGCCGAGCGTTGCCTGAGCGAAGGACCAGCCGGACTCTCGAAAAACGAAATTTCCGAACTTCTTTACCTCGCCTCCGCGATGCTCATGATGCACCGCGCCGTCTGGTTGCGCCCGGCGGAAGGCATGCACGGCGTCTGGGCGCAGGCCGTCGAAAGTTATCGCCGCCGCCTCGATCAACCGTCTAACGTCGAATCCACCTAACCCGTCAATCCCATGCTCCAGCTCAATCCAGACCTCAGCGACCTTGTTTCTGATGCCGCCGCCGGGCTTGCCGAGTGTTTCCACGTCAAGGCCACCATCACCGCCGCCGCGCCGGGACGCGTCAACCTCATCGGCGAGCACATCGACTACTGCGACGGCTTCGTGATGCCGTTCGCAATCGACCGCTACATCGTCATCGCCGGCTGCGCCAACGGCATCACCAATGCCCGCATCACTTCCGCCGTCGGCACGGACATCGCGATTCTGGATCTCACGGCTCCCCAGGAAGTCGGCGAACCGAAGTGGGCAAATTACATTCGGGGTGTCGTCCGTGGCTTCCAGGATCGCGGCCACCACATCCCCGGATTCGATGCCTACATCCTCTCGTCGGTCCCCGGCGGCGCGGGCTTGTCGTCCTCCGCCGCGCTCGAGTGCGCGACCGCCACTTTTCTCGAAGGTCTGCTAGACACCGTCCTCGACACCAAGGAAAAGGCCCTGCTCTGCCAGAAGGCCGAACACGACTTCGCCCACGTGCCGTGCGGCATCATGGACCAGTTCGCCTCCGCCTTCGGCAAACCGAACCGTTTGGTCCTCATCGACTGCCAAAGCGGCGAACCGGAACTCGTCCCGTTCGAGAATCCCGATCTAACGGTTCTAATCTCCAACACGATGGTCCACCACGAACTGTCCGACGGCGGCTACGCCACCCGCCGCAAGCACACCGAGGACGGTCTCGCCATCCTCGGCAAGGCGTCATGGCGCGACGTCACCGCCGCCGACGTACAGAGCAACTGGGAAAAGCTTGGCGATCCGGTCAACCGCCGCTCGCGCCACGTCGTCGGGGAAATTTCCCGCACCATCGCCGCCGCCGCCGCACTTGCTAGAAATGATTTCGAGACGTTAGGCCCGCTGATGGCCGCCAGCCACGACTCGCTGCGCGATGATTTCGAAGTCTCATGCAAGGAACTCGACATCATGGTCGAGATCGCCCGCAAGATCGGCCGCAACGGCGGCGTCATCGGCACCCGCATGACCGGCGGCGGCTTCGGCGGCTCCACCGTCACTCTCTGCGAATCGCGCAAAGCGGCGGACATCGCCACGACTCTTGCGGTGGAATACGAAAAGGCGACCGGCATCAAGCCCCAGATCTTCGCCTCGCGCCCATCGCAAGGCGCGCATCTGGTCGGGTGAGAATGAAGTGGCGCTTTGACGGTTAACGTAAAGCAATATTTCCGTATTTATAGCCACATGAAGACGACGATTGATCTCCCTGATGAAATTCTCGAGAGAACCAAAATCGCGGCAGCCAAACGCCGGACTTCGATCAAGAATCTCGTGATTGAAGGGTTCGAACGAGTCCTTCGGGAGGAAACCTCTCTCTCCCCTCCCGCCGAAGCGTTGGCTCGTCTTCAGCAGGGATACCATCTCGGTGGGCAACCTCTCACCCGGGATCAAAGTCATGCCCGTTGAACGATTTTTCGACACCAACATCCTTCTCTACGGCTACGATTTGGATGCAATGATTCTGGCTGCCGCGAAAACGAGCGGAGCACGGGAATTGATCACCGAGGATTTCAGTCATGGGCAGGACTACGGTGGGGTGCGGGCGATCAATCGTTTCGCGAGGTTTCTTGATCCCGCTTGCGGGCATTGGAAATCACCGCTAAACCAACGCCGTGTCCCACCTGGACGATTCCATCCACGGCTGGCTCCGGCGCGCCGTCACCCAACCCGATTTCGCCGCCCGCCTGGCTCCGTTAGCCAATGGTGAGCGCGAGGTCGTGCTCGATCAGTCCGCCGAGGCGTCGCACGCGTTCCTAGCAGCGGTGGTCGCGCTCGCCGCCAAGGACCGGAAAAAGTCGCGGCTGTGGATGATCTCCGACATGCCCCGCCACCGCGAGCGGCTGGCTGCCGAGCTGGAACTCTGGGGCGTGACGGCGCTGGTGTTGCCGGACGGTCCGGTGGAAACGGGCGATGGCACGATCGCCGATCCCGAGTCCGCCGCGGAGTGGTTCTCGGTGTTGGAAATCCTCGCCCGCTCGGAAAGCTGCGCGGTGATTTGCGGTAGTGACGCGTTTGTCGGCAAGGCCCCCTCCCCCAACGCGCTGCGGGCGAGCCGCACGCCACTCAAGCCGGGCACCGCGCTGGATCCCGGCGAACTCGCGCAATCCCTAACCGACCACTGTTACGAACGCGTTCCCACCGTCACCGGCCGCGGCCAGTTCGCGGTGCGCGGCGGGATCCTGGATCTGTTCGCCTGGCAGGCTGCGAAACCGTTGCGGCTGGAGTTTTTCGACACCGATCTGGAATCGATCCGCGAGTTCGACCTCGATTCGCAGGCCTCGACTAACAAACTGCTGGAATCCGACTTGCTTCTAGCAGAGCCGTCGTCCGAGGCGACCGTCGCCGACTACCGGCGCAAGACGGATCTGATCATTTCCTTCGGCGCGGAAATCGAAAAACCCGACGTGCGGATCCTCGAAGGAGCGGCGGAACTAAACAGCGAGGAGGATGACACGCTGGCCTGTTATGGAAGTCCGTTAGGAACGTTCGAGGCGGGCGATTTCGTGTTAGAGGAAACGCGGCGGGAGAACTTCTTCCGCCAGCTCAACGAGTGGCAACGCGGCGGCTGGGACATCGCGATGGTCTTCGGCAACAAGGGCGAGGAAGAGCGTTTCGCGGAACTCGCCGGCAAGGATCTGGAGCGCGATCTCGGGCTGATCCCGGTCCGCGGCGAGTTGTTAGCCGGATTCACCGTGCCCGTTTCGAAGCTGGCGGTGCTTTCGTCCTCGGAGCTTTTCGGCCGCTACCGCACGCCCGGCGGGCCGCGGCGTTCGCTGTTGGAAAAGGCCCGCGCCGCACGCGCCCGCGCCACCATCGACGAGATGGAGGAGGGCGATCTGGTGGTGCATTACGAATACGGCATCGGTCGTTTCAAGGGCATCCAACAGGGCGACGAAGGCGATGAACTGGTGCTGGAATACCGCGACGGCTCGTTGTTAGGCGTGCCGTTGGAGCAGGCGCACTTGGTCGGGAAATACGTCGGTCTCGGCGGTAAGACGCCGGAGTTGAACAAACTCGGCGGTGCGGCGTGGAAGACCGCGCGCAAGGCGGCGGAGAAGTCGATCATGGACTACGCCGCGCAACTTCTGCGGGTGCAGGCCGAGCGGCAGGGCGAGGTCGGCTTCGCGCATCCGCCGGATTCGCGCTGGATGTGGGAGTTCGAGCGCTCGTTCCATTACACCGAGACGACCGACCAACGCCGCGCGATCGACGAGACGAAGTTAGACTTGGAATCCCCTCGCCCGATGGACCGCCTGATCTGTGGCGACGTGGGTTTCGGCAAAACCGAAGTGGCGATTCGCGGCGCGTTCAAAGCGATCACCAGCGGCAAGCAAGTCGCCATCCTGGTGCCGACGACGGTTCTGGCAGAACAACATTGGCGGACCTTCCGCGAGCGGATGTCAGACTATCCGATCCGCATCGATCTGTTGAATCGCTTCCGCACGGCGTCCGAAGTTAGAGAAACCTTGCGGGGCTTGGAAGACGGCTCGGTGGATCTCGTGATCGGCACCCATCGCTTGGTTTCTGGCGATGTGAAATTCAAGGATCTCGGGCTGGTTGTGGTCGACGAGGAGCAGCGCTTCGGAGTCGCCCACAAGGAGAAATTCAAACAACTCTTCCGGCAGGTGGACGTACTGACGCTCTCCGCCACGCCGATCCCGCGGACGCTCTACATGGCGCTGATGGGCGCGCGCGACATGTCCACCATCGACACCCCGCCGCCGAACCGGGTGCCGGTTTCCACCACCGTCTGCGCTTACGACGAGCGGATCATCCGCGACGCGATCCGCCGCGAGATGAAGCGCGGCGGGCCGGTGTTGTTCCTGCACAACCGGGTGAAGACCATCGACATGATGGCTTCGAAAATCCGCGAGTTGGTGCCCGAGGCCAAGGTCCTCATCGGCCACGGGCAAATGGACAAAGACGACCTGGAAGTGGTGATGCACACCTTCGTCAAGGGCGAGGCCGACGTCCTGTTAGCCACCACCATCATCGAGACCGGCATCGATATCCCGAACGCCAACACCATCCTCATCGACCGTGCCGACCGCTTCGGCTTGGCGGATCTCTATCAACTTCGCGGCCGGGTCGGCCGCGCCGGGGAAAAGGCCTACGCGATCCTGCTGTTGCCGCGCGACATGATGACCGTGGGCGACGCGCGGAAGCGC
Organism: Akkermansiaceae bacterium; assembly: GCA_031429315.1. Taxonomy (GTDB): domain Bacteria; phylum Verrucomicrobiota; class Verrucomicrobiia; order Verrucomicrobiales; family Akkermansiaceae; genus Luteolibacter. Next base: position 7,074 of record JANOZJ010000195.1, read on the forward strand.
ATCAACGCGATCAAGGAATACACCGCGCTCGGCTCCGGCTTCAAAATCGCGATGAAGGATCTGGAAATCCGTGGCGCGGGAAATTTGTTAGGCACCAAACAGTCCGGCCACATCTCACAGATCGGCTTCGAGTTGTATTGCCAGCTCCTGCGCCAGTCGGTGGACCGGCTCAAGGGCCGCAAGGACGCGCCGCGCGGCGAAACGAGTTTCAAGGCGGACTTCATCGCGTTCAGTGAAACCGCTTACGCGCGGGAAGATCCCAAGCTGGTGCTGCCGGCGTTTTTGCCCGCGTCGTGGCTGGAGGAAACCAAAGTGCGGATCACCGCGTATCGCGAGATTTCCGAGGCAGGAACGGAGCGCGCCCTCAATGCGCTCGAAGAATCCTGGCGTGATCGCTTCGGCCGAATCCCAGACGCGGCGGCGCGGCTGATAGAGATCACCCGCATCAAATGCCTCGCTGCGGCTGAGGGCATTTCCTCGGTCGAGATCCAAGGCCAGCGGTTGATGCTCCACCGCAATGGCGACTACATTCTGCTGGAAGGTCGGCGGTTTCCCCGGCTCAAAGCGGCCAGTCCGGTGGGCAAGCTCGCCGAGGCGGTGGAGATGCTGCGGACGTTTTGAAGAATCAACGCCGGTGCGCTCTATCCGAAGATGGAGCGGGTTGGAGTTTGAATGAATCATTCTAAAACTTCTTGGATCTCCGCCTTGATCCGCAGGGATGATTCCTTGCCGTCCGGCGCAGAGCCGACGAGCACGGCGAGCGGCTCTCCGGATCTCAGAATGATGGTCGATTTGAGCCGTTGTCCGGGCGTGGCTTTCGTGTTGTCCACTGCATCAAAACGCACATCGATGAGATCGTACGACTCGCCGATGTTTGGTTCGAGATCCAGCGAACGGATGATTGTTTGATCAACGCCCTCGCGGACCAATCGACTCCGCATCCCTGAGCGGGTGACCAACCGGGTCTGCCCGTTGCCGTCCAAGGTGACCACCACCAACTTCGGCGAAAGGTTGCAGCCTCCGGATAACAGTTGCTCGAATTTGTCCAACTCCAACTCATCGTTAGAAAGAAGAAAAATCCGCTGTGCCAACTGGTCATATCCGGCGAAGCCCGTAAAATCCGCCTCAACGACGCCACTGTTCTTCATGAGCTCCCGCAGATCCAGAACCGGGCGGTTGAACCACGGTTTGAGAACTTCAGGAACCGGCACGCCTGCGGGAACCGGCTTCTCCGGCCTATCTTTGGGAGCAGATTCCGCAAATGGATCCACCGCGCCCCCTGAGGGCTCCATACCCGAAAGAGATTGTGGATCCATCCATTGCACCGCCAGCCAACCCTTGTCTCCCACTGGATACCGCTTCATCTCCCCGCGATTGACAATGATCGGCATGCCGGTGTCACCCTGTTGAATCAAAAAAACTTCGGCCACCGGCGTCCCGTCGGTTAATTCGATGGTGGTTGAAACGCGCAGGTCCAGGCCCTTGTTCCCATCAAAATCCCTAGCCACCCACAACGGCTTGCCAAGCTGGAAGGCGAGCGCGGTTTTCAAACCCATTCCGGGATGGCCGGCTAATGCGCATGACAGTTCCAATCGCCTTTGACCACAAGCCGTCCGGAGCGGGCGTTCCACACCACCCAGTCGAGCGGCGGATCGGTTTTGAGTCGGGTATCCCTCGACGGCACAATACCGTCTGTCTCGTCTGTCGCATGATCCGTGGCAGGGATGTCCTTGAGATCCCACAACTCGTCGCCATCCTTGAAAAAGGGTGAAGGTTCCGGCGCGGATTTGAGACGGATCTTTTTCTCCACACCCGTGCCCCAAGCATAGCGGGACAGCGGCACTTTCCAGGATACGATTTCCGCGGCCTCGCAGGCGAACGCCATCAGCAACCACAAGATCGTTCCCAAGTGCCTGTTCATGATGTCATTCATCACAGGACCCGCGCGCCGCCACAAGTGGGAAATCCGAATGGCCGTAGGCCAACCTGGCGTATCGGGCTGCTGCGGGACGTTTTTGATGAGCGAGGACCAAGGTCTTCGGTTTCCCCGCTTGCAATCCGCGAGTCCCCAAGGAAAGCTCGCCGAAGCGATCACGCTGCTGCAAAACTTTTGATCCCCTACATGACCTCTATGAATCCGCGACTCGCTCTGGCATTGGTGCTCACCGGTGCAACCCTCACGGGACCGGGGATTTCAGCCCAACAAGCGGCTCCCCAGCCACCCCCACCGTCCGGCCCGATCGAGGTCAACGGGATCGCCGCCAAGGTCAATGGCCGGGTGGTCACGAAGAACCAGGTCTCGTTCATGTTGGCCCCGGTTTACGCGCAACTGGTGACCCAATTTCCGCGCCGCGGCCCCCAATTCGAAGCCAAGTTCAAGGAAGCCAAAGCCGGCATCATCCAGGAATTGATCGACCGCCAGATCATTCTCGATGAGTTCAAACAGATCGGCGCGTTCATCAAGCCGCACTTGATCGACGATGAAATCAAGCGCCAGATGCGCGAACTCTACAACGGCGACGAAGTGAAGTTCCGCGAAGAACTCAAGCGCAGCCGCCTGACGATGGAAGGCTACCGCGAGATGACAAAGGAGAAAATGGTGGTGCAGGCGATGCGGGGCAAACAATTCGCCGACGCGCCGCCGCCACTCCCGAACGAGATCCAGAACGAATACAACGAGGTCAAGCCGACACTCCGCGACATGACCAAGGACGTGATCACGTTCCAAAAGATTTTCATCCCGGCCAGTGACCCGCAGAATCCGCTGGTCACGCCGGAGGCCCAACTCGAAATCGCCGAGGGTCTCGCCAGGCAGCTTGCCGAGGGCAAGGACTTCGCCGAACTCGCCAAAGCCAAGTCGCAGGACGCCTTCGCCGAGCAGGGCGGGCTGCAGGAAAACGTCCCGCGCATGGATTTGACGCCTGAGTTCGCGGCGATCCTTTTCGACTCGCCAGTTGACAGGATCGTCGGCCCGCTGCTCGACCGCCAGGGGTTCACTATCGTCAAGCCGATCAAGATCGTCCTCGGGCCGTCGCCACCACTTGACGACAAGATTCGCGAGGTGATGGAGGAGCGCGTCCGCCGGAAAAAGACCTCCGAGCAATACGAGCGCTGGATCGCCGGCAAGCGCAAACGGGCGATGATTGACATCGTCGATTGAACAGGGCGCGGCGGCTGCGGCCCTTACGCGATTTTGTTGCTAAAACCGAGCTGATCCGGCTTGCCCTAAGTCCACCGGCGAGGCATGGAGGGGAGGTGAAGCGCGACCTATCAGCCAATCCGGCATGGCAGGAAGAGGATCTGGGGCTGCCGCTGCCGGATTCTCCGCACGCGTGCTCGGTGTGCTTGCCGACCTGGGATTCGATTGTCGGCTACGAGGAAGGTCGCGAGAAAGTGGTGAAACGAATGCGCACCGGCTATCCGAGGTTTTTCAAACATCCGGCGGTCGAGCGCCTGTTCGCCGCCGCCAAGGCGGAAATCGCCAGCGAGCATGAGGAAGTCATCGTGCTGCCGACGCGCGCCTCGGTGCAACGCGCCCACCGCTGGGTGGAACGCCGGGCCGAAACTGCGGTGCGCATCGCCAGCTTCCACGGCTTGCAGGTGTTGGTCGTGCCGGCCAAAGCCAAGCCGGACGCGGATGCCTACTGGCGCTTCGCCGGTGAGGTTGTTAGCAGCCGCCAAGCCCAGGATTTCCTTGATGGCAATCTGCGGGAAGGCTCGAAGTCGCATTTGATTTCCCGCTCGTTGGCCAAGTTCACCGGAGCCACGCCCGACGACACCTTCATTTTCACCAGCGGCATGGCCGCCGTCACCGCCGTCCTCCGCGCGCTTCCCGGCGTGCACGATGGCAAGAAAACCCTTCAGTTAGAGTTTCCCTACGTCGATAGCCTGAAGGTCCAGGAGCTGTTCGGCCACGGCGTGGTCTATCTGAACGAGGCCACCGGCGAGGCGTTCGACGAGGCGCTGATGCGCATCCGCCAGGGTGAGTTCGCCGGGGTCTTCACCGAGGTTCCCAGCAATCCCCTGCTGCGGACGGTCGATCTCCACCGCGTGTCGAAAGCCTGCGAAGACAGCGGCACGCCGTTGGTGATCGACGATTCCGCCGCCGGCCCGCTCAACGTCGAAGGACTGCGCTTCGCCGACGTGGTCACCGGCAGCCTCACCAAATGGATCTCCGGCGAAGGCGATGTGATGGCCGGCATGGCGTCGATCCGCGCCGACTCGCCGGTCGCCAACGCGCTGCGCGAATCGCTAACAGCCGACGCCACCGACAGCTCGCCGCTCTACATCGGCGATGCGGAAGTCCTGCTGTCCAACCTCAGGAATTACCCCGCGCGGATGAAGACCGTGAACGCCAACGGCGAGGCGCTCGCCGCGTGGCTGGCCAATCACCCGGTCGTGGCGGAAGTCTGGCATCCCTCTCTAACCAACCGCGCCAACTACGAGGCGGTCATGCGCAAAGGCGGCGGCTACGGCGGCTTACTGTCCATCGTTCTGAAGGCGCAGAAGAAGACGCCGAGGGTGTATGACGCCCTGCGCCTGAGCAAAGGCCCGAGCTTCGGCACCACCTTCACCCTGGTTTGTCCCTACACCCTGTTAGCGCACTACCACGAACTGGAATGGGCCGAGGCCTGCGGCGTTTCCGCCAACCTGCTGCGGATTTCCTGCGGGATTGAGCCGATAGAGGCGATCCTAGCGGCGTTTGAAGAGGCATTGGCCCAAGCTTAAGCGGAAAATCCGATTTTCCCAAGACCGGATGATCACGCGGCGAGAGTCTCCGGATCGCTTGCGTTCGCGGACTTGAGCGTGAGGGTGAAAGTCGCCCCCAGGCCGGGTCCGTCGCTGTCCACCGAAAGCGTGCCGCCCATTTCTCGCGCGGCCAGCGCGCCGCTGTGCAGGCCGAAGCCGTGGCCGTGCTGCTTGGTGGTGAAGCCTTGGGCGAAGACGCGCGTCAGGTTGTCCGGGGCGATTCCAATGCCGTTGTCGCTCACGCTTACCGACACCTGGCCGTTGCCCCCCTTGATCCGGACGACGATCCGGCCGCCGGTTTTCGGGAAGCGGGCCACTACCGCCTGCTTGGCGTTGCTCAGGAGATTCACCAGGATCTGCATGACCTTGTGCCTCTCCAGCGAAACGGGCGGTGCCTCGCCGAACTCGCGGATCAACGTGACGCCATGCTTGGTTAGGGAGAAATCGCCCAGTTGCAGCGCGTCTTCCACCAGGTCACCCAACGGCACCACCTCGCGAAATCCGACGGCGCCTGTGGCATGGTGCTGCTGGATGGCGATGACCTCTTTGATGTGATCGATGTTGCGGGCAAGGGAAGTGATTTCGAGCAGCACGGCGGACTGTTCCTCGGCAAGCCTTGCGGCGAGTTTGGCGAGGTATTCCGGCAGGCCGTGGCCTCTGGGATCGGCGGTGAAAAAGCCGGCCAGGTCGGCGCGGTGTTCCAGCAGCAATGCCGAGCTCCACGCGACGCTGCTGATGCGTGATTTCCGCACCTTTTCGGCAATGACCGAGCAGGAAACGTTCACGCTGTTGAGGACATTTCCCACGTTGTGGAGCACGCTGGTCGCCACATCCGCCATGCCGGCGAGGCGGGATACCTCGCGCAGTTCGAGGTTGGCTTTTCCAAGCGCGATCTCGGCAAGCTTGCGCTCGGTGACATTGACATGCATCACCACCGCGCCCTCGGCGGAATGTTCGTTGATGGGCGTGGCCATCAACCGGAACCAGCGTTCCTCGGTCGGCGAGTGGCACGGGTATTCTTTGACGTAACTTGGCAACTCGCCCGCGAGCAGCGCACGCAGCCCCACGGCGATTTCCGCAGCTTCGTCCGAACATTCTCCCGTCGCGACCTCACAAACCTCAAGGTAGTTTTCGCCCTCATAACAATTCGGGCTGTGCGCCAAGTTGGCAAAGGCGAAGCGACGCCAGCTTTCATTGACCGCCAGGATGACGCCGCCGGGATCCAGCAGGGCGACGTGCGCCGGGAGTGCGTTCAGGATGGCGGCCTGTGATTCCAGTGCCTGCCGTTTGAGAATCTCGCTGTTCCGCAACGCGGCCTCCGCCGCCAGCCTGGTGGTGATATCCGTGGCCAGCACGATTTCTACCTGTCTGCCGTCCAAGTCCATCGGGTTCGAGGTGATTTCCGCCGCCAACACGCGGCCGTCCTTCGCCCAGTGCCGCACGCTGCCCGAGTGATCGGCCGCCAGTTCGTGGTGCCTGAGATCGTCGGCGGTCATCGTCATGAATTCATCACGCGTGTAGCCATAGCGAGCCACCGCGGCGTCGTTGACCGCGATAAACCGCCGCGTTCCCACCTCACAGGCCCACATCGGATGTGGGTTCTGCTCGAAAAGCTGGCGGTAGCGGGCTTCGCTGCCCTTCATGATCTCGAGGTTCCGGCGCAGCTCAAGGTGGGTCATCACCTCGCGGGCGAGCAGGGTCAGGGCCCGCGATTGCTCAGCAGTCAGTGACCGCTCTAGCTGATCGATCACGCAGAGAGTGCCTAGCACCTCGCCGCCGGGCGCGATCAGTGGCGCACCGGCGTAAAACCGGATGAATGGCTCACCGGTCACCAGCGGGTTGGCGGCGAAGCGGGCGTCGCGGGTGGCGTCCGGCACCACCAACGGCACCGTCTGCTCCAGGGCATGGGCGCAAAAGGAAGACTCGCGCGGCGTCCCGGTGGCATCGATGCCGATCCGCGCTTTGAACCACTGGCGGTATTCGTCCACTAGGGAAATCAAGGCTATCGGCGTGCCGCAGATCTGGGCGGCAAGCGACGCGATGTCGTCGAATTCCGACTCCACCGGGGAGTCAAGGACATGGTAGCTGCGGAGGACTTGCAGCCGCCGGGCTTCGGAGGTGGTGGCAAGAGTTGGCATCGGGGTTAAAGGAAAGATGGCTGTCATGTGGCAAATTTCCTGATCCTGCGGAGGGACAGATGAGGTTCGCGCGGGTTGCTGGGATGTCCAATGCGCGTTGACTCGACAAAAAAGCCAGCGCCCCAATGGGACCTTACATTAGAAGATCGAACACTCCGGCGCACTGGCGATTTGGTGGAACAAGAGTCCCTATTTTCTCCCCTCGGAGAACAGGGATCCATATTGCACGCGCGGTGCCAATGTGGGATGACGGTCCGCAAACCAAAGTTTCATAAGGGATTTTAAATTTTCCATCGCTCTCAATGAGTTTGGGTAGCAACCGAACACCGCACAACTTTCATGAAAAAACATGGCGAGCCTGCAAACCCTGCGAAGACCACCCGCAAGCGCGGGGACTTTGCCCGCCAAGTCAGCTTCGCAGCTAGGTTTGGATGTTACAATCAACAGGCGTCCCGGGCCACCGAAGCACCAAGCACCGCATAGTTTGCGGAACCTCAAATAGTCCTCGCCAGCGAACCGCAGCGAGCCGACTAGTACCTGCTTGATCTCAAATCCTATCCATTCCCTGCAGAACCGGCGGGTTCTCATCGTCGATGACAATGAGGCGATTCATGACGATTTCCGCAAGATCCTCGGGGTGGACGGAAGCGAGGCGGATTTCATTGCCGAGGAGGAAGCTTTTTTCGGAACCTCCAAAACAACATCCCCCGCGCCGGGCTTTGTCTTGGATTTCGCCTTGCAGGGCCAGGATGCGCTGGCTCTCGTGACCGCTGCGGTTCTGGCAGAAGCACCGTATGCCATGGTGTTCATGGACGTGAGGATGCCGCCGGGGTGGGACGGGATCGAGACGACCGTGCGGCTCTGGGAAGTCGATCCCAACATCCAGGTGGTCATTTGCACCGCCTATTCCGACTGCACGTGGGAGCGGATGATCGAACAGCTTGGCGGGTCCGATCGTTTGCTCATCCTCAAGAAGCCCTTCGACGTCAGCGAGGTGTTCCAACTCGCCCACACGCTGACGACCAAGTGGAGGCTCCAGCAGGAATCCCGGCGCAACTCGGAATCGTTGGAGCTGGCGGTCAAAACCCGGACCCACGAGCTGGAGCTGGAAATGACCGAACGCAAGCGCAGCGAGGACGCGCTCAAGTTCACGCAGTTTTCGGTGGATCACGCGTCGGACGCGATGGGCTGGGTCACGGCGGATTCCCGGCTGAACTATGTGAATGCCGCCGCCTGCCACGCACTGGGCTACACGGCGGATGAACTCCTCACGATGAGCATCCTCGAGACCGTTCCTCTCCTGCGCGAAGGCAGCTGGCAGACGTTTTGGGATTCCCTGCGGACCGAGCAACACCGGTCGATCGAGACTCACTTCCTGACCAAGGACGGCCGGCAGCTCCCGATCGATCTGACCGTGGACTTTTTTGATTTCGCCGGGCGCGAATTCATGTGCGCGTCGGCCCGCGACACCACCCGCCGCGGCGAAATCCTGGCGGAACTCTCGACCACCCGCGACCTGGCGTTGGAATCGGTCAAGCACAAGGGTCAGTTCCTCGCCAACATGAGCCACGAGATCCGCACCCCGATGAACGGCGTAGTCGGCATGGCGGAACTACTGCTGCACACCAATCTAAACCGCGAGCAGCGCGAATACGTCGATGTCATCCGTGGCAGCGCCCACCATCTGCTAGATATCATCAACGACATCCTCGACTTCTCGAAAATCGACTCCGGCCAAGTGGTGCTCGAAACCAAGGATTTCGACCTGCGGAAAATCGTCGAGAACGCGCTGGACGTCGTCGCCCCGCTGGCCCGCAAGAAGGGCCTCGAACTGGCCGGCTGCGTGAATCCCGAGGTGCCGCACATGCTGCGGGGGGATTGCGGGCGGTTGACTCAGGTCCTCACCAATATGCTGGGCAACGCCGTGAAATTCACCGAGACGGGCGACGTCACGCTGGAAGTCTCAAAGGCCGCCGCCGCCTCTAACCGGAACCGGTTGGAATTTGAGGTTCGCGACACCGGAATTGGCATCGACCCGGCGTCCCAACAAAAAATCTTCGAGCCGTTTCACCAGGCCGACGGCTCGGACTCCCGCGAATACGGCGGCACCGGCCTGGGGCTGGCTATTTGCAATCAGATCATTTCCTCAATGGGAGGCCGGCTGGGCGTAGAGAGCGTGCCGGGACTCGGCTCACGGTTTTGGTTCACCGTGGAATTCGAGCCGGGCCGCGATCCCGCGTCGGCCGCTGTCGGAATGACCGCACCCGCCATGGGTCTGCACACTCTCGTGGTGGATGACAACGTGACCAACCGACGGATCCTCCAGCTCCAGCTTGCCAACCTCCAGATCCAATCCATCACCGCCGCTTCCGGCCCGGAGGCCTTGGGACATCTCCGCGCCGCAGTGGTCGCGGGCACTCCGTTTCACCTCGCCATCGTGGACATGCAAATGCCGGACATGGATGGCCTTGCGCTGTCCATGGCCATCCGCGCGGAACCCGCCATTGCCGCCACCCAAATCATCATTTTGAGTTCCCTTGGCGATCCGATCAGCCCGGCGGCGCTGGAGGCGGCGGGCGTGCAAGACTACCTCGTGAAGCCGGTCAAGCAATCGCGCCTAGAGGCTTCCCTTGCGAGAGTCCATTGCCACGAGTCCCGGTCATTGCCAGTGGTCGTGGAACCCGCCGGAGCGCCCCGCCATGCGACGCGGGTACTCCTCGCGGAGGACAATTCCGTGAATCAAATGGTCGCGCTGCTCCAGCTCCGCCGGCTCGGCTATCAGGTGGACTCGGTCATGGATGGCGCGGAGGTTCTCGCGGCTCTCAAATCCAACTCCTACGACATCATCCTGATGGATTGCCAGATGCCCGTGGTGGATGGATACGCTGCCACCCGCCAGATCCGCAGGGATTATCCCGACTCGCCCGTGCGCATCATCGCCATGACCGCCCACGCCATGACCGGCGACCGGGAGAAGTGCCTGGAAGCAGGCATGGACGATCACCTGAGCAAACCCGTGGATCTTGCACAACTGCAAGAAATCCTGATCCGCTGGCAACCGGCGGCCCCCGCAGCCATCGAAGACGCCGCCGAACCCGTGGTGGATCTGGCTCGCATGCTCCAAATCACCGGCACGGATCCCGCCATGTTCCGTGACATCGTGGCCGAGTACCTCGAGCAGGCCGACGAAATCCTCGCCCTCATGGGCCTGGCGTTGGAAAAATCCGACGTGCCCGAGATCCAGCGCTTGGCCCACAAACTGGGCGGCTCCAGCGCGTGTTGCGGAATGGTCGCCATCGTACCGCCCCTTGCAAAACTCGAGCGGATGCCCGAAGGTATAGGGCTGGTGTTTGGCGGCGATCTGCTGCGACAGGCTTCAGATCAACTGGCGAGCATCCGGCGGTTCCTTACGATCCGTTCGCAATCCCTTAACCCGGCCCGCTAACATGCCCAGGATCCTCATCACCGAAGACGACCAGTTCGTCGCTAACATCTGCCGCCGAAAGTTCGAGCAAGAGGGCTTCGAGGTGATGATGGCCGCCCACGGCCCGGCCGCTATCGGCATTCTCAAACAAAACCCGCTCGACGCCGTGGTGCTGGATTTAATGCTGCCGGAAATCGACGGGATTGAGGTTCTCCGGTTCATCCGCTCCCAGATCGGGCTTCGGGGGCTGCCCGTTATCATTTTGTCCAACTCCGCGTATTTCTCCGGACTTGCGCAATCGGCATGGGCCGCCGGGGCCACCAACTTCCTCAACAAAGGTGAAAATGGTCCCGAGGAATTGGTAAAAGAAGTCAGGAAGTTGCTCGCCCCGGCGGCTCCGAAATTTGCATCGCGCAGTGCCGATGAGCCTCCCCCGCTACCGCCGAGGGCCTATATTAAGCGTGCCGCCGGGTCGATCCGGGTCATCGTGGCCGACGATGACAAGGTGGTTCACGGGGTGCTGGGATTCTTCATGGAGCAGGCCAACTTTGATGTCCGCTGGGCATTTGACGGCCAACGGGCACTGGAAATGGCGAAGGCCGACCCACCTGATATCATGGTGCTGGACGGAATGATGCCGAAACTCGACGGCTTCGAACTTCTCAAACTCTGGCAGCTCGACTGGAAGCTCGCGAAAATTCCCATCATCATGCTTACCGCGAAAGACGCAGATTCGGAAAAGTCGAAGGCGATGAAAAGTGGCGCGGTGGAATACCTCACCAAACCCTTCAGTCCGGACGCCGTGGTGGACTTGATCCGACATTACGTCGGGCAGCACGCCTGACGGACTAGGCTCCGGGCAGAATGCCCGTGCCACGGTGGCCCGAGCATCCTGCCCGGAACCATTCCACGCGAATCCTAACAAATTTCAAACCGCCTCTGAATTTCTCACATCTCGCCCTCAACCAGATCATCGAGCGTCTGGCGCTTGCGGACGACCGTGGCGGTCCCGCCTTCGACGAGAATCTCCGCCGGCAGCGGGCGCGAGTTGTAGTTGGACGCCATCGCGAAGCCGTAGGCACCGGCGGACATCAGCGCGATGTGATCGCCGGGTTGGATATCCGGCAGCTCGCGGTCTTGGCAGAAGAAGTCGCCGCTTTCGCAGATCGGGCCGACGACATCGACCTTGACCAACTCGCTGCAAGACGGCCTGGCGAGCGGGACGATTTCGTGGTGGCCTTCGTAAAGCGCCGGGCGGATGAGGTCGTTCATGCCGGCATCGACGATCTTGAAGGTCTTGGTGGTGCCTTTCTTCTCGTAAAGACACTTGGTTAGAAGCACGCCGGCGTTGCCGACGATCAGGCGGCCGGGCTCTAGCAGGATCTTCAGACCGAGGCCCTTGAGCCGCGGGACGAGTTCCTTGCCATAGCGTTCGATGGTCAGCGGGCGTTCCTGCTCGGGCTGGTTTTCCCACCAATCGACCGCGCCGGAGTCGAGCGATTCCTTGTAAATGATGCCGATACCACCACCGATCGACCAGAACTCGATGCCGTGCTTGGCCTTGAGCTCCATCACCAGCGGCGTGACTTTTTCCACCGCTTCGATAAACGGCGCGACGGATGTGAGCTGCGAGCCGATGTGCATCTGGAGGCCGCGCAGCTTGATGTTAGGCAGCTCCTTCGACGCACGCTCGTAAAGATCGGCGATGGCGCCGAAATCGACGCCGAACTTGTTCCCGGACTTGCCGGTGGAGATGTATTTGTGGGTCTTGGCGTCCACGTCCGGGTTCACTCGAACGGCCGCCGGGGCGATCATGCCGAGTTCGCCGGCGACTTCATTTAAATAACGCAGCTCTTCCTCGCTCTCGACGTTGAACGAGTAGATCCCCTTTTCGAGCGCATAGATGATTTCATCGCGGGTCTTGCCGACGCCGGCAAACGTGCAATGCGCCGGATCGCCACCCGCCTTGATCACGCGGAAAAGTTCGCCGCCGGAAACGATGTCGAAGCCCGCGCCGTGAGTGGCTAACAGCCGAAGCACTGATAGATTGGAATTCGCCTTCACCGCGTAGGCGACCTCGTGATCGACCTCGGCCAGGGCGGCGTCGAGACGGGTAAAATGG
>JANOZJ010000196.1:0-3193 GCA_031429315.1 Akkermansiaceae bacterium
CAACACCGCGGTTAGCGCATACGGCGTCGGGTTCTTCTCCAAGCCCTTGAGGCCGTCGAAAATCTGCACCGGGGCCACCCGCGCATAGTCGAACACCAGCGGCACCCCGAGCTCGGTGAAGGCCCAGATGAAAACGATGGACGCTCCGGCGAATACCCCGGGCATCGCCAGTGGCAAAGTGATCCGGAAAAACCGCTTCCACGGCGGGCAGCCGAGGTTTTCCGCGGCTTGTTCCATCGCCGGATCGAGGTTCGCCAGGGCGGCGGCGATGTTCATGTAAAGAATCGGATAGAGATGCAGCGCGTTCATCAGCACGATCCCCACGAAGCGCCCATGGGCCAGCCAATCGTAGGGCAAATCCGCGTCCATCAGCCCGGACTTGATCAGCAGGGCATTGAGCGCGCCATTCACTCCTAACATTTGTTTGACCCCGACCGCGCCGACGAATGGCGGCAGGATCATCGGCGCGAGGACCAGCACGCCCAACGCCGGTTTCCCGAAAAAGTCATGGCGATGGCCGATCAGCGCCAGCGGAAACGCGATGGCCAAGGTGGCCAGCGTGCTGGCGATGCCCAGCGCGAACGCGTTCCACAGCCCCTCGCGGTAGATCGGATTGCGGAAAATCGAGGCGAAGAAATCCAACGTGAAATAGTGCGAGCCGTCGGCCCGCGTGCCTTCGAACGCCTGCTTCACCACCATCCCCGCCGGATAGATGAAGAACACCGCGAACAGCACGCTGACGACGATCGAGATGGTGATGGCGTGACCGCGTTTCATAACAGTTTGATCCAGCGCGTCGGGAAAATGGAAATGACAAATCTCACGCGCGCCAAACTGTGAAAGCCAACCCACTCCGTGAAGGAAAAAGTGGGTGGAACTGAAACTGTTGGGCTGAAACAAGGACGGGCGATCGGACAACGGACTTGAAAACCGCCTCCCCATCGTCACCGGGCGCCCATTCTGGTAGGGGTACACCCCATGGCGGCGATGTTGGGGCGGAGATAGGGTTCTTCTGTAACCAGAAAATATTAAATTAACATGTAACCCCGCGAAAGCGGATTGGGAGGGTGCAAAGCGTGAAGTTATCAATCTTCCGAATGCCTGTCCATCGGCGTGTTGTGGTTGATGCCACCAAGCTGAGGGAACGATAGCCAAACAATGCAAGTGCCCGTCTTGTGAATACTCAAACCAACCAGAAATCAAAATCGATGAATCTAAAACATTACACCATGCTTGGCTTGCTTTCCGCGATTGCGTCTGCGGCTTTGCTGGCTCCGTCGGTGGCTCAGGCCTCGGAACAGGGAGTGGAGGAACTGACGCGGGGACCAGTGCATGAGGCGTTTGCCGCGTCTGTGCATAACGACCCGGAGCCGGGGATGGTTGTGAAGACTGCGCCGCCCACCTTGATTGAGGAAGTGCCGCCGGACCAACGACCTGCCGGCGACAATGTTTCTTGGATCCCGGGTTACTGGGGCTGGGATGATGAATCCACCGACTTTATCTGGATCAGCGGAGTGTGGCGGAACATGCCACCGGGTCGCCAGTGGACGCCGGGGTATTGGGGGGAGGCCGAAAGCCAGTGGCAATGGACGTCCGGCTATTGGGCGGACTCGGCCTCGCAGGAGGTCACCTATTTACCCAAGCCGCCTAAATCAATCGAATCGGGACCCAATGTCGCCGCACCCTCGCGAAACCATGTGTGGATTTCAGGATCATGGGTGACCCGCGAGGAGCACTACGCTTGGAGTCCGGGATATTGGGAATCTGGACATCAAAACTGGGGCTGGAGTCCCGCCTACTATCAATGGACGCCGCGCGGCTACGTTTTTGTGGACGGCTATTGGGATTATGACGTTCCCCGCCGTGGGATGGTGTTCGCGCCGGTCCGGTTCAGCCACGACTATTATGATAGGCCGAACTATTCCTACACGCCGTTGGTGGTGATTGCGCTCAATGTCTTCGCGGACCACTTGTTCGTTCGCCCGAGGTATGGGCATTACTACTTCGGGGATTACTATGCGCCGAGATATCAAAATGATGGATTTTACGCCTCGTATTCCTATCGTTCGGGTTGGGGTGGCTACGATCCACTCTATGCGCATGCTCGCTGGAGCCATCGGGATGACAGCGGATGGGAACAAAGCAGGCGTGATAATTTCGATTACTACCGGAGCCATGAAGACGACCGCCCGGCGCGGACATGGGCCGCCTTGCAATCGCGTCCCGGAGGCAAGCGTGATAACTATCAGTTCGCACAAACGCTGCCGAAATACGTCAGCAGCGACAAAGGCCAGCGTTTCCAAGCCGTAGATGCGGAGGGTCGCAGCAAGATCTCCGCGCAGAACAAGCAAGTCCGGGCCATCGCCCAGGAACGCCGCCAGATGGAGAACCGCCCGTCAGACAAGGCGACAGAAGGGCCTGACAAGCGCATCCAGGCAAAGCGGGAGAAACTCATCCGGACACCGCTAGCAGGCAAGCCCGCCGCCCAATTATCAGGCGGAGAGGCTCCGCCGACCCGCCGCGAGCCCAGGGCTGCGGATCGCACCGAGGGTAACAAGCCTGACAAAAAGGCGGATCGCATCGAAAATAGCGGTGCCGATAAGGACAAAAAAGGTAACCGCGGTGCAGATGCCGCTACTAACAAAGACCGTGGTGACAAGGCTCCCGCCCCTGACAAGCAAGGCGAGCAAGGCCGTAAAGCAAACCGCCCGGAAAAGGTCGAACCTGAAAAAAGCGCTGAGCCAAGGCAGGATAAAAAACAGTCAGCACCCCGGGAGACCTCGCCGAAGAAGGAGCGCAACTCAGAGCCCAAAACCGAGCAAGCGCCAAAGCAGAAGCAACGCGAGCAGGCCCAGCCAGCCCCCAACCCAGAACCCAAGCCAGAGCGTGCCGGACCTGAGAAAACACAAGAGCGGCAACCGCGCAAAGAAGGCGCAAAGAAAAGAGACAAGGATCAAGCCCCTGACGAACCGAAGGGAGGATGAGCGTCCACACGGCACGCGATCCTGTAAGATCGCGTGCCATTCGCGTTCTGGATTTTATAAGTTAATTCACACAGCCGTCCCATAGCCTCTCCAGAGCGGTCTGGAAGGCTTGAGTTGTCGTTGAATTTGAGTCGTTTTGGCGTTTTGTGATTTTTGAATTTGGCGGCTTCTTGTGATATATCTAGGCCGGAAGTCCACATGCTATCCCA
>JANOZJ010000197.1:0-4118 GCA_031429315.1 Akkermansiaceae bacterium
GCGACGGCAATCTAGCGATTGTCCGGAGTTCAAGCTTCAGCTTGCCTTCAGGAAGAGCACGCTAAAGCGCGAACTCCGGACAGCCACTTGGCGACACGAGCCGAAGGATGTTTCGGCAATTACTTTTGGCAAACGGTATAGCCGGTTGCTGCGCGACCTTGGCCACGAGGTCATCGTCGCCAATCCCCGCAAACTGCGCGCCATTTACACCAGCAACCGCAAGAGCGACCAAACCGACGCCCGCATACTCGCGCGCCTCGCCCGGGTTGCTGTCGAGCTGCTCCACCCCATCGAGCACTCCACCGAACAGACCCAGCGCGACCTCTTGCAAGTGAAACTCCGCGACAACCTGGTACGCCAACGCGTGGACATCATCTCATCGGTTAGATTCACCCTCAAGAGCCTCGGCGTGCGCCTGTCATCGCCAAGCACCGCCTGCTTTGCGAGTCGCAGCCGCGCGTTTCTCACGGTCGAAAACCCGGACTTGTTGGCGATGGTCGAGCCCTCGCTCCAAATCGTCGATCTGCTCACGAAAAACATCCGCGAACTCGAGCGCAAGATCGAGGAGTTATGCCAAAACCATTACCCCGCCACCGCGCGGCAGCGACAGGTTCCCGGCGTGGGAGCCAACACCTCGCTGTCGTTCGTTCTAACCATCGGCGACCCGCAACGCTTCGAACAGCCGCGCGATGTCGCCGCCTACCTCGGTCTCGTGCCGAAGCGCGACCAGTCGGGAAGCATCGACAAGCAACTGGGCATCAGCAAAGCCGGTGATGTCTATCTCCGGCGATTGTTAGTCGGTTCCGCCCAATACATCCTCGGCCCCTTCGGCCCGGACTGCGACTTGAAACGCCACGGCCTCGAACTCGCGGCACGCGGCGGCCGCGCGGCGAAGAAAAAAGCCATCGTCGCCATCGCGAGGAAACTCTCCGTCATCCTTTTGAGCTTGTGGAAAAGCGGTGAAGCCTACCGGCCGCTGCGCGAAACTCCGCCGGCCGAAGCGGCCTAACCATTTTCCCCCGTCGAAAAGGGAATGCACGTGATGAAACAATTTCGGAGATTCGGGACGACCGCGGCACACCGCTGGCACTGTGCCGCCGCAAGGCGGACACACGAGTGCGATCCAAAGATAGCGGCGTCCCCACCCCTTTGAAGCAAGGAAACAGGAATCAAATCATGCACCAGATCAGATCCACGGAAACCGGTCGCCCGAGTGCGTATGGAAGCAAGACTCCCTGTTTCATTTCCGTGTCCGGACGCCGCCACCGCGCTGCGTCGTGGGGCTGCCGCCCCACACCCCGCCGAGCTGAGGCAGCTCGACCCCGTTGGTCTCCCCCTAAATCCTCAAGGGGACTTCTCCCCTCCCGTCCCCCAGGGGAGCGGGGGGAGGCCTCTTGCCCCTACTCAACGATCCACCCCGAACCCACCCAAGCCCGTCCCGTGTGACACCCCGAAGAGAATTTGTGAAGTAAACTTCAACTTTCCATTGACTGCCTTCTCATGGAAGCGGTGTGGCGCTTCGCTTCCCACCGCACTCCATGGGCGCTCACTTCACGCTGTAGCCGGTTAGATCCGGCGTGAACAGCGCGTCGTCGAGCTTGAGATTGAAGCGGGGATTGTGGAAAACCGTGCGCAGCCGTGACTTGTCCTGGAGTTCCAGTTCCATCGCGCGGAGTTCGTTTTTCCCGGGATCGATATCGAGGAAGACCCACGGGATCTGCACGCGGACCCGGCGATCCTTGGGCTTGAGCGTGTATTGATAGATGCCGGACTCCACCCGCGACGCGATGATTTCAAACGCCTGATAGAAACTCTCCGGCGATTGGAACGCCCGTCCGGAAAGCAGCGAGAAGCGCACGGCCTGGGGCGAGTTGACCCCGGTTTGGCGGGCGGTTTTGGCGGCGGTTTCGATCAACGTGAGGGTGGTGCCGTCCGATACTGCCAGCGTCTGGACCGGCTCGCCGAGCTGCCAACGGACCTTGTCAGGCTTGGAGAAAGACAGGTGACCGGGAGTGCTCGTGGGATTCTTGAGGGCCGGCAGTTTGCGCTCTTGGGTGAAACCGGCGTCGAGCGTGGTGATGGAAACCTGGCGCTTCAGCCAGGCATCGAGCGGGGCGTCGTCCGCGCGGGCGGTGGCGAGGGCGAGAAGCGGCAGCAAGGGAATGAGGAAACGCATGACCGGAGTGTCAGGGCGTCAGGGAAAGTTTCAAGTGCGATGGCTGTTCATGGAGATCATGACTCCACCAAGGGCGCTTTTTGCAGGAGGAAGTGACAGGACGAGAGCGGTCTGTAGTCTCACGGCATGGCATTTGAAATTCACCCGCGGCTTGCGGCAGGCGGCATCGAACTCGGACGGCTAGGTGGTTGCCGGCTGCTATTGAAAAACAATTCACTCTTTCCCTGGTTCCTCCTCGTCCCCGAGGTCGAGGGCATTGAGGACTTGCACCAGCTTCCGCTAGGCCAGTATATGGAAACCATGGTCGCCATGCGGCGGGTCTGTGAATTCGTCTCCAGCCATTTCCAACCGGAGAAGCTCAACGTCGGCTGCATCGGCAACCAAGTCCGCCAACTGCACGTTCACATCATCGGCCGCTCCACCGATGATCCCGCATGGCCGGGCACGGTGTGGGCGTTCGAGGGGAAGCAGCGCTACGGCGACGAGGAAATCGGGAAGATCCGCGCGGCAGCCGGGGCGTTCCTGGATCTTTGAAAATGCCCAAGGAGGGGCGATACGTGATCGCCCACGTCAATGCGAGGACGATGGGAAGCGGTTAGCCTCACCCCAGCGGCCATGAGCGTCAAGTTAAGGGCGCATTCCTCCAAACGCCGACAAGTGGGCGGATCAAGGAGCGGCGGAACGCGTCCGCCGCCGTCCATGGAAAGTCAATGTCCTGTGCATCCGCCCATCTCATTGCCAGCTCATGGGCATCGGCGGACGCGTTCCGCCGCTCCTTGGGCCACGAGACGCGGGATCGACTTCTTCGCTTTGTGTCATTGAAAGATTAGCCGGATTCGCCAGATTCGCGGCACAAGCAAGAACCCACACTCCCATGCTCAAGCCACTCGCATTTTTCCTGCTCACCCTGCTGCCGCTCCATGCGGACACCGGCGGGAAGATCGTCGCCGCCGCGCGCAAACAGATCGGCGTCACAACCAGCTACGTGCCGGACTACGTGGCATTGAGCTTTCCTAACGGCGACGTGCCGCGGGCCGGGGGCGTCTGCACCGATGTGGTCATCCGGGCTTTGCGCGATGGCTTGTCGAAGGATTTGCAGAAGCTCGTCAACGAGGACATGCGCGGGAATTTTTCCGTCTATCCGAAAAACTGGGGACTCGCGAAACCGGACAAGAACATCGACCACCGCCGGGTGCCGAACCTCCGCGTGTTTTTCAAACGCAAGGGCTTCGAGCAAGCCGCGCCGAAAGCCGGCGACGTCCCGAAATTCCTCCCCGGCGACATCGTCACCTGCACGGTGGCGAAGACACTGCCGCATGTCATGATCGTGAGCGACCACAAGACGCCAGATGGTCGGCCAATGGTGATCCACAACATCGGCGGGGGCGCGAGGGAGGAAGACCGGTTGTTGGAATTCCCTCTAACCGGGCATTACCGGGTGAAGTGACCATGGACTGCGGTGACCATGGAAGCGGTGTCGGCGCTACGCTCTGCCACCGCAGTCCAAGGGCCTATGGAAAGAAGCCTTCGGCGTTGATCGGCGGAGGGGAGCTGGCTAGGTTTCCGCCATGCGGATTGATATCGTGACCTTGTTTCCGGAAGTGGCGCTGGCGCCGTTGAGTGATTCGATCATCCAACGCGCACGGACGGCAGGGCTGGTGGAGGTGGTCGGGCACCAGTTGCGGGATTGGTCGGAAGACAAGCACCGGCGGGTGGATGACTCGCCGTGCGGAGGCGGGCAGGGGATGTTGCTGAAGCCGGAACCGCTTTTCGCGGCGGTCGAGGCGTTGCGCGGCCCCGCCACGCGGGTGATCCTGATGACGCCGCAGGGCAAGCCGTTCAAGCAGGCGGTGGCGCGGGAACTCGCGGCGGCGGAGCATTTGCTGATCCTCTGCGGTCACTACGAGGGCGTGGACCAGCGGGTGATCGAGGCGCTGGTGGA
>JANOZJ010000198.1:0-5661 GCA_031429315.1 Akkermansiaceae bacterium
GGCAGAGGCCGGCGTGGAGATCCGCGATGGTTTGCGCGGGATCGCGGACATCCACCAGCACCGCGCTGTCGCGGTCCACCATCTCACCGGGGCCACCCCAGTCGAACGTGAGGATCGGCAGCGCCAGGGTCATGGCCTCCAGCAAGGCGGAACCACCGCTGTCCCTCAGGCCGGGGAATACCAGAACCGGGGTCTCGTTATAGATACCTTTGAGGGCTTCCCGAGGGATGGCTCCCATGAATTCCACCTTGTTCGTTAGATTGAGACGTGCAACTTCGGACTTCCAGAAATCCAGGGCCGTGCCGGAGCCGACGACCCGCAAGCGCCAGTCAACCGGCAGGCCGAGGGCGAGGGCTTCGAACACCAAGGGCATCGCGCGCGTCGGAGCGCAATTGCCGGCGAAGAGCATCTCGAAAACGCCGCCATCTGGCTTTTCGGGTGGAGTCTCACCGATGTCTTCTTCGCGCAGCGCGTTGGGTGACATCACCACACATTTGCCATGCACCGTTTCGGGTAGAAATCTGAGAGTGGTGCGGTTGGAAACCAGGATCGTCGAACACCTTTCAAGTGATGCCCGCACCCATGGCATTGATAGATTGAGTCGGTTCAGCGTTCCCCGTTTGCGTTCGCCCGCCGCGGCCGTTCCCAGATAGCGGTCGAATCCGGGCGGCACGAACTCGCCACCGGCGATCGGCCCCCAGACCGATGGAATGTCGAGTCGCGAGCAGGAAAACGGAATCCGGAAGGTATGGAAGGTCGTCTGATGGACGATATCGAAGGGCTCTTCCGCATGGAGTCTGCGGGCAAGTTTGAGGGCCATCCGTTGCCACCAGCACTTCCGCAGCCAGGCACCCGCACCGGCGGGAAAGCCGCTCAACCAGCGGATCCAGTTAGGCACATCCAGGCAGTGCAATTCGATGCCGCACTTGGCAGCCTCGCGCTCCAGGCCGGGCTTGGCCTTGGAAGTGGTGAGCAGGACCACCTGGTGGTTGCGGCTCGATTCTTGCGCCCAGCCCCATCCCAGCCAGTGCTCGCCACCTCCGTCGGGGTCGCAGGCATAGGCAATCATCAAGGTTCTGAGAGATTTCATTTCAGAGTCTATACAGCCGCGCATTGAGATTTATGAAAAGGCGGCGGGCAGAATGCCCGCGCCACCGTGGCCCGGGCATTCTGCCCGGAGCCTTATGCCGCGATTTGCATCACTCTCACCACTCCACTCCAGCGCAGTGCGGTTGCTGAAAACACAAATCATGACGCGCGGCAGTATCCGCCTGTTCAAATCGACTCTGTTTTCTGGTTGATGAGTCGTGCGGCACCGCGGCCCTCCAACAACGCATCCTCCATGCCGCCATAGTTCCAGCCGCCCCAGCGGCCACAGGACTGCACGTCGTGTTTTGCCAACTCGTCGAGGACCGTGGCGCGCGACTGTTCGTAGTGGCTGTCGAACAACACATAAGCATAGGGAATCTCGCACAAATCCATGAATAGGATTTCATCGTCCGCAGACAGGGTGCCTCCTTTGACGAGATCCTGAATCACCCGTTTTTTCAGTCCTTCAAGATCCTCCCGGAACTCCTCATAACCGCCGGAAATCTCGACGTAGTAACTCCTGCAGCCCTCGGGGGCCAGCTCGGAGTACACCGCGGAGTAGGAACCTACCCGATAGAATACAAACTCGCTTTCGGGGAAATACACCCAGTGGAAATCCGAGCCACTCGCCCCGGGACCGCGGACACCCACGTCGAAATAGTGGACGGTGGTCGCCCGCAGCTTGGGCGCGGACTCCGCGATGGCGGGCGGGGTTTTCCCCAGCAGCTTGAGCAGATTGAGAAGCGGCATGGTATTGACCAGATTCTCATAGCGGATCGTGCGGCCGTCACTCAGTTCCGCCGTGTGGGCATCGAGATCGATGCCGGTGACGCGGACTCCGTATTCGGGCGCCACATCGAAGTGATCGACCAGCGAGCGGGGCAGGGCACCGATGCCGCCGGTGCGCGGATAGATGAATGTCGCGTTGTAGCCGAGTGACTCTTTCGAGAAGCCGAAGGCCCCATTGAAGATATCCTCGATCGACGGTTTCGGCACGAAGCGCTCTGCATAACGCGGTGAAATCTCCGTGAGCGGAACCCCCAGCAACTTCTCATTGTAGGGAGTCATGAAATGTTTGGAGATCCCCTCGCCGAAAAGACGTTGGATGGATTCACCGAAGCTTGACGACGGCGTGTCGCAGGCTTCCGCGCCGAAGTCTTCCGGGTGCCTGGCCTTCCACAAGCCGGTGAGGCACTCCAGGATCACTTCGTCGGGAAGTCCCGCGAGATTGGCCTGAAAGGGGAACAAGGTGTGAACTTCCTTCGAGAAGATCCGGGCCTTGCGGGTGTATTCCACGATGTTGTCGCCCAGCGCTTCATACACCATCGCTTTCATCTCCGGATTGCGCAGATGCAGCCAATGGCCGGTGCCGTCGCAGTAGAACCCGCCGTGCTTGATACGCGTTCTAACGATGCCGCCGGGTTCCTGCTCGGCCTCCACCAGCAGGTGGTCCTTTTCCAGATGGATCGAGCAACTGATGCCGGTGAGACCGGCGCCGATGATCAGGGTGTTTACAGAGTCGGTATTCATGAGTTTACGGAATTTCTTGCCGGATCGACGGCATGCGGGTCTTGCGCTTGTGAAGAATCTTGCAGATCGGCTTGAGCGGCCGGTGGAAATATAGAATCGCGAAATCAAGGACGTTGTTGAGCAAGTCGCTGCGGAACTTGCTCACCCCGTAGATCCTCCGGATCGTGGCGGGTTCGGCACGTTGCCGCTTGTAGTGCAACACGCCATTGATATCCGACTTGGCCAGATGCTGCTGGCTGATGCTCTCGCCGTGCAGCCTGAAGTCCGCCAGCACGCACGGGAGATAGGCGAATCGTTTGCCGAGGGTGGCAAGCCGGGCGTAGTATTCCCCGTCCATGCAGTAGTGGAAATTCTCGTTCAGAAGATGGCCTTCACCGATCGTGGTTTCATGGCGATAGAAGCACGCCGTGGAGCCGATGTAGCAGCCATACTGAATGAGCATTCCCTTGCGGAAGGGAAAGAGTGTCATCCGGCGCAGAAAGCCGCCATCCTTGTCGATATAGTCCCAGCAGCCGAAAATCACATCCGCCGCTGGGTGAGCCTCGGCGAAGGCTTTCACCTCGCGCAAAGCCCCGGGCTTGAGCCGGTCATCCGCATTCAGCCACATGACCCATCGCCCCTTGGCCTTGCGGAAACCCTTGTTGATCCCGTCGCTCATGCCCTTGTCGGGCTCCTGGAAGAACGAGGCGTGGGGAAAGCCGGCCACCACCTCCGCGGTGTCATCCGTGGACCCGGCATCCATCACCAAATGCTCCAAGCTAACGCCCTCTTGCTCCGCCACGCTCTTCAAACATTCTCCGATGTAGCGTCCGTAGTTATAGCTAGCGGTGACAATCGTGAAATCTATTGGAATGCTTTTCTCCATCTTCAATCATTCTCCAACGATTCAAAACCAGCCGTCATTCTTGGATTGGTTCACCGAAACTAACTGACCGGCGGATTCTCTGTTCGATCTGCTCCACCGGCCAGATACATCCACGCAACAATTTGCCGAGCAGTTTAGGTCTGCCGGGCGCATTGCCGAAACAAAGGCGCGATACTTTCGATGGATCTCGGAAATCGATTTCCGGTCTTTCGTTTCCCAAGCTCAATCCGACAACACCTTCGGCAAGGCAGCAAAGACTCAGCAAGGCTTGGTCGTGCCGGTGAGCGCGGAAAACGGGTAACTCTGGTAGATTGCCGCGACTAGGATCATCGCTCACCAGCGATCGCTGAGAGCATGATTCCAGCCACTTCGCGACCAACGTGCGGCTACGAAAACTTGCCCGCCACAAGGAGAAGCTTGCCTGGATTGGGAAAGCCCCATGCACTTCGGGTCGGTCCATTTCGAAAGCCGCAAATGCCTCGCGCTTGGTCCAATTTGAGTTAGGGCCATCCCAAGGGATTTGAATTCCCGGCATCATATCTTGGCCGCGCTCATTTATCCATTTCATGTAAGGGGTTATGGGTTGATCGAGCAGTTTGAAGGGATAGAGTCGTCCAACGTCGCAGTAGAATACGATATCACCGTCGGGCACCTCGCGCAGTTTGGCATCAACGATAAATGGCTTCCAAGCCCAGAACCCTGAGCCCCGTTCCGACAACTTGATGTCCTTGCAGCGCTTCTCGAATCCCGCCTCTATCAACATTTTTGGTGTCCATGAGGTCACGGTATCCGCCACGCCGTTAAGTCTGGCAGACGCGCCGAGGACGAGCTGCCGGAGCCGGAAGCGAGGCGTCGCGTAAGTGACCAGATGGATGCGCATGGGTTGGAAGTCTTCACTCGGACTCTGAATCCGAGGGAAAGAGTTTTAAACATTGTCCTGAGATCCATGTGGTGATGTCTTCGGCTAGCGAGAACGCATGAGATGCCTCTTCTTGTGACGGCTCGAGTTCCTCTCCCGGGTAACGATATTCCGTGGCAAATGGAGTGAGTTCGATGGCATGATTGAGAAATTGCTGAAAGCCCGCCTCGGATGGTATGCAGAGTTTTACAAGGATTTCCAAGGAGTGGGTTTTGGTGAAAACAACTTCCACCGCAGTCAGCCAAGCCTTGATCGCTTTTTCGGCAGCCTGCTGACAATGGTAGCTTCCAGTGTCGAGATAACGCTCGTTGCCTTCGATCAGTAGCTTGGCCGTCGCAAGATCGGATCTGGCCTTTGCCAGCCAGACTTTAGCCAATTCTGAGGATTCAGGACTCATTTCAAAGTGCTATTCCTTCTCTTGACACGGTGCTGGCAAGGGAGCAAGGGGCTTTGAGTTCTTTTTCCCATTCATCACGAGTCAAGACGATGATATCCATGGGAACATTGAATCCGCTGAGCTCACGCCGGGCTGCGACCGCCCTTTGATAGCGCGAAGCGGAGGAACGGGGGATGATTGCAAGAAGATCAATGTCGCTGTCGGCTCGGGCATCATCCCGGGCTTGTGAGCCAAACAGCCACACCCGTTCGGCATGAATCCCTTTTTTCAGGCAGTCCGCCATATCATGAGTTGTTTGATCTATATCCACGGCAAAAAGAGGTTATCAGAAATCATTTGAGTTTAAAGCTGAAATGCTGAAATGCTGAAATGCGTGGTGGATGGGATGAGGAAGAATATCCGCCGGATGTCCATATTGAGAAAAGGTAGGGACCGGCGGCTCGCCGGACCCACTTATCCGCCGAATGGCGGTGCGGCTGGGTGGTGAATGAGAAGAGGAAGAATAGCCTCCGGCGGAAGATGGTGAAGTGGGCGGACCGGGCCGGATCCGCCCTACCTTTGATAGGGCCAATCCTCTGAAGCGGCTACCAGTCCCGCCCGCACTGGATTCATCCGAATGTATTTCGCCTTCTCTGCCGCAGACTCCACGCTTCTGAGTCGATGATCGAAGAAATCGCGCTGCCATTGAATTCCACACTGCTTGGCTAACCAGGATTTGAAATTGGAAACCACCTTCGTCATCGGCTTCGAACTGGGGAAACCGAACAACCCGTGCAAATGATCCGGCATCGCCAGGACCATTCGGCAGTCGAGATCGCCCATGGACTCGCGGACTGAAAGGGTTTCCTCAATCGTTTGCCA
>JANOZJ010000199.1:0-11923 GCA_031429315.1 Akkermansiaceae bacterium
GAGATGACCTAGCAGCGACCAGAACAGCTTTTCGGCAAACTCCGCGTTGCGTTCCTTGTTGGCATGGGAGAGGGCATTCTTGGATGGCGGCGTGACACCGAAGCGAGCCAGCACGCCGGATTTAAGGCGCAGCCAGTCACATACGTCGTTGAGACCCATTGCGTGGGAGAGTTGGGCGAAGAGCATCGCCGAGAGGTGGCTCACCACGCTGAAGGTGCGGGCTTTGACATCCACGCCGGTCTCAAGGGCGTGACGGTTGATCAATCCGCGAGGAATGAGGTTGAGAATCTGCTTGAGGACGAGCACATTGGCCCGGGCTGGTGGTGTTTTGTTCATACACCCTACCGAGTGGCAGGAATTTCAACTCAACACCAGCCCGCTTTTTCGCCGCGAATTATGTCTTCCTGTGGGACGGCTGTGTTCTGAATTCAAAGGACTGACCCCGTTTACCAGCTTTGCTCCACTAATTACCTGCCAAACGGCCACTCGACGCCACTCACCTTTGCGACCACGATTAAGAGGTGCATTTTATTGCATCCCACAAAATCAGGCGCGAGTGTCGGCCAAGCCCACTTTTCAGGTATTTCGAAATAATGAAAAATTACTTTACATTGTAATGACTCAGTATTGATTTTCGATGAACTTTAGACGCGCACCCGATTCTTTAAACGGTTGATAGGTGGCGCGAAATATTTCAGATCCACAAACCCATGGAAACCAC
This sequence comes from Akkermansiaceae bacterium, assembly GCA_031429315.1. GTDB lineage: Bacteria > Verrucomicrobiota > Verrucomicrobiia > Verrucomicrobiales > Akkermansiaceae > Luteolibacter. The sequence goes on from JANOZJ010000199.1 coordinate 722, forward strand.
CCGACTGTCTCACGCTGGTCCAGCCTCCGCCAAAGGCTTGCCGCCCGGCTTTGCGTTGATCGTCACCTTATCCCTGATGATTCTGCTGACGGTCATCGCGGTGGGGCTGCTCACACTTTCTAGTATTTCACTCCGTTCGGCGGGACAAGGGGATGCCATGGCCAAGGCGCGAGCGAATGCCCGATTGGCATTGATGCTGGCCATCGGCGACCTCCAGAAGAACGCTGGACCTGACCAGAGAATCACCGCCAGAGCGGACGTGATTAACGAAAATATCGCCAATCCACGGCTCACCGGAGTCTGGAACTCGTGGGAAATCACCCCTGCCGCGCAGGCATCGGACTACGAACGCACCGCTCGCGATGCCAGATTCCGCGGTTGGCTGGTATCCGGCAATCCGGCTGAAAGCGCGAAGATCGGTTTCGCTGGCGATGCGCCACTTTCCACCAGCGCGACGGCCAAGTCCCCACTGGCTGTGACGCTTTGGGATAAGGGCACTCTGGGGAGTCCTCCAGTATCAACTGCCGTGGTAACCGCGAACAAAGTACCGCTCGCCTCTTCTCCCGGAGCCTTGGCGTGGGCGGTGATGGATGAGGGCGTGAAAGTAAGGATCAACACCCCCTATTCCGACACCGCCACTACTCAAGCCCAGAAAACCGCCCAGCTTGGCGCGGGCGAGCGGCCCGGCGTGGAGTTCATTTCTGGACTTAAAGGTCTCGAGCGCAAGTTTTTCGATAAGAACGCGACCCAGTCCATGACTTTGGACAGTGGCATCACCCCGCTTAATTTCTCGCTGGCGGGCGAACAGCTTGCTGGCAAGACCATCCCGCCAGCACTGAAGCCTCTCACTCATGATGTGACCACTGTCTCTAACGGCTTGTTCACCGATGCCGCCCGCGGTGGACTCAAGCAGGATTTCCAGCTTTTAGCCAATTTACCCACCTTGCCGGCAGAGTACTTGGGCAGAGGCGTTTACACCTCGCGCTCGGTCATGCCCGCCAGTGGCGGTCCTTCCGACCCGCGCTGGGAGTCCCTGCAACAATTCGCCACACTCTACAAGGACACCGTCAATCTCACCAAATTCGGCAACGTCCCTCTTCTCAAGACCAAGGCACCTTCCTCTTGGAACGCATCAACACAGTCGGGAACCATTACTACCTTATACCGCTTGCCGCCGCCCGGGGTGGTGCTCATGCCCACAATCGCGAAGGTCCAAATACTGTTTAGCCTGATCGGCCGTGATATTTATGCGAATTTGCCCAAAAATATCCAGCGCCCGCTCACCACTTCTGAAAAAGTGAACATGCATGGTCCCCAAGATGAGTGGTTCAAAAACACAAATTACAACTACGACTTACACCTTCTCTATACTCCGATTGTCACTCTCTACAATCCCTACAATGTGGCGATCGAATTTAATGCCATGCGCCTAGAGTTCATTGGTGTTCCCTTCGCCATGCAGGTATTTCGCAATGATGTGCCTTTGAGCAAAGGTCTCGTTCCATTCGAATCGATGACTGTTGACAACATGGATTCTCAAAAAAGCAAAGTCTTCGGGATGAATTTGAAGACCAAAGCGGCCGGCAGAGTCGGCGGGACGGTTTTTCGCATGTTGCCTGGCGAGGTGATACTATTCTCACCCTATATCGATCCCACACGCACCTACGCAACTGACCTTAGTGACCGCAAGTTCTGGGACATCTATCTCAATACAGGTCTCACTACCAACATTGACGCGATTCCCGGCTGGCGGGGCTTCGGGATTGGTTATGATTGCGACTGGTTGGCAGGGAACCAGCCCTCAGTCGGTAGCGCCACGACGGAGGATCAGGCTACAGCAGCGCCACCCTATGGAATTTGGAGAAGCTGTTATGGCTTGGCTTGGGATGACAAGATTCACGTCCAGTACGCTCCATTGAGCATCCCGGTGAACCAAAACAAATTCGTCATTCAGATGTCGGCCACGGTCAGTGGCGCGGCTGGCAAGAAGGTGGCCGCCATCGAAATGGATTATCAAAAACGCACAGGGCTGCAAGAGTTCCTCAGCCCGACGGGAGGTGAAACGACCTTGCGTTACCCCAAGGATACCTCCACCAAAAAGTATGTCTTGGGCCACGAACTCAGGGATAGTTCCACGACCCAGATCGGGGGCATCACTGGTGCCAAACCCTTCGCCCTGCTAACCGCCCAAGCGAAGACCACCTCGGGCGGTAGGGATATCACCAACAAGGAAGGCCGGTTCAGCGGCAAGCCTTGGGCGTTTGCCCATGGCAGCATTGGTTCATCCTCACAGAAAGTCTTAGCTGAGCACCCCGCCAACCACTCGCACGAACTCGATTTACTGCAGATCGACCAAAACGACGCCATCGATCTTGTGACGGTCAACCCGCAGGACCGCTCAGTTTTCATCACTGGCCACACCGGCAACACGAACGGCACAAAATTCGGCACTCTCTATGATATCCCGCTGACACCCATTCAGACCCTTGCAAGCCTCAATGGCGCGAACCCCGGCGGCTCTTCCGGCTACCTCCCGCGGTTTGCTCAACCGATTGGAAATTCTTGGGCCCACCCGCTGATCAGTCCCAACAAGATCTCGGTAGCCGGTGCGAGTGGTTACAATTACCTCGACCACTCGTTCCTCCTTAATCTCGCGCTCTATGACGGCTTCTACTTTTCCGGATTCGCTGACCAAAGCGGCAATTTTGGAACCGCCGGCAGAACCTCCAAGTTGGTGGCTGAGGACTTTTCCAAAGGTTCTCCACTGGCTGATCCGCGCATGGTGCTCCGGCTACCTAGCGGAAAAGTCGCCGCAGATCTGGGCACCGCCGTCACCCAATCGACCGCCTACAAAAATATCGCCAAATGGCAAACGATGAATGGCTCATTCAACATCAACTCCACTTCTGCGCCTGCCTGGAAGGCTATGCTCGCATCCGTCCACGATGCCCAGTCCCTCATCAACCAGCGTGCGACTGCAACAGACATCACGACTAGTCTTGTCACACTTAAGCCGACCGCCACGGACAACGCTCGCATCAGCCGGATGCGCCTCCCGGCGTCCACCTCCTCGGCGCAAGGTGCCACTCTAGCCGAAGGCTATTGGCTTGGCCCCCGCGAATATTCCGATGCCGAGTTGGAAACGCTTGCGACAGAGATCGTCAAACAAGTCCGGCTCCGCGGCCCTTTCCTGTCGATGGCGGAATTCGTAAACCGTCGTCTCGGATCTGACGAAATGGCCCAACGCGGCGCACTTCAACAAGCCGTCGATGAGTCGAACCTGAACAAGTCTCTCGCAGAAGCCGCCAACGCCGGTTATGAGATCCCCTCCGGCTCGACTGGCAAATACAAATACGTAAACAACAAGGCTGGCGAAGGTCCGAGCTATCAGGGAGCACCAGGTTATCTCACCCAAGCGGACATTCTAAATGTTTTGGGAAATGCCGCCACCGCCCGTTCCGACACTTTCACCATCCGGGCCTATGGCGAGTCCCGCGACGCGTCCGGCAAGATTCTAGCAAACGTCACTTGTGAAGCCGTCATCCAGCGCACTCCAGAATGGGTCGATCCCGTGGATGCCGTGGAAACTCCGATCACCACCTTGGTGAGCAATGCGAACCGAACCTTCGGCCGTCGCTTCCTCGTCACGTCATTTCGCTGGCTTAATCCCTCCGAAATCTGAACCCTCCCTGCGATCTTCAAACCTTCTTTCCATGCGCACTCTCTGGTTCTGCCTACTCCTGCTCCACCCTGCTTACATCAAAGCCCAAGAGGGCCGCAAGGTGGATTGCCGTTTTGTTACCTTGAGTTCCGACATTTCGCCGCCCGCCTTGCTAACAGCGTCCGCCGACGGAGTCGAAAGTCCCGTCGCCGTGCCAAACGGGGCACTCTCCGCCGTATCGGCCTGCTTCTCGAAGACTAACACCTTCGCCTTTCTATCCGCCGCAGATCGCACCCCCGCCGCCACCGCGACCATCCCGGCCGGGGTGAAATCCGCCATTCTTCTTTTCGTGGCAGTCCCCAAGGCTCCCGGCTCCCTGCCTTGGCGGGTTTTCGTCATTGAGGATTCAGCTAAAAATTTCCCGGATGGCGGTGCCTTCGTCGCGAATTTTCACTCTCAGGACATCCGCTTCGTCATCGGTGAAACCAAAATCATGCTTCATCCGGCAGGCTCCCACGGCGTCGCCAGACCGACCCAGCGCGATGATTTCAACATGGCCTCGGTGGCATTCCAATTCCAACAAGGCGACACTTGGCGCGACGCCAGCGAGAGCATGTTGCGCTTCCTTCCCGGAATGCGTTATCTCATGTTCGCCTTCGTTGATGCTACCTCAGGGCGTCCCCGCGTGGTCACCTTCCAAGATCAATCCACCACCCCCTTGGCCCCGGCGGCAAAAGCCCGCTGATTCTGAGTTTGCGCACTGTTGCATTTCCCGGCGGCAGGCTGGATAAACGCCGCACTCCATTGCGCATTCCCATCATGAAAAAAGACGACCGCGAGTTTCTGTTCCGCCTGCTAGAGACACCCAGCCCGACCGGCTTTGAAATGCGCGGGCAACAAGTTTGGGCGGACTGGATCAAAGCTCACGCCAGCGAGGTTGCCTGCGATGCCTATGGCTCCACTTGGGCCACGTTGCCGGGGAAATCCAAACGCATCGTCATGTTAGAGGCCCACGCCGACGAGATCGGCTACATGATCAAGCACATCGACGAGCGCGGTTTCCTCCGCATCGACCGCGTCGGCGGCTCAGATGCCGCCACCGCGCGGGGCCGCCGTCTCACCATCCTTGGCGATAAGGGCAACGTCTCCGGCATCATTGGCAACACCGCCATCCACCTCCGCCGCGATGAGTCCGGACAGGAAAAAGCGCCCGCCGTCCACGAGCTGTGGGTCGATGTCGGTGCGGCCAGCGCGGACGAAGTCGCCGCGCTCGGCATCCGCGTGGGTCACCCCGCCGTCTATCAAGACGGGCCGTTGGAGTTGGCTAACAAGCGCCTCATCGGTCGCGCTATCGATAACCGCATCGGCAGCTACATCATCGCCCAAGTGATGAAACGCATCGCCGCCGGCAAGAAGAAGCCCGCGTTCACCCTCATTTGCCTCAATGCGGTGCAGGAGGGGAAAATGGGGTCAGTGTGCAAATCTTGACAAATCCACATGGTGTCAGTCCTTGGAATTCAATTTCAAGGGGCAATCATTTCGAGTTCCCAGGTCGGGTGCAGGACAAACAAGTCCAGGAGCGGCGAAACGCGTTCGCCGTGTGGATGAAATGCTGATGAAAAGCCCTCATGGCCGCGAATCGGCTCTCCATCACATCAGCAAGGGCGGATCGGAGTCCGCCGCTCCTTGAACGCCCATGACAGGTTGCGGCGTGTCCAGGCTGACTTTTTTGTCCCACATCCCACGTGGCGCGGCAACTATTTCAGCACTTGCCGGAACTCGTCTTTCTCTGTGACGGAGAGCACGAACTCGGTTAGAAGCTCGATGGTGTGCGCGATGTCATCAAGGTGGGCGGTTTCCACCACCGAGTGCATGCAGCGCAGCGGCAATGAAACAAGGGCGCTGGGGATGCCTTCGCGGGAGTGGAAGATTTTGTCGGTGTCGGTGCCGGTGAAGCGGCTGCTGGCCTCGTGCTGGATCGGGAGCTTGGCTTTGTTAGCGACGTCGATGAGGCGCTGGACGACGTGCGGGTGGTTGGCGGTGCCGTGGGAAATGGTCGGGCCGCCGCCGAGCTTGACGTCGCCGAATTTGTTAGGATCGATGCCGGGGGTGTCGGTGGCGTGGGTGACGTCGAGGCAAACGCAGAGGTCAGGCTTGAGGCGGTAGGTGGCCATCATCGCGCCGTTGCCGCCGATTTCCTCCTGCACGGCATTGAGGCAGACGAGGGTGAGCGCGGGTTTCTTCTTGCCGGCGGCGATGCGCTTCATGACCTGGGCGATGATGTAGCTGCCGATGCGGTTGTCGATGGCGCGGCCGACGAGGCGCTTGTTAGCCAGTTCGAGCGGGCCGTCCTGATAGACTGCGGGGTGGCCGACGCGCAGGCCGAGCGCGGCGACTTCGGCCGCGGAGGCAGCCCCGACATCGACCCACAGATCGTGGACGGCGGGTGCTTTTTCATGGCCTGCCTCGTCGCGGCGGAGGTGGATGGCGGTGTTGCCGATGATGCCGGAGACGGGCCCCTTGTCGCCGAGGATGGTGAGCCGCCGGCCACGGGCGGTGGCGGCATCCGAGCCGCCGACGCGGTCGATGCGCAGGAAGCCCTTGTCGTCAATGAGCTTGATCATGTAGCCGATCTCGTCGGCATGGGCCTCTAACATGACGAGACGAGCGGATTTCCCCGGGAGCTTGGCCCAGGTGGAGCCGTAGGAATCGCAGGTGACTTGCGGGGCGTAGCTTTTGATCCAGTCCGCCCAGACCTGTTGGCCGCGCATTTCAAAGCCGGTGGGGCTGGGGGTTTCTAGCAGGTGGAACAGGAAGTCACGGTCTTCTTTTTTCATAATGGGGAGTGGGATGGGGCGCGGAATTTATTCCTCCTGGAAGCTTGAAAGGCAACCAAGGTTTCTCAGCGATCTAGCTGTGGGTTGACCGGAGATCAAGCGTCCTTAGAATGCGGCTCATGCGGCTCGACCGATTTCTCACCCGCCGCGGCGTTCATTCCGGAGAGGAAGTCGCGCGCTTGTTAGCGAATGATCGGGTGCAGGTGGACGGAGAAGTCGAGAACAGCGGCTTGCGGAAGATCAGCCGCTTCTGCCGGGTGGAGCTGGATGGCGAGGTCTTGCAGGACCAGGAGGCGATCTATCTGATGCTGCACAAGCCGGCGGGCTATCTGAGCGCGACGACCGACCCGCTGCATCCGACGGTGATCGAGCTGATCGATCATCCGTTGCGGGGCGAACTTCATCTGGCGGGCCGGCTGGACCGGGCGAGTACGGGCTTGCTGCTGCTGACTAACGACGGGCGTTGGTCGAAAGGGGTGACCGAGCCGGTGGAGGAAATTCCCAAAGTCTATCGAGTAACGACGCGGGACGGGATTGCGCCGGAGACGGCGGCGATCTTTGCGGCGGGGATTTATTTCGCCTACGAGGATCTGACGACGCGGCCTGCGGTGCTGGAAGTCCTCGGCGAACGGGAGGCGCTTCTAACGATCCACGAGGGCCGCTACCACCAGGTGAAGCGGATGTTCCATGCGGTGGGCAACCAGGTGCTTGGCCTGCACCGCGAGAGCATCGGGGCGCTGGGGCTGGATGGCCTGACTCCGGGAATGTCGCGGCGGCTGACTGGGGACGAAGTGGCGTTGTTCCGGCGGTGAGGTGGAGGGACGATTGGCGGCCATGAGGGCTTTTCATCGGCATTTCATCCACACGGCGGATGCGTTTCGCCGCTCTGCGGTTTTCACTTGGGCAAGCCGCTGGCGATGGTGTCCCAGCGTTGTTTGAAGGCCGGACTGGACTGCGACAAGGAGGCGGCGGCGGCGAGCGCGCGTTCGCGGTTGCCGGCCAGCCAGTCGTAGGAAATCGCGCATTCGTGGCGGCGCAAGCGTTCCAACTCGCTCTTCGGGTTCTTCACGAAGAGCCGGTGCAAGGCGATGAGCGCATCCGGCGAGAAATCCGCCCACTTGGCGGTACGGGGCAGTCCGCCGGCGTCGGTGACGGTGATGACGGCTTGGGGACCGATGGCGATTTTCCGGATGACGTCGCCCGCTCTCATCTGGAACTCGCCGGTCACGGGTTCTTTGGCCAGGTCCGCCTCAAGGTCGGTTAGAAACACGGCGGATGCGGCGGCGACCGAGGCCAACGCCGCCCGCGTCGCGCCCTGGGGGGCGGCGGCAGGTGCCTTGAGGTAGTCCGAGGCTTCGGAGAAACGGCACTCCTTCGCGAGTTCGTCGAGTTTTGCGAGAATTCTAACCATGTCCCAGGCGGAGGTTTCGGTGGCGGCCGGCTCGGACTCCTCGACCTTCGGCGCGGCTAACAGTTTGGCGTGCTTCGCGAGATCGAGTTGCCAGGCGCGCACGTTGAAGCGGGCGCGGCCTCGGGTTTTGAGGGTGGCGAGGATCGTTTCGAGCTCGGCCACGGCGGTATCGCAGCCGGCGATGTCGGCGGGAAGCTTTTCAAAAACCGGGCTGGAGAGCATCTGATGGTCGGCGAGGTAGTCGCGGGCAATGCTCTGATAGATCAGTAGCCACGAGTCGTCCGCGGAAACCCTGGTGGCGGCGACGGCGGCAAACCAGCCGGCCGCTTCGCCGGTCATTCCTTGTTCCCAATCTTTAAGTCCGGCCAGCATCCAGGCCATCACATGCGGCGCATCGCTGGCGGAGGAATCGATTTCCTTGGCCGGGATGGCGGGCAGCCGCGGCACTTCCCCTAACATTTTGAGCAGCCCGCCATGGATCCTGGATGGCTCCGGCACGGATTCCGCGTGGTCGGAGGTTGCCTGGGCCTGGGTCCGGGCCTCGCCCGCGTTGCCGTTCAGATAGGCAGCGACTACCGCCTCGACCCCGGCCCAGGTGCGGGTGGGTTCCTGGACAGCCGGGTTTGCATGCAGCTTCACGAAGTCGGCGGCGGCCTTCTCGAAATCGCGGGCTTCCACGGCGGCGCGCGCCGCGCGGTAGGTCTTCGCGATGTCGGTGGTGGCGGCGGATATGGCTTCCGGAATGATCGGCGGGTTCACGAGAGCCACCGGCTTGTCGAGCGCTTGCGATGGTTGCTCGCGGATGACCCACCAGATTCCACCCGCGACTGCGGCTAACAAAACCAGGCCGGCGACCGCGAGCGTGACGGTCTCGCTCTGTTTCTTCTTCGCCCGGCGTTTCGCGGCGCTGCCGGAGCTTTCGGAGGCACCGGTAGCGCCGGATTTCACCCGCTTCAGGGCGACCTCCAGCAGCGCGATCATTTCATCGTAGGACGCGAAACGGTCCCTCGGCTCGTAGGCCATCGCCCGCTCGACAATCGCGCAGGTTCCGGCTGATAGAGTGGGATCGGCGGCGCCGAGTGGCACGACGTTTTTCTTGGCCGCGCGCAGAATCTCGGTGGACATCGTTTCCGCGCCACACGGTGGCACGCCGGACAACGCGTGATAGAGAGTCGCGCCGAAGGCATAGATATCGGAACGCAGATCCTCGGGATCGCCTTCGATGGTTTCCGGCGGGACGTAATAAGGCGTGGCCCACACTTCCTCGGCCTGGGCCTTGCCGCCGTGGGTCACCAGCGCGAGGCCGAAGTCCACCAGCTTGGCATGGCCCTCGGCATCTAGCAGGATGTTGCCCGGTTTCACGTCACGATGGATCAGCCCGGCGGCGTGGGCGGCCTTGAGTCCCTGCGCGACCTCGATGGCGAGCGGCAGCATTTCCACTTCCGGGATTTTCCCGCGCTCGCGGATCTGGTGTTCGAAATGGCCGCCCGGGACGAGTTCCATGGCGATGTAAAAGCGCCCGAACGCCCTGCCGGTGCGCAGCACTCTAACAACATGGGGGTGGCTGAACGAGGCGGTGATCCGCGCTTCTTCTTCGAAGGCCGCGATCCGCTTTTCGTCGGCGGAGAAATCCTCGCTGAGGATTTTCAACGCCACCTCGCGGTCGAGCGTGTTGTCCTGCGCCACGAAAACCATGCTCATCCCGCCCAGCGCATGGCGGCGGACGAGGGTGTATGGGCCGAATTCCCGCTTCACCCGGGTGTGCATGCCGCAGGTCGGGCACTCGACATTGGAAAACGGGGCCACTGCTTCGACGTTCATCGGGCTTCCGCACGAATGACAATAGGCGATGGCTTCCGAGGCTTCCGGCATGGGCACAGGCTAGCGACGCGAGATCATCGTGCAAACTTGAACTTGCGGCACCTTTTCCCCCGGAGAGACTCGCGCCGTGGAAATCCTAGTCGAAAACAGTCCGGGCGAGCGCATCGACGCGTTTCTCGCCGCCCGCCTCGCGGACCTTTCCCGCTCGCGGATCCAGACGCTCATCCGCGACCAATACATCCAGCTCAACGGCCGCCCCGCCAAGCCGCGCGACGCGGTGAAGCTCGGCGACCGGATCTCCGTGATCGTGCCCGAGGCCGTGCCGCTCGACAACGCGCCGCAGGACCTCGCGCTGGAAATCCTGTTCGAGGATGACGACATGATCGTCCTCAACAAAGGCTCCGGGATGGTCGTCCACCCCGCACCGGGAAATCCCGATGGCACGCTGGTCAACGCCCTGCTCCATCACTGCCGCGGAAAACTATCAGGCATCGGCGGCGTCGAGCGGCCCGGCATCGTCCACCGCCTGGACAAGGACACCTCCGGCTGCATCGTCGTCGCGAAGTCCGACGTCGCCCACCAGTCGCTGGTCGGCCAGTTCTCCGGGCGGACGATGGAGAAACTTTACCTCGCCGTCACCCAGGGCATTCCGAAGCCCGCCAAGGACAGCATTTTCACCCACATCGGCCGCCACCCGGTGAATCGCCAGAAGATGGCAGTCGTCAATCCGCCGGGCGGCAAAACCGCCATCACCGACTACGAGATTCTAACCGCCGATCCCGCATCGCTAACGGCTCTCATCCTCTGCCATCTCCACACCGGCCGCACCCACCAGATCCGCGTCCACCTCCATCACAAAGGCACCCCGCTCGTCGGCGATCCGATCTACGGCAAACCCAGTAAGATCTCGGAACAAACCGGCCGCCTGATGCTCCATGCCTGGCGGCTCACGCTGGACCACCCGGTCACCGGCGAGCGGCTGCATTTCGAAGCTCCGATTCCGCCGGAATACGCGCCTTGGGTGGAACAAGCGGGAGATTTGAAATAGGCCGTCAGCGTCTAGCAGAGCTTGCCCGGCTCCAGCGAAGCCTTCAGATTTTTCCCATCATGCGCGGAAAATGTTTCCGCCTCAGAACCCACGACCTGCAATCGAAATCCTGATTCCCCTCCCATTCTCCGGACCGCCCGGAGGTCGATCCCTGCCGGACAAACGTTCTCACGCTCGCGCCTGGGATTCAGCCGCATGTCATCGTTCGATTCACCCTGCGATTGCCGACACAGGACCGGGTATTCGTCGCGATCCCACTTCGACCAAGCAATCCAACGGTTCATAATATTGAAATCCAAGGACCGACCCGAATGGCACTAACTTAAGCAAGTTTCACTATACGAGCGACTTATGACACAGCTACTGGCACGTCAGAATCGACACTATCGAAACACCAAGGCAACAGGACTGTTCGGCAACATCG
>JANOZJ010000200.1:0-13034 GCA_031429315.1 Akkermansiaceae bacterium
TGGGTGACTGCCAGCCAGGTCGCGATGTAGGTGTTGGATGGGACGATCACCTCGTCGCCAGGACCGACGCCAAGCGCCCGCATGGCGAGGTGCAAGGCTTCCAGTCCATTTGCCACTCCGACACAATGGAGCGACTCGCAGTAGGCGGCGTATTCCTCCTCGAAGGTGGAGAGTTCCTTGCCCAACACATACCAGCCGGATTCCATGAACCGGACGTAGGCGGCGTCGAGGTCCGGCTTGAGTTCCTGATAGGCTGCCTTGAAGTTTTGAAACGGCACTTGGATATCACTCATGACCGGCTCCTTTCTGCTGGGTCAGTTGGATGAACCCCTCATAGTCGCGGAGATAATCATTCGCATCATAAGAGTGGGAGGCGAACACGGCCAGCACGGCGTTTTGCGAATAATGATATTGGGCGGCCCAGACCATCGGGTGGATATGGAGTCCGAGTCCCGGCCGGTCGAGCAGCCATTGGTTCCTTTCCTTACCGTTGTCCGCAGAAACCATCACCGAGCCTTGCAGACAGACTAACAACTGATGGCATTCCTTGTGCCCGTGTTCGCCGCGAACATGGTGGGAAGGGACGTTGGTCACGAAGAACGCCCGCTTCACGGGAAATGGCACCTGGCGGGTGAAGTCCGCGGCCATGAGATCGCCGCGGAGGTCCGTCGCGGTGGTGAACTTGACGAATGACACCCCGGGGATGAGTGCGGGCTCCGCTGTATCCGAACTACTGGATGGGATGTCGGGGTTCCGGTCATTCACATAGCCGGAAATCCGCGCGGGGTTGCCTTTGACAATCGCGTGAGGCGGAACATCACGGGTGACCACCGCGCCGGCGGCCACCATGGCGGAACGACCGATGGTGATTCCCGGCAGGATTGTGGCATTCGCGCCGATCGACGCTCCGGAACGGACCACGGTTTTCGCGAACTCCGCCAGCCGCTTCATCGACCGGGGGAAACTGTCATTGGTGAAGGTGACGTTAGGTCCGACGAAGACATCATCTTCAAGGGTGATGCCGTCCCAGAGTTGGACTCCGCACTTGATGGTGACCCGATCGCCGACGGTGACGTCGTTTTCGATGAACACATTGGCGCAGACATTCACGTCGGCACCGATCCGCGCGCCCGACAGGACGACACAATACTGCCAGATCCGGGTGCGGGGGCCGATGACGACGGACTGGACGTCTGCAAGCGGGCTGATGAATGGAGTTTGCATGGGAAGCGGGTCAGTGATTGATGGGTGGGTTTTTGAGCAAGCTCATAAGATAAGTCCCATAGGAATTGTTGCGCAGCATCCGGATGGATTCTTCAAGCGCTTGCCAGCCGAGCCAGCCCTTATTCCAGGCGATTTCCTCAAGGCATGCCACTTTGAATCCCTGATGAAGCTCAATGGTGTGGACGAACTGGGACGCTTCGAGGAGCGACTCGTGGGTGCCGGTGTCGAGCCAAGTGTAGCCGCGGCCGAGTACCTCGACATGCAAGTCGCCCGCTTCCAGATAGGCGCGGTTGATGCAGGTGATTTCCAATTCACCCCGTGGCGAGGGCTTCACCTGTTTCGCGATATCAATGATGCGATCGTCATAGAAGTAGAGACCGGTAACCGCATAGTGGGACTTGGGCTTCGCGGGCTTCTCCTCAATGGAAATGGCTTTGCCGTGTGAATCAAACTCGACGATCCCGAAGCGCTCGGGGTCTTTGACGTCGTAGCCGAAGACGGTAGCTCCCTTGGTGCGCGAGGCCGCCACCTGGAGCTTGGGAGAGAATCCCTGGCCGTAGAAGATATTGTCGCCGAGGACCAGTGCGCACGAGCCACCGGCGATGAATTCCTCGCCAATGAGGAATGCCTGGGCGAGACCATCGGGCGATGGCTGCTCGGCATAACTGAGGCGGATGCCGAAACGGGTTCCATCGCCTAGCAGGCGCTGGTAGAGAGGCAGATCGTGCGGGGTGGAGATCACCAGGATGTCCCGGATGCCGGCCAGCATCAGCACGGAAAGCGGATAGTAAATCATTGGCTTGTCATAGACCGGCAGCAATTGCTTGCTGACGGCCATGGTGACCGGAAAAAGGCGGGTGCCGGAGCCGCCAGCGAGAAGAATGCCTTTCATGAACGAGATTGTCGAGTCGAGCCGGCTGTCAGCGCGCGGATGGAACAGGTTGGGAATGGGATCGGTGGCTTTGCAGGATATAAGGTTGCCGTTTCCTAACCACATACGCAGGAAGCGGGAGATTGTTCTCCAGCAAGCGGATCATGCCCAAGGATAGCAGAAAGGAAGCAGTACTCGACTTGAAGTCACCGAAGATGAAAACGAACACCATGGGTGTCATGATCAATGGAATTCCAATTAGCAGGGCGAGAGGAAACCACTCGGTGCCGCGGCAGCGGCAGATCTGGCGATGGGTGTGTATGGCCAGGCGAATTTGTGCAGACAGAAACACCAGCAACCCGAGATAGCCGATGACCCGGATGGTGGACACCGGGCCGCTGTGGTAATCTCCGCTAGCGAGGATCGCATCCCGGTGGGCGTCGAAACCGGATAGCCCGGCGCGCGCTCCTTCGCGACTGTTCAATTGACCGGCCAATTCGACGGCGCTGAAGCCGAGGCCATCACCCAGCCACTTGTTCTGAATCCAGCGGTCAGTCAAAAGCACCTCGCGCCAGATCGCGAAGCGCCATTCGCTGGAGCCCTCGGCATCGAGCTTGTAGCGCTTCTCCCAAGTGCCGGGGAGGATGGTGAGCGAGCGCTGAATGTTAGGCGGGAGCGGGTGCATGGTGTTGACCACGGCAAGCATGGCCACACCGCAGATCACCCCGAAGACGGAGATGGCCACACCGGAAAAGCCGCCGCGGTATGCGATCCCGATGAGAAAGATCATTCCCACCGTGATGATTCCATTTCTGAATCCGGACATCGTCGCGGCGACGACGGCTGCCAGCACGAGAATCGCCCACAATGGCCGGACCAAAGCACGCAACGGGGAGATATAGCATGAAATCCAGAGCGCCAGATTGTTGCCAATTCCTAACAACGAACCCACCCGGGTGGCGGCTCGCTCATCGACCACCTGGTCGTCGTAGCTTGCGTTTGCCGGGTTCTCGTAGTTCCCACCTGTATAGTAGCCGATGACGGGAACGTAGTTGCCCAAGACTGAAACGGCAGCGCTGAGCATGCCGCCGAAGATCGACAAGCGCAGGATCCATTTCATATCGTTGGCGGGAACCCGCAAGCCCGAGAGCAGGAGGGCACTAAATGCAGCGATCGCGTAAAGGGCATAGCCCTTTCCGCCTACGGTATCGCCACCGAAGATGTTCACCCCGACCGGGTTTCGCAGGTAAACCTGCACCACCAGCAGGGTCAGAATCAGCACCCAAGCCTCGAGCTCCGTCCACATGAGTTTGAAGGGCAGTTTCCGCATCATGAAGAGCAGGGTGGAAAATCCCAAGGCAAGCATTTGGCCGAGAAGCAAGCTGCTGGGTTGGCCTGGTATCCGCAATGATAGATCGAGGGCGGCCATGAACGGAATCAACAGCCAGATCCTGCGTCCCAAGAAGAGGCAGATAATCAATACCGACGCCGCCACCACTTGCAGGATGGTTTCGATCTGGTTGGTGACGATACTGAGTCCCAGCCAAATGGCGAGAAAGGTGCCGACGATCAAAACCAGAATACCTTGGATGGAGCGTGAGTTGAGCATGAGAGGCGTGAGCGGGGAGAGGAGAGCGGGGAGACGCGAGCGGGGAGACGCGAGCGGGGAGACGCGAGCGGGGAGACGCGAGCGGGGAGACGTGAGCGGGGAGACGTGAGCGGGGAGACGTGAGCGGGGAGACGCGAGCGGGGAGCGGGGAGCGGGGAGCGGGGAGCGCGTCTCCTTGCTCGCGTCTTAACGCTGTTCGCGCAGGGTCTTGCGAAAGGCGAGGGTCATCTTGCTTAGCTCGACAAGTTCCGCCAAGACCGCACTTGGGCGCTCGGGTAGGATTTCCCTGCGGTGAAACACGAGAAGCATGCTTGCCACCTCAAAGATCGAACGCCGGGCAATGTTCAGGAAGTTCGCGAAGTCCATGTTAGAAGAGCTGCCCGAGCCCTCGGCCATGTTGTTGGAAACGCTCAACATGGCGGCCCGTAGTTGCTCGCCGAAGCGGTATTTCTTTTGATCCTCCAAGGCATCCGCGACATCAAACACCGGCATGGAGATTTCGACGGCACGTTGCCAGATTTCCATGTCCTCAAACCTGAAATGGTCATTGTTCATCGTCGTTGATGATTGGTATCCTGATGCTTCCGTCATCTCTTTGCTCGCACCTCGCATCTCCTCAGCGAAACGGCCGGTAGTGAATTCCGGCGGGCGGGGGGAGGATTTCTGGGTGGGGATTGCCGTGGACGAGGCCGACCAAGCTGTCGCAGCGAAACAAGGAAGGGATGCCGAGCGCTTCGATGAATTTTAAACCCGCCATGACGAACTGCCAGGGGACCGGGACATAAAGGCGGGCGCGATGGGACCGTTTGGCGATGGATTTGAGGATTGCGAGGAGCGGCACGGGGTCGGGATGAGTCACGGAATGCAGTGTGGCGGCCCCTGACGGCAGTGATTCCGCAATGGAAACGATGGCTTCTGACAAATCCGCTTCATGAATCAGGAATTGCTTGAGACCCGCTCCGCCGGTTAAAAACGGCACGACTGGCAATTTGGCCACCAGTTTCTCCAAGGTTCCCATCACTCCGCCGGAATGTTCACCCCAAACCAAGCCGGGGCGGATGATCACTGCTCCCAGTTCCCGGGCTTCCTTTTCTATCATCAGCTTGGCTTTGCCATAGTTCGACCGGCAACCTTCAAAGGAACTCATGGAACTGATGAAAATCAAGCGCCCGACGTTGGCTTGTTTGGCGGCTTGCAACAACTCCAAGCTTGGCATGACATTGCCATTGAGGATTTCCTGCCAGGTGCGAGGAGTGAAGTCATAGGCGGCGTGGATGAGAACATCCACATTGTCCCATGGGAGAAGTTTGGGATCGCTGCCCAAGGCATAGGAAATCCATGGCTCGGTACACGGGCGGCGGCTCAGGGCTAGCACCTCGTGACCGTGAACCCGGAAACCATTCGAGATGCAGGTGCCCACATAGCCGGAAGCGCCGGTGATGGCGATTCTCATGGCGGATCGAGTTGGCCTGCGAGACTGGCGATGCGGTGGGCATTTGCCATGACGCTGAAGGTGATGGAGGTCGCGGGGATGCTTGGCAATACGGAGGCATCCACCAAATGGACGCGATCCATCGAGGGTAGCCTGCCCAAAGTATCGGTTTCGAGCGCTTGCGGATTCCGGCGCATCGGAAAGGTTCCACCGCTGTGGTAACCGCTGCCGGGATTGGGAAATTGCAGGCCGGGCAGCAAGGGGATGGCGCGGAGGTTGAAAGCCTGCTTCACGAGCTTCCAACCCACTTTCAGGGCTGTTGTCAAAGCCTTGCGGGAACGTTGAATCGAGGCATCGAGATAAACCCTTCCGTCGGCCGCCTTCTTTAAAGTGAGTTCGACGGAGCCGGACTTGTTGGAGTGGATGAATCCCTGCGCGACTAACAAACGCCCGAGAAACTGGCGGCGGAATGCCGGCAACCGCAGCGGCCATCCCAGGAAGGTCCGGTTGAGTTCATGGTGCAGGAACGAGCTGTAGCCGTAGATTTGAAGATGCACCAAGTGTTCGCTGACACGTTGGTCATCGATTTCCATGAACAGTTGCGAGGATGTATGCATTCGCTCCGACTCTACGCCATCGGTCAGGGTAAAGCGAAGCAATGGATAGATGAAGTATTGGCTGTCGCGGAGCTGGATCGGCGTATCGAACGCGTGCAACGAGTTGAGGACGATCTTTGCCGTTGGTAATACTCCAGCCCCCATCAACACCCGCGTGGCCCGGTGGGTGAAGAGCCGGTCGTATTTCAGATCCCGTCCGGTGATGATGACGTCCGCCCCGGCTTGTTCCACTTTCTCTACCAGGTGATCCTGAAGATAACTGACGCTGCCGCTTTGAATCAGGTTCTCCAGCGTCTGCGCGGAAGAATAGATCAGGCCATAGGGACAACCCGAAAGACAGAGCGCACAGTGGGCACATTCACGGTGGGTTTCGTCTCCCGAGGCGCGGATCGCCAGGCGGCTGCGTCCAAAAACGATTCCGGATTTGCGCAGGGGCAGTTTGTTCGCTTCCAGATCCTTGAGCAATGCATGTCCTTGGCGTGAAGGTTCAAGGTGATGGCTTCGGGTGGAATAGGATGGCAGGATTTCCTCAAGATCATCCCCCACGGAAGTTCCCGGCACGAAGTCCATGACCGCCTGATAGTGCGGCCGCAAGTCTTCCACAGTGATCGGCCAGTCGGAGATATCTTCCTGCCGGTAGGGTAAGAGCGAGGAACCCCAGACATTGCTTAAGCCGCCTTGAGCCAGTGAATGGTTGAATCCGGCGGACTTCCCCCATCTAACGTCAACTGCGGCGGAGCGGGTGTCGAAACTATAGGAAGAACCATAGGATAGTTTGGAATGAACGGCTTCACGGGTGGCATTCCTTTCTCCGACGATGGCATTCAGATCCTCATCATCCCATGAACCGGATTCCTGCGTGGACATCCGGTCCACGATTTTCTGGCGGTCGGCTTCCAAGCGGGTGCCCACGTCGAGAATCGTCACATGATGCCCCTGATGGACGAGTGCCATGGTGGCGGCAATCGCCGCCGGACCGGAACCAATGACAACGATCATGGTGATGTGCCAGGCTTGCCGCTCCCACTCACGCTTTGCGGCGGATGCGGATATGCCAGTGGAGGGCAAACAGCGGACGCAGGGGCGTGAGCAGCCATTCCATGCCGAACAACGCCGGCACCAGGAATCGTGGAATCAGGTAGCGCTTGGTAACGCCGCCGGAGAGAAGATAGGCAAACCACGGGGTGAAGTCGAAAGTCTCGATGACGAGGTTTGGATAGAGTTTTTCGAAGCGGCTGCGGTCGCGCACGAAGACCATCCACGACAATGCCTGGTTGGAGTCCATCATCGAATCCTGTTGCCCGAAGCTCCACTCGCGGCGGGTATCGTCGTAGGGTTCCGGGTGGAAGTTCCTGAAGAACAACCGGGCGAAAGGGGTGTGCGCGACCTCGATCATGGTGATGACGCCGCCTGGGATGAGCGTGCGCTGGGCTTCGCGGAAAAAGGCCTCCAAGTCGGGGATGTGATGCAAGACATGGGTCAGCGCGATGGCTTGGAGCGAGGTGTCCGGAAAGGGGAGGTCGCAGGCGTCTATCAGACGCTCAGCCACGTCCGGGACGACATCGGAAGTGATGAATGCGGGTTCGATCTCTTTGAGGCAACTGCCGCCGCTACCCAGCTCTAGCAGCAGCGCTTGAGCTGGAACCGAGCGGATATCGGCGAGCAAACGGGCATACCAGTCGTCATAGCAACGTTTGAGTAAGGGGCGCCGCTGGATCAGTTCCTTTTGGCGGGCAAAGAATTCGGGCGAGCCGACGACGAGTCCTTGGATGGACGGTTCCTTGAGGAATTCAAGCATGGGCGAGGGACAGGTGTTAGTTACCGCTTCCCGCGTCATCCGGTTGGGCCGGGCGGAGGCGCACCAAGTGCCAGCGGGTCGGGCCACGGGTGGCGCGGAGCGTTAGATCGAGGCTGGTGACGACTTCGGCATCGAAGCGGGCGAGCCAATCGGGCATCGTCAAATGCTGGTGTTCGGTGACGATATACTCGCTCACCAGCACCAGTTCGACGCCTTTGCTCCGCAAGGATCGGGCGTCGTCGCTACCGGTGACGTGGATGATACGGCGTGAATCAAATGGCCGCCAAAGCGAGGTTTCCGGGTCGTCGAAGGTCACCATTCCGAGGACTTTTAAGTCTGGCGGGAGAATTGCGCGAACCGGTGCGAAGCCATCCGCACGCGCGCCATAAACCGAATAGACCGCCCAGACGCGCTTCAACAGGGGCGAAGAGGAGGTGTCGGCGTGGATGGCGCGCAGCAATGTATGGGCGGGCCACAGCGGGCGTGACGGTGTGAGGATCACCAGCACGGCGGCGAGGACAAATCCTAACATTGCCAAGCGCCGCCACCAGCGGTGCCGCAGCAGTTCGCTGGAACGCGGTAGATATAGCACAGGTGCGAGCAACAACAGATACAACGGTGCCAGGTAACGCGCGGGACACGCCAGCCCCGATTGGGTGAAAAAATAGAATGTAACCAACCACGCGCCGGCAGGCACGAGGCAGGCTGGACGGATCAGAATTTCGGACCATTCGCGCCAGCTTCGCCGGTGCGGACGCCTCATGCCGGTTAGAACGGAAAGCAATAACAGACTGATCCCACATCCAAGCCCGGTCGTCTCCTCCATCTGCATTTCCCCGAGCTGGAACTTGGCTCCGGACGCTTCGAACTGTGAGCCTAGCTTGAGTGCCAGGTCGGCGGGAATCTGTTGTACGATCCACCTGTTCCAAGCGCCGGCCATGGGATTGACCGGCGGGTTGAGATTGTGAAGCGCCATGAGGGCACCGTTGACGCTCAGGTGGAGGAGCGGTTCACCGGTGGCGAGGTTTACCGGCTCCGCCTTGATGCCCTTCCAGTCACCGCAGTAGCGGTCATTGAGCAGTGCGGTCGGAACCAGTGAAATCAAGATGGCGATGATTCCCACAAGCGAAGTTGCCACCGGTCGCCGCAACAAGGTGAAAGTCGCCGGCATGATCGCGAGGCCCCATGGCAAGAGCAGCAGCAGGTTGAAGCCTTTGCCGGCGGTCATCAAGGCTGCCGCCAGCATGGCCAGCCAGGCGGCGCTGGCGCTGCGCTCGCGGGCGGCTCGCAGGGCGTAATCCACTGCGGCCAGTGCCAGGGTCGCGCCGAAGAGGTCGTTGCCGATGCTGCCAGCTTGCAGGAGGTAGCAGTAGCCCGTGGGAAAGATCCACATCCAATGCCATGCCACCCTGCGGCGCACGCCCAGCCCCGTCATCACCCCGTAGCACAATCCGGGAAGTAGCAGAAATGAGATGGCATTGACTAGGAAGAAAAGGCGATCGGTGCCGGTGAACAACAACAACGGGGTGGCAACCCATTCGATGCCGCAGCCGCGTGTGTTGAGCCGTTGGAAATCCGTGTGGATCCAGTGCCATTGCCCTTCGGCCAGCCAGTGCAGGATGCGCGGCGTGCGATAGGCGAGGGCGTCGTAGTTGTTAGGAGCATGCAGAAGGCCCCCGGCCAAGGCCAGCGCCGCCAGCGCTGCGAACGCCAGTGGAAAGGCGCGCCGGAAACGCCGCGTCCGAAAGCCAGTTTGGAATCGGGGCCGGGCGTGACACCACCAGCAAGCGGTTGCCGCGCCAGCCAATGTTAGAACCACACCATAGCCAGCCAGAGTCAGGTGACCCATCGCCGAGAGTCCCCAGCCGGCGGCATTCAGCAGGGTGCAGACAAGCACCCACACGGCGACCGGTGAGAGCATGGACTTTGGAGATGGAGTCATGGGCGAGGATTCCGATGATGGGAGTCAACGGTCGCCCCATTGGAGCAATTGCAGCGCGTGATTGAAGCGTTGTCCCGCCGCCAAGCCGTCGAGGATCACCGCCACGGAAAAACTGAGCATCGAGAGAATTGACAGGCCCGAGGCCAGGATGGCCAGCGGGATGTGCAGGATTTTACCCGTTTGGATGTATTCCATGATGGGGAAGATGCCCGCTGTTAGCGCGAACAGGGCGAAGATCAGCGCGCAGAGGCTGAAGAACAACATCGGCCGGTATTTGACGAAGATGGCGAAGATCGTCTTGAGCACCAGGATCCCGTCGGTGAAGGTGTTGAGCTTGGAAAACGAGCCTTCCGGGCGGTCCCGGTAGTCCGTTGGCAACTCGATGATGGAGTATCCTTTGTCGAGGGCGTGAATGCTCATTTCAGTCTCAAGCTCAAACCCGGAGGCAAGAATCGGATAGTTTTTCACGAAGCGCTTCGACATGATCCGATAGCCGGTGAGGATGTCTTCGAGCGAGCCGTTGAACAGGACGTTGATCAGGTAGCGGACTAAGTTGTTGCCGAAGTCGTGCAGCGGGCGCTTGTTTTCACGGCTGTAAACGCCCGAGCTGTGGCGGTTGCCGCAGACGATGTCGGCGCGTCCGTCGAGTACCGGGGCTAGCAGCGCCGGCAAATCGCTGGCGGGGTAAGTCATGTCCGCGTCGACCATGATATAGATGTCGGCGTGGATTTCCATGAACGCCTTGCGGACGGCGGCGGCCTTGCCTTTGCGGGGTTCTTCCAGCAGGCGGCCCTTGCAACCCAGTGTCTGATAGGCGGCCCGGGCCAGCTCGTTGGTGCGGTCATTGGAGGCGTTGTCGATGACGTAGATTTCCGCTTCGGGACAGACTCCGAAGAAATCGTTCATCGTGTCAACGATCGTCAATTCCTCGTTGTAGGCGGGAAGGATGATGGCGAGGGTTTTGGACATGGGATTGGCGGCGAAAGGTGGGACGCGAGGGAAGTGCGATGAAATGAGGGAGGAACCCGGTCATGGCGCGGATCGAGCGGGACATCCGTGGCCCGCATTACCCGGCGACACGCTGCCGCCCTTGGTAGCGGCGGTTCGGGCCGGTAAACCTGGGATGGACTTGCGGGTGCTTAAAGTGGCAACGCCGAAGTTACCACATGCGGAGTTTGGGTTGGGCGATGCATTGTTCAAGAATAAATGAACAATGAAAGTGACTGCTTTTGACTGATTTGCGCGGCGAGAAATCGGAAAGCGGTGTCTGACCACATGCGGCCTTGCCAAGTAACCGTGCAACAGGGAGTTTCCGCAGCGGATGGACTTGCTCCGTAAACTTCTATTGGATCGCCGGGTGCGGCTGGCGTTGGTTTGCTCGTGCGGAATGGCACTTGTCGCAGCCGTGGTGGCTTGGAAAATGGGCGTGGATCTGGCCGCTTTGAAAGACGGTTGGAGAGTGACCGAGGCCTACCTGAGACAAAATTCGTGGGCGCTGTTTCTGGCGTTGGTCATTCTTCCCGGTTTGCCAGTTCCGACGAGTGTTTTGCTGCTGACGGCGGGGGTGGTTTGGCGGGAGCGGCCGATCCTGGCCTGCCTGCTGTGCCTGCTGGCTCTGGCACTGAATTTTAGCTGGACCTACTGGCTGGCGGCGCGGCCGGCGCGGCGACTGGTGGAGAAAATGCTCGCCGCCTCCGGGATTCAAATCCCCGAGTTGCCGCGGGGAGATCATTTGAAACTGATCCTGGTCCTGCGTCTGACGCCGGGCATCCCGCTGTTTTTTCAGAACTACTTGTTGGGTTTTCTGCACGCCCCGTTTTACCTCTATCTGCCCGTTTCGCTGCTTTGCACCGGGATCATTGGCTCCGGCGTGGTCTTGAGTGGTGCGGGCCTGGCGGATGGGCAACTGAAATGGGCGATCACGGGGGTGTCGCTGATCGTGTTAGGGGGAGTGTTCACGCATCTCGTCCGCAGTTGGCTGGCGAAGCGGAAACTGAATGGGGTAGATGCGGAAAAGCTGAAAGGCTGAAGAAATGACGAGACGCGAAGCGAAGCGCGCGCTTTAATTCCACCCTTCTTAGAATTTCAGTTTTCAACATTTGCCATCAGATGATCATCCCCGCTGCGACGGTTTCGTTGGTGCCGGGATCAATGAGGATGAATGAACCGGTGATGCGGTTGCGGCGATAGGAGTCGTGGATCAGCGGGACGGCGGTGCGCAGCGAGATGCGGCCGATGTCGTTCATCGCGAAGCCGGTCATGCCTTCGATCTTGTGCAAGGTGTTGATATCGACGTGATACTTGACTTCCTGGATGATCGCCTTGGTTTCCTGGGTGGTGTGGCGGAGCACCAGCTTGGCATTGGGCGGCATCGGCTTGTTGGAAAACCAGCAGATCATCGCGTCGATGTCCTGGGCGACGGTCGGAGGATTGTTGGATTTGACCAAAGTGTCACCGCGCGAGATATCGATCTCCTCGGTTAGAGTAAGGCAGACCGATTGGGGTGCGAATGCTTCCTGGAGATCGCCGTCCGGACTGTGGATTGCCTTGATGCGGGTGGTGAAGCCGGATGGTAGCACGGTCACTTCATCGCCCGGCTTGAACACTCCGCCGGCGACGCGTCCGGCGTAGCCGCGGAAATCGTGCCACTCATCGCTCATCGGACGGATCACCCATTGGACTGGGAAGCGGGCATCGACATGGTTTTCCTCGCCGCCGACGTAAACATGCTCGAGGTGATAGAGAAACGTCGGCCCCTGATACCAGGGCATGTTTTCGGACTTATCGACGACGTTGTCGCCGTTGAGCGCGGAGATCGGGATGGCGGTGATCTCAACGATGTTGTCGAGGCGCGAGGCGAAGTCGCGGAAATCCTGGACGATGTTGTTATACACCTCTTCCGAGTAATCAACGAGGTCCATCTTGTTGACGGCGACCACGAGGTGCTGGATGCGCAGTAGGTTGGCGATGAAACTGTGGCGCTTGGTTTGCTCGATGACGCCCTTGCGCGCGTCGATTAGAATGATGGCGAGGTTCGCGGTGGAAGCACCGGTCACCATGTTGCGGGTGTATTGAATATGGCCGGGCGTGTCGGCGATGATGAACTTGCGCTTGGGGGTGGCGAAATAGCGGTAGGCGACATCAATGGTGATGCCTTGTTCGCGCTCGGCCTTGAGTCCGTCGGTTAGGAGGGCGAGGTTGACGTTTTCATCACCGCGGCGGCGGGAGGATTCCTCCATGGCCTCGAGTTGGTCCTCGAAAATGGATTTCGAATCGTAAAGAAGGCGGCCGATGAGTGTGGATTTGCCGTCATCAACGGAGCCGGCGGTGGAGAAGCGGAGTAAGTCCATATTGGGTAAATGCTAAAATGTTGAAATGAAGAGGGAATTAGGAAGATACGAGTGCCAGGGCGGTCTGCCACCCGGAGCTTAGGTTGAGGGATTCGACCTGTTGGTTGAGATAGGATCTATCCAGATCCTGTTGTTCGATGATGCCTGCGATGTCGCGGAGGTGGCGTTGGTGCCGGGACTCTTGGAAAAAC
>JANOZJ010000201.1:0-3089 GCA_031429315.1 Akkermansiaceae bacterium
CACCTCGCGCCGCAACTTCGCCGCGCGACGGATCGCATTTTCGAAAAAGGATTCGTCGTCTAACTCCTCCAGCGAGTGGCTCACCACCCGCAGCGGCATCCGCGATTTCGGGTTCCACAAACCCCAGCCGAACGGCGTGCCCTCTTTCCCTAACACGAGGACAAATGCCCCCGGCGTCGCATCGCGGGAAACCTCGCCAATCATCTTCGGCCAGATCGAGGGATGGAATGTTTGATACTTGAGTTGGACAGTCGGCACGGCGGGAACGAATGCTGGAATCGCTCACGACTCAAGAATTAAGACCATTTCACTCCACGGGCCGGACCTCGGAATTAAGATTTTTTTAACCGCAGATGAACGCAGATGGACGCAGATAAGAACAGAAGATGAGGTATGGGATAAGACGAACCCCTCTCTCTCCACTCGTCACCATCCCATCTTCCATCTGCGTCCATCTGCGTTTATCTGCGGTTAAAAAAATCTTCAATAATCGCGTCCACGTCTTTTCCACAAACCAAGTTTGCCACATCGCCCGCTTTAGGAAACGGTCCGCCTTTATGAAAATGCACCGCATCCTCGCCGAGGCCGCCTCCACCATCGCCAAGTCCGTCTTCCGCGAGCACAAGGTCCTCGACCACGAACTCGCCACCGCCTTCGAGGAAAACCCGAAATGGGGCAAGCGCGACCGCAGTTTCATCGCCGAGACCGTTTTCGAAGTCGCCCGCTGGCGGCGTGCCCTGAGTTTCATCGTCGATAGCGAGGAAACCACCGCCCTCTGCGCCGCCCAGTGGGTCCGCATGGGCTACGAAATCCCTGAGTGGTGGGCTTACAACGGCAAAACCGCCGAGGAAATCAAGGCCCGCGAAGCCGAACTTTCGTCGCAACCCCGCGCCGTCCGCGAATCCATTCCCGACTGGCTCGACGCCCTCGGTTCCGCCGAACTCGGCGACGCCTGGGACGCCGAACTCGCCGCTCTCAACCAGCGCGCCTCCATCTTCCTTCGCGTCAACACCCTCCGCACTACCCGCCCGGAAGCCATCGCCTGGCTCGCCAGCTTCAACATCGTCGCCACCGAAGTCCCCGGCCTGCCCGACGCCCTCGTCCTCGCCCCCGGCAAATCCCTGCCGAAAACCCTCCGCATGGACGGCCGCGTGGAAATCCAGGACGCCGGCTCGCAGATGATCGCCCCGCTCGTCGATCCCCAACCGGGCGAGCGCATCATCGACGCCTGCTCCGGTGCTGGCGGCAAATCGCTCCATCTTGCAGCCCTGATGAAGGGCGACGGCCGCGTCTTTGGCATGGACATCGACTCGAAGAAACTCGTCGAACTTGACCGCCGCGCCAAGCGCGCCAATGCCAACAAGGTCGTGAAATCCAAGGAAATCACCGCCGCCACCACCATCGACTTCGCCGAAGTCGCCGACCGCCTGCTCATCGACGCCCCGTGTTCCGGCCTCGGCACCCTCAAGCGCCAGCCCGACCTCAAGTGGCGTCTCAAGCCCGCCGCCATCGACCGCCTCCGCGGCATCCAAGCCGAGCTGTTGGAGAAATACACCGCCATGCTCAAGCCCGGCGGCCGCCTCGTTTATGCGACCTGCTCGATCCTGCCTTCGGAGAACCGCGCGGCCATCGGCAAGCTGTTAGCCCAGGGCGGCTTCACCCTCCTCGAAGAACGCCCCGTCTCCCCAGCCGCCACCGGCTACGACGGCTTTTACGCCGCCGCGCTGGTGAAAACCCCAGCTTGACCCGAGGTAGGGAATGCAGGATCCAGTATTCCATGAAAGTCACTCTCGACATCCCGGACGAACTCTACCGCCGCGTCAAGGCCCGCAGTGCCATGGAAGGTCGTCCAGTTAGGGCGGTCGCTGTGGATCTTTTTCAAAACTGGCTGGAAGAGAAGCCCGCGGCGAGGGTGGAGCGCGATGTTTCTCTGAATGATGAAAAGATGCCTTGGTTGGCCATCTCCCGCCGCTATGTCCGGGAGGATCAGAATCACGATATGGACGCCATCAAGGAGGCCATAGCACTAGGCTGGGGTGCGGAGGTTGCTGAAAAACTCCATCTTGATAAGTTATGAATTTCTATCGGTTGAGTTCATGGGCTGTAGGCGGGCGGAAATATCCTTGGGCATGCGGATTCGGACCACTTGCTGAAATGCCATTTCTGGATGGGCTACCAGCTTTGAGGGAGCGCTGCGAAAAATACTGGGAAGTTAACCCTTCTCCACCGGGGATGGTAATCGACCCAGGTGGGAAATCTTGGTCTGATTTCATCGGCAACGGGAGCGGCGGTCCCTGTTCCTTTTTTGTCAGTGAACGAGTTGTCCGTGATCTGGCTGAAGAAAAAATCGAAATTTTGAGGGCAACCGAAATGCCAATCGCGAGAATTGATGCAAAGACACTTCAGAAAATCGCTCCTCCCAAATACTTCGTTATCGAGGCGATACCTGGAATTTCCTTCACTAGTGAAAGCGTCAGCGTTGAAGAGCAGCTAGCAGCTCTCAAGAGAAATCCTCTAAGAAGAATCTCTCCTGTGAGATGGAAATGCCAACTGGCCGGATGGAGTGGCAATGATCTATGCAGTCCAGCTCTCAGCAAGGTCCACACGACCTTGATTTGCACCGAGCGGATCAAAAGGTTGGCCGAACGTAAAGGTTGGACCAACGTGCAATTCGATTCTGTGAAGCTTGTGTCCTAGGTGCCAGTTAGTTGCTTCCTGCATCATTCCAAATGAAGTGGTTGGAAGGCGAAGTGCACCGTCAAAAGCGAGGACAAAATGTCCCCGCTTTCTAATAGGACTGATAGGCAAATCAAAGCCTTGCCTGCTTCGTATCGCCCACGCCCTTGGTGCCGACTTTCGTCTCACACGGCTGGCTGGTGGCGATGTCGCCGGTGAGGAGGCTGTCGACGGTGGTTTTGGCGACGTCGACTTCGATTTTACCGAGCGCACTTTGTTTGACTTAGGGCACCCGGGATCAAGACGTGACTTGCCCGCCTGAAAATATCGTCTTCCGCTAGGTTGCGTTTATGATACGGATTTCCCATGACCCAGCTCTGGTGCAACGGCCAATGGCTTGATTCCCTCGATTT
>JANOZJ010000202.1:0-8327 GCA_031429315.1 Akkermansiaceae bacterium
GGGCCGGCTTCGGCAATCAGGGTTTCAATCGGAAGTCCCGTCTCGGCGAGGGCATGGAGGGAATGGAAGATGCCGCTGTCCCGTGCTTCCCGGTCGGCCTGGCCGCAGAACCCGCTGACCGGGACGCCCAGGCTGTTAGCAAGGCGGGCGAGGGCGACGGGGCCTTTTCCACCGAGGCTTTGGTGGTCAATCGAACCTTCACCGGTGATGACGTGATCGGCCGACTTGATGCGGTTTTCCAAATCCAGCAATCCTGCCAGCAACTCGAAGCCGGGAATCAGCCTGGCTGCGGCGAAATGCAACAACCCGAAACCCAAACCGCCGGCGGCTCCGGCTCCGGGAGTGCGCGCTGCGGTTTCACCACCGCTAACGGCGACGAGATGGGCGAGAGCGGCTTCCAGCAGGATTTTGTCATCGGGACTTGCGCCCTTTTGTGTGGAGAAAACCGCAGTGGCCCCACGTGGGCCGAGCAATGGGTTGTCGACATCGCAGGCGGCAATGATTTCCGGTAAGGCGATGCGGTGAGTGGAAAGCACACGCCGGATGTTCAGCAGATCCGCTGGACTCGGTTCGATCTTGCCACCATTCGCATCCACGAAATCAACGCCAAGTGCCGAGGCCATCCCGCTGCCGCCATCATTGGTCGCGCTGCCGCCAAGGCCGAGGATGACGCGTGATACCGCATGTTCGGCGACGGCGTGGGCGATTTGCATGCCGGTCCCTCTGGAGCTGGCCCGGAGCGGATCGCGTTCCGCAGCGGTGAGCCGCCAGAGACCGGCCGTTTCCGCCATTTCCAGGATCGCCGTCGAGCCTTCGGAAGTGTGGGCTAACACATAGCGGCTCTCAATGTCGCGTCCGAGCGCATCGACCGCCGGGCAGGTGATCCATCTGCCGCGAACGGTGGAAATCAAGGTCTCCATGAAGCCCTCACCACCGTCGGCGATCGGGCAGAGATCGAGTTCAGCCGCCGGCTCGGTCCGGCGAACTCCGGCGGCAATCGCATCAGTGGCTTGAAGGGCGGTGAGCGAGCCTTTGAATTTGTCAGGGGCGATGAGGAAACGGCGGGGCATGAGACAGGGCTACGACGGGAAAGATGGATTGCGCCGTCAAGATGGCGAGCGTGGAAGCGAAGTGCCGGATCTTGAAGCGAGTATTGTTTTTGGCAACTTCGACTTCGAATGCCTGCCAGTCGGAACCCCTTTGATTGAGGAAGCGGTGTCACCGTTGCACTCTGCCTCCGCACTCCATACTTTGGCACCAGCGACAGGAATGTCGCTGCTCCTGATGCCGAGGCCATATCAGGCCACTTCGGCCGCAAGAACAAGAACATGGTCGAACCCGGCATGGCGCGGGTGGACCGGGTGCTCAAGATGTTTCCCAGGTGCAAGCTCGTCGCCCACGCCTTACTGGTGGCGGCAGTTGCAAAATGGAGCCTGCGACCGCCAGCTCCAGGAACACCCGAACCTCTATGCCGACATGTCGGGGCATGTGGTCGTCGATGTGCTCAACCGCGACCGCAAATACGCCCGTGAGTTCCTGATCCGCAACCCGGACAAGCTCCTGTGGGCGACCGACGAGGGCTGGTGGTCGTTTGCTGACAAAAACAAACAGATGAACCAGCACGACACCTTCTTTGAGGAACTCGACCTGCCCGACGAGGTGCGCCACAAGATCTACCGCAGCAATGCCGAGAAGGTGTATGGATTGAAGACACAGGCCAGCCATTGATTACTGAAATCCTGACCCCGTGCTCTCCGCGTCGCCCGGTGGCTGGCACGCAAATCACCGTTTCAGTTTTTCAGCTTTTCAGTTTTTCAGCTTCTGCCCCATGATCGTCTCATGCTCCAGACCGCCTCCGCCTTGAAAACGCTCCTGCTTCAGAAATCCGTCCGCACCGGCAACTTCACCCTCGCCTCCGGCAAACAAAGCGATCTCTACATCGACTGCCGCGTCACCGCGCTCGATCCTTTCGGAGCGTTGCTCATCGGCGATCTCGGCTGGCACGCGGTCCGCTCGAAGATCCATTCCGAACAACTCAAGATCGACGCCATCGGCGGCATGACCCTCGGCGCCGACCCCATTTCCCTCGCCGTCGGGATGGCCTCCGCGATGAAAAATCCCGCCGAAGCGCTGCAGGTTTTCACCGTCCGCAAGGAGCCCAAAGGCCACGGTGCCGGCAAACAGATCGAAGGCAATTTCAAAGCCGGCGACAACATCATCGTTGTCGATGACGTCATCACCACCGGTGGCTCCACCCTCAAGGCCATCGACGCGATCGAGCGCGAAGGCGGCAAAGTCTCCTTCTGCCTGGTCCTTGTCGATCGCGAGGAAGGCGGCCGCCAAGCCATCGAGGCGCGAGGCGTGCATGTGATCTCGCTGTTCACGCGGAGTTCGTTGCTCGACGAGTGATCTAGCTGATAGTGGTTGCTGCGTCTCGCAGCAACTCCACCTCGGCTGTTGCAAAGCTGGAACTTGTCCCAGCAGTCCGGCGCAAAGTATGGACGGTACGTTCATGCCTCCTATCTCACTCACCCCTTCATCACGCCGTCCAGCCAGGCGAGCATTCTCTTGCGATAGGCGCCGTTGTCGTTGGAAAGGGAGGTACCGTGGCGGCCGGCTTTGACTTCGAAGAGCGTCTTGGGTTGGGCGGCGGCTTCGTAGAGTTGGAGGCCTTGCGAAATCGGGACGATTTCATCGGCGTCGCCGTGGACGACTAACAGTGGGACCGGCGCGAGGTTGTTGACGAAGTCCTTGGGCGCGAGTTCGTCGGTGACGAGGCTGGCTCCGAGCTGGCCGCCGATGATCCGGGCCATCGCCTGATAGGAGGCGAACGCGCTATCGATGACGATCGCACGCAGGCCCTTGACCGGCGACTCGCCGAGGGCGGTGACGGATTGCGCGCCGCCGAGGCTGTGGCCGTAGGAAACGAGGCGGGTCGCGTCGATGTCGGGGCGCTTGCGGGCGAAGGCGAAGGCGGCTTTCACGTCGTCGATCATGCCGCGGCGATCGACCGTGCCGCCGGATTTGCCGAAGCCGCGGTAGTCATAGATGATGACGTTGTAGCTGGCCTCGGCGAGCCATGCGCAGAAGCCGAGGTGATAGCTGATAGAGCCGGCGTTGCCATGGGAGAAGACGACGGTGCCCTTGGCGGATTTCGCGGGCTTGTCCTTCGCGGGGATGAACCAGCCGTGGAGCGCGGTGCCATCGGCGGATTTGAACGCGATGGTCTCGAACTTGAGGCCCCAGGTGGCCGGAGTCGAAGGCTCGTCGCGGGTAGGGAAATAGAAGAGCTGGTTGCCACCTTGTTTGCCGATCATGCCTTGGGCGAGGCGGGAGAGGTCGCCGTTGGGATCTTGAAGCAGCGCTCGCACGTCGGCGGCGGTGACCGGCGGCTGGGCGGAAGCGGCGGAAGTGGCAAGGCAGAGACCAAAGTAGCAGGCGCGCATGGTGACTAAATCGACACCGAGACCGGGATTTGTCGAGCGAAAGAACGCTCTCACGCCGGCATCTTGTCCAACTGGAACGCATCATGCACGGCGCGGGCGGCGTCTTCGATGCGCGGCTCGTCCACGGTCACGGCGATCTTGATTTCCGAGGTGGAAATCATGCCGATGTTGATGCCCGCGTCGCCGAGGGCTTTGAACATGGTGGCGGCGACGCCGGAGTGGGATCTCATGCCGATGCCGACCGCCGAAAGTTTCGCGATGCCGGCTTCGGTCTCGATCTTCGAGTTCGGCGCGAGTGCGGCGAGCACCGGCTTGAGTGCGGCCTGGGCTTTGCCGAGGTCGCTCGAATGCATGGTGAACGAGTGGCGGGCGAGGCCGTCGTGGGCGATGTTGGAGACGATCATGTCGAGGTTGATCTCCGCATCGCCGAGCGCGCCGAGGATCATGCCGGACATGCCGGGATGATCGGGGATGCCGGTGATGGTGACACGCGCTTGCGAGCGTTCGATCGAGACGCCGCGGATGACGACGTTTTCCATGTTGGGATGTTCTTCTAACACGAGGGTTCCGGGGTTGTCGTTGAGTGAGGAGCGGACTTCGAAAATGACGCCGAATTTCTTGGCGAACTCGACCGAGCGGGATTGCATGACCTTGGAGCCGGACGAGGCCATTTCCAACATTTCATCGTAGGAAATCTCCGGCAGCTTGCGGGCGTTTTTGACGACGCGCGGGTCGCAGGTGTAAACACCGTCCACGTCGGTGAGGATCTGGCAGATATCCGCCTTGAGCGCGGCGGCGACCGCAATGGCGGTTAGATCCGAGCCGCCGCGGCCGAGGGTGTGGATCATGCCGTCGGGGGTGACGCCTTGGAATCCGGCGACGACCAGCGATTTTCCCTCGTCGAGGAAAGCCTGCATCAGCGACGGGTCCATGTTGAGGATGCGGCCGCGGGTGTGGGAGCCGGTGGTGTGGATGCCGGCTTGGCCGCCGGTGATGGAGGCGGCGTCCACGCCGAGTTCGTGCAGGGCGATGGCGAGGAGGGCGATGGACTGCTGCTCGCCGGTGGCAAGCAGCACATCGAGTTCGCGCTCGCTGGGATTTTCAGAAATCTCCTTGGCCATCTTGATCAGGTTGTCGGTCATCCCGGACATCGCGGAGACCACGGCGACGACCTGGTTGCCGTCGTCGCGGGTGCGTTTCATGCGGGCGGCGACGTTGCGGATCCGGTCGAGCGAGCCGACGGAAGTGCCGCCGTATTTTTGGACAATGAGGGCCATGGGTGGAGCGGCCCGGAGTGAAGGGGAACTTCACAAACTTGGCAAGAAATTGAAGCACACCGAGCATTTCCGCGCGTGGAAGGCCGGGGAACTGGAATGCCATTTGCACTTCAGTTCGATTTTCCGGGGGTGCGGAAGAGCGGACTGAAGTCCTCGACTACTTTTTCAAGCCTCCTTCGCCTTCGCGGTCTTCTTGGCGGCGACCTTTTTCACGGGGCGTGGAGGGAAGTCGAAGCCGATCTTGCCGTCCTTGGGATCGAACGTGAGGTGGGCGTCGAACTTGCGTTTGGTGCGGTTGGAGACGAAGCCTTTGAGGACGTCGGTCTTGCCGCTGGCGATGAGCTTGAGCATCTGGTCGCGCGGGATTTCGCACTGGAGGATGGACTTGCCGATGCGGATGCCGTGCGGGTCCTTTTTGGTGACGATCTCCGGGATGTGATAGGCCTTTTCAGTGGCGTAAACTTTATAGGACTTGCCTTCTTCGGTTTTCGCCTCGCCGATGAACTGTTCTTCCGTTAGTTCGGGCGGGCCGTCGCGGTCGTCGCCTTCGAAGACGAAGTTGATCTTGAACTTGGCGTCCATTTCGAGCGCGGCGTCGAAGGGTTTGTTGAACTTCGAGCGGAAGCCGGTGAGCGGACCGACGAGCTTGGTGGTGAAGAGTTGGATGGCTTCTTCTTCCGTTAGCAGGCGGCCGGCGATGTGTTTCTTGGCCTTGAATTTGCACTCGGGCTCGCGGCATTCGTAGGTCGCTTCGGTCTGCGTGAGGCTCGGCGCGCCGCACATCGGGCAGGTGACCTTGAGGTCGGGGAAGACTTCGCTTTTCGCGAGGTCGGCAGCGGAGCGGGCCTTGCTGCAGATCTCGTTGGTGTAGGCGATGATCTCCTTCATGAAATCGCCACGCTCGAGGTGGCCGTGCTCCATCTGGCGCAGCTTGAATTCCCAGTCGCCTGTTAGCTTGGGCGAGTAGAGGCCTTCGATCTCCATTTCTTTAACCAGGGAAATCAATCTCATGCCGCTGCCGGAAACGAACAGTTCGCGGCCTTCGCGGGCGAGGTATTTCTGGGAGATGAGGCCTTCGATGGTGGCCGCGCGGGTGGCGGGAGTGCCGAGGCCGCGCTCGGCCATGGCTTCGCGGAGCGCTTCGTCGTCGATGAGTTTGCCGGCACCTTCCATCGCTGATAGAAGTGTGGACTCGGTCATCCGGGCGGGTGGTTTGGTTTCCTCGGCGAGGACTTCGACGGGATCGGCGTGAGCGGTTTCACCTGCGCTGACGGGGCAGAGTTCGTCCTTCCCTGCGGCGACGCCGGGGCGGCGACCGTAAACTTCGAGCCAGCCGGGTTTCACGAGGATGCGGCCTTCGGTTTTGAAGGTGTCTGAAGAAACAGGCGAGACGCCTGTGCTCCCTTCGATACGCGTCAGGCGAGTCGTTTGCTCGAACTCGGCGGACGGATAGAAGACGGCGATGAAGCGCTTGACGATCATGTCGTAAAGCTTCTGCTCGGCCTCGCTGAGTTTGGAAAACTTGCCGGTCGGGATGATGGCGAAGTGATCCGAGACTTTTTTGCTGTCGAAGACGCGGCGGGACTTGTGGAGGCGCGGGCCGCTGTCGGCGCTGCCTGCTAGAACAGCCTTCGCGTATTTCGCCACGTCGAGATCGCTGTTGCCCACGTCCTGCATCGTTTCTCTAACATTGCCGGTGTAGTCCTCCGGCAAATACCGCGAGTCGGTCCGCGGGTAGGTGATCATCTTGTGCTTTTCGTAAAGTGCCTGGGCGATCTGGAGCGTGCCCTTGGCGGAAAACGGAGCTTCGCGTTGCAGCGTGGTGAGGTCGTAGAGCTGCGGGGCAATCTGGGTGTTCGCCTTTTTTTCCTCAGTGACCTTACCGGTCTTGCCTTGGCAACGCGCTTGGATCGCCTCGGCGGTGAGCCGGTCCCAGATGCGCTCGGGCTTCGAGAGCGGGGCGTTTTCATCCTTTTTCCAAGCTTCGTCGATCCACTTGCCGAGGTATTCGCCGGCCTGCACGCCGAAGGTGGCGTGGACTTCGAAATACGCCGTCGGCTTGAACGCTTGGATCTCGGCCTCGCGTTGGGCGAGGATCGCAAGCGTCGGCGTCTGGACGCGGCCGGCGGCGGTGATGTTGAAACCGCCGTGGCGGGAATTGAAGCAGGTGAGCGCGCGGGTGGCGTTGAGGCCGACCAGCCAATCCGACTCGGAGCGGCACTTCGCGGCATCGGCGAGCGGCTTCATCGACTCGCCGGGGCGGAGGTTTTCCCAGGCTTCGAGGATCGAGTTGTTGGTCATCGACTGCATCCACAGGCGCTTCACCGGTTTGGTGATTTCGCCGATTTCCATGATGTAGCGGAAGATGAGTTCACCTTCCCGGCCGGCGTCGCAGGCATTGACGATGAGATCGACGTCCTTGCGCTTGGCGAGTTTGAGCACCTGCTTGAGGCGGGCCTCGGAGTCCGGGATCGGGTCGAGAGTGAACTTGTCGGGGATGGCCGGGAGGACGTTGAAATTCCACGCGAGTTTCTTGCCATTCGGGCCCATCGGCATCCGGAGTTCGACCAGATGGCCGACGGCGGAGGTGATGACGGCTTTGTCATTTTCGAAAAACACGTCGCGACCGGAGCCTGATTTTTCAAACTTGCCGAGCTCCTTGGCGAGGACGCGGCTGAGGTCGGTCATGACGCTCGGTTTTTCGGCAATGATGAGTGTTTTTCCCATGGTGAAAGAGGGCCGTTAAGTGGCTGTGGGCTGAGGGACTAGGCTGGCGAGGGCGGACTTGGCAAGCCGATTGGTGAAATTTCCCAAAAGTGCGCCGTGAAAGCCGCCGCTCTGATGTCCCGTTATGGAAACCAATTCCATGACCCGCAAAATCCATTTTCTCCTCGGCCTCCTCGCGGCACTCGTCCTCTCCCACCATGCGCAAGCCGCCTCGCCGCGGGTCGCCAGCTTCCACGATCATCTCACGAAAACCGCCGAACAATGAAGGCTCCTAACGGGCCATAAGCTTTTCAGTTTCACTGCGATCTCCCATCAATCGCTCTCGCAGTAGCGCTTTGGATCTAGCAGGAGTCCAATGGTTTATGGTTTCGTTACCTGGTCGGCGCTCCGTGTTCGGTGACGAAGAGCGCGGGCATTTCCGCATGTTCCTGCGGCTGCCGGAGGGTTTTTGGGGTTGCCGGGTTGGGAGCAGGACAAAAAAGTTAGGCTGGACACGCAGTAACCTGTCACGGGCGCTCAAGGAGGGGCGAAACGCGTCCGCCCTTGAGGATGGAGAGCCGGTTTGCGGCCATCAGGGCTTTTCATCGGCATTTCATCCACACGGCGAACGCGTTTCGCCGCTCCTTGACTATATTGTCCTGCTCCCTGCCGGGTTCTGTCCGCCGGTTTCCCCTTGTCAGACGCAGGTGATTCTCCAACCTCAGCCACAGCGAAACGTCGATTCGCCCACAAACCTACCCACATGCAAGAATTGCTTATCTATCAAGGAATCCCACTGTCCCTGGGCCTCGGCGTCGTGGCTCTCGCCACCGCCATTTTTCTGATTCGTTCGGTACTCTCCGCCAATTGCGGAAATGAAGCGATGGGCTTGATCGCC
>JANOZJ010000203.1:0-18408 GCA_031429315.1 Akkermansiaceae bacterium
ACGTAGGGGGCTGTTCTGATGCCGGGATCCCACCTGCGGCCGGCTTGTGCGGCTGATGCGGGAACGGAATACGACCTGTGTCGGCGGAGGATCTTATCTCGGGGGGACCACTTCTTCAGTGCATGAAGCTATTTAGAATCCCCGGCGTTCTGCTATGGGGTGTTTCCCTACCATGTGTCTCTAAGATCCTGCGGAGGAAAACGAAGGTTGCATGCTCCGCCGCAGCGATCCCCAGCTTGCCGGATTCGAAGGCGGGATGAACGCAAAAGCCGGTGAAAACCCTGAACCAGTTGCACCGCCATCCAATCAGGCCGATCTTTATTCATGATGATCGAACCGGAAACCGCCCCACCGTCCGCGCCTTTGGCGGAACCGATGTTATCACCGCAACCCGAGGCACCAGTGAGGCGCTTTTTCCGCGACATCGAATCGGCAGGGAATCACGAGGATGGCATGGAGTTCCATGCGTCCGGTATCGTGATCGACACGCCCGCTGATAGAGATGCCAGCCAGCCGGAAATCAGCGTGCTCTATTTGAATCCGTTCAATGCCAAAGTCGAGCGGCGCGGACGATCCCTCGCCGCCGTGATCCTCTATGAGTTCGCACAAGACGACGGTGTTTATTGGCGGCTTTGGGAGCAAACCCGGACCAAGCTCGAAAGCCTCAGGGAAAGCCAGTGATCGTGGCAAGTCATGCGATCCCGACACTTGCTCCAACCCGGTTTTGCGGCTTCCCCTGTTCTGCGCTGTCGCCGGCTTGCGGAGCGAACCCGGCTTGCCGGACAACGTCCATGGCTGATTGAAGGTGTCGCCAAAATCGACCGGCAATCCTTGGCTTCATTTCAAGGCGAGAAGATGAAGCCCTTTCACCCGGCGGAATTCCCTGGCATTCCGGGTCACGAGCGTGGCTCCGAGGCTGCGGGCGTGGGCGGCGATCAGCAGATCCATCGGGCCGATGGTTTTGCCCCGGCGTTCGAGGTCGGCCCGGATTTCGGCGTAATGGCGCGCGGCGTCCTCGGTAAACTCGGCCATTTGAAAAATGGCCAGAAATGATTCAAGGCGGGCAGCGTGTTGCGGATGAGTTGCTGTCACTTTTTGCACGCCCGTCAAGAGTTCCGCTGCAACGATTGTGGAAATCACGACCGTGTCCGGAGAAGGAAGGTCCGCGAGCGAACCTTGCTTTCTCAAGATTGGGATACACGCGCTGGAGTCCAACAGAAACAAATCGCCAGTGCCGGAACTTACCATTTCAGGATGGAGCGTTCGTGTTCCTTGGGTCGTGACGGAGCATCCGGGAACGACTCCGAATCCGGGAATTTGTCGGCAAGGAACTTCGCAACTTCCTCCATGGTCTTGAACTTGGGAACCGGCACGGGCTTGAGAACCACCTCGTCACCGCGTTTTTCGATGATAACCTCACCGCCCTCGAAGCGAAACGCCTTGGGCAAACGAACGGCTTGGCTACCGCCGTGCTGGAAGATTTTCGCGGTCGTCATAGCTACACCATGTAGATATTTCCAGAGGCGTCAAGCCCCTGGCCCGGGCGTCGGTCCATGGAAGTCCCCATCAATCCACATCCGTGCGGAACGGCGAAGCCGGGAGGCCTTCCTGGTTGAACAGGTTCACGTCCGGAACGTTGGCCCAGCCGTAGCGGACGGCTTTCGGCGCGGCCACGCCCTCGGCGGAGACGATGATGTTAGAGCCTTTGATCACCGCCTTGGCGGGGACGAAATTGCCGTCGGCCCCGGCGATGGTGAAGCCTTTCAGCTCGCCGTCCTTGGCGACGAGTCCGCCGCCGGTGTGGGTGAAACTGAGGGCGATCTTGTCGCCCTTGGCGGCCATCGACTGATAGAGCGGGCCGGAGAATTCAATCTTCTCGCCGTAGGCCAGCGCGCGGGCTGCCAGGGCGAGGCGCTGGCCGACGGGCTCCTTGCGGGTCGGGTGGATGTCATCGGCTTCGCCGACGTCGGTGGTCACGGCCATCGCGGTGTTGGCGGACTTCGCCAGGGTGAGAAACTGCGCCTCGCGGATTTCCGGCGGCTGGCCGTTGAACGGCGCGATCTGGACGAAAAGGAACGGGAAGTTCCCTTGGTTCCAGCGGGTCCGCCAATCGGCGATCATCGCCGGGAACAAGGTGCGGTAGAGGCGGGCATGCTTGGCATTGGACTCGCCCTGATACCAGATGGCACCCTTGATGGCGTAGGGGATGACGGGATTGAGCATGCCGTTGAAGAGAGTGGTCTCGCTGTTCTGAGAACCCTCCGGAGCTTTGGGCGCGGCGGGTTGCGGGCTGGCCATGACGGGCTTGGGTGGCAGCGGCTGGTTGGCCGCTTGTGCCGCGGCGGTTTCATCCTTCCAAGTCCGGAGGGACTCCTGATAGGCCTTGTCCACGGTTATACTCCAGGTTTGTGTCGCGTCTTTGTATTCCTCGAGTTTCACCTGATAGGCCGCAGCGGCGACGGGATAGTTCTCGAGCGCGCGCTTCGCGGCATCGGCGTGGCTCTTGAGTTCCGGGTCTTTGCCCAAGCCCTCGATGCTGGTCCACGCCTGCGCCGGAGTGCCGCCCCACGAGGTGTGGATCATGCCGACGGGGATGCCGAGTTTCTGGTAGAGATCGCGCGCGAAAAAGTAACCGACCGCCGAAAAGCCGCCGACGGTTTCGGGTGAACACTCGACCCAACTGCCTTTCGCTTCGGCGAGCGGCTTGATTGAAACGGTTTTCGCGACGGTGAACATCCGGAGCTTCGGATAAGTCGCCTTCGGGCGCTCTTCCGCCGCGTTCGCCGCCTTGTTGAATGTCCACTCCATGTTGGACTGCCCGGAGCAGACCCACACTTCGCCGACGAGGACGTTGTTCACGGTGACGGTGTTGTCCCCGGCGATGGTGAGGGTGAACGGCCCGCCGGCGGTGAGAGGCTTGAGTTCCACGCGCCAGATTCCGTTGGCGGCGGTGGTGCTGAGTTTTTGCTGGCCCAGCTCGACGGTGACTTTCTCACCATCGCGGGCGGTGCCCCAGACGGGGACCGCTTGGCCGCGCTGGAGGACGGTGCCGTCAGTGAACAAGGGGTTCGGCTTGACCTCGGCGAGCAGGGAGCCGGACGAAACCGCAGCTAACACAAGCGCGGTGACAGTGGTGGTGATGGATGAGGGTCTCATGAATTTTGAAGGAGCATCATTCTACGCGAGAGGGGAAGGATTGTCACCCACAACCGCCCCGCTCTACACCACCGGATATACACACCCGCCGCAAGAAAACGCTCGTCAGGGCAAGGACTTGCAGCCCAACCTGCTCAAGCAGTTTTATGAAAAAGTATCTCCTAATTCTATTTGCTTTGATGACCCTGATATGTGCCTCGGTCCTTGTTTATTCGCCTCTTGTCCATCGTGGAATCATAAAAGCTAGCGGTCGAGATCAGAACATTGTTTCCCCTTTATGGGCGAGGTTTGCATTCTCCCCAGCTTCGGCGATTATTCGTCATCGTGATCTTAGTCGATTCCGAAAGCACTATCTTGGCACCTGGACAACTATAGATCCTCTTTTTTCATATCAGATTACGCTCAAATCAGTGGCATTTGATAGCGCTTTTGGCCAGCAAATCGTTTCCGGCGAGAGCTCAGATATTTCGCTACGTGACATGGTTCACCATCACCACCGAGAGCCCTTTGGTGATCCGATCATGTCTGTCGATGGAGCTGATGATTGGTATGTCAAATTTAAGAACTGCGAAGATCTGATTCTATCGATTCCAGCCGGAGACAGGATGAATGGAAGACGGCCCATGCGTCGCATAGCACTCCAAAAGGTTGCCGTGGAATAACCTCTGCCACTGCTGTTCACGGAATTCGTTCATCTTTATGATCACATAAACTATCAGATTAACGAATTTCACGACTGCGGGACGGGCCTTTTGTCAGTCTGGCGGCGTCCTGCGTGCCAGCGGCGCAGCCGCCCACGAAGCACTTCTAGCGGGAGACGGCGCTCCCGTGATGATAGGGCAATGGAGCGCGGTGGCAAAGCGAAGCGGCGGCACCGCTTTGGATTCTTCCGGAGCTGCCAGGAGCGACGCTGCCAATGCCACCGGTTCATGGAAGCGGTGTGGCGCTTCGCTTCCCACCGCAGTCCAAGGGGACACGTCAATGGAGTCAGAGCTCTCCAAATCACATCAATGTTAGTCCGTGAGCTATGACGTCAGAGAACGAATGGCAGAAGAATGGAAGATGAGGGTTTCGCGCAAATCCGCCAACGCGCAGAGCTGTCCGCAAACAAGGGCTGAAACTGATCGACTCCATCAAAGGTGCCTTCACCGGAAGTCCCGTCTGCTTCACCACCTGAATAGTTACTCCGATTCTTCCTATCAACCTTCAACTCATTCATGCCTCAGCGCGTCGATGGGATCGAGTCCGGCGGCGCGGCGGGCGGGCATGAAGCCGAAGATGATGCCGATGGCGGCGGAGAAGACGAAGGCGATCATGTTGATTTTCGGATCGAACAGGAACGGTGCGCCGACGACTTTAGCGAGCGAGATGCAGAGGAAATATGCGAGCGTGATACCGGCGACGCCGCCGATGCAGGAGAGCGTGACCGCCTCTACCAGAAACTGGAGCAGCACCTCGCGGGCACGGGCACCGATGGCAAGGCGGATGCCGATTTCCCGCGTCCGTTCGGTGACGGAGACGAGCATGATGTTCATGATGCCGATGCCGCCGACGAGCAGGCTGACACCGGCCACCGCGCCTAACAATGATGTCATCACTTTGGTACTGGAGCTGATTACCTCGGCGAGTTGCTGTGAATCGAAGATGTTGAAGTCGTCATCCTCGTTGGTGGTGATTTTCCGGCGCTCGCGCATCAGGGCGGCGACGTCACTGACGATGTTGGCGCCGGGGTAGCCTTGGTCGCCCGAGATCATGATCTGGTTGAAATTCCTGCCGCCCTGGCGGCCTGACAGGCGGTGGACGATGGTGGTGTAGGGGGTGATCATGTTATCGTCCAGGTCGTCGCCGAAGCCGCCCTGGCCTTTCACCGCGGTAACGCCGATAACTTCCATTGTCATGTTTTTTACACGGATCTTGCTGGCGATGGGGTCCACGCCCTCGCCGAAGAGTTCCTTGCGGATGGATTCGCCGATGACGCAGACCGGCGAGGATTCAGCCACCTCCTGCTCGGTGAAGAAACGACCGCTACTGAGGGTCCAGTTGGCGATGCCGAAATAGTTAGGCGTGGTGCCCTGGATGTCGTAGCTGCGGCTGTTTTCCTGATAGATCATCTGGGCGT
The DNA here is from genome assembly GCA_031429315.1 of Akkermansiaceae bacterium. Lineage (GTDB taxonomy): Bacteria > Verrucomicrobiota > Verrucomicrobiia > Verrucomicrobiales > Akkermansiaceae > Luteolibacter. Next base: position 5,276 of record JANOZJ010000203.1, read on the forward strand.
TGTTGGAAATCAGCGGTGCCACCGAGGCGATGCCGGGCACTTGGTCGCGGACGGCTTCGACGTCGGCCAAGCTGAACATCGGCGCACCGTCGCCACGCCAGCCCTGGCCGGGGCGGAGAATGAGCAGGTTGTTGCCCATTTTTGAAATCTGTTGTTTGACGGTCTCTGTGGCGCCGCGGCCGAGGGTGACCATGGTGATGACGGCAGCCACGCCGATGACAATGCCGATGACGGTGAGGAACGAGCGCATGAGATTCCGGCGGATTTCCCGGATGGCGATGAGCAGGGCGTTGAAGATCACTGGTTAAAGTTATTGGTTATGGGTTAAAAGTTATTGGTGGAAGAGTTGTGAGGCGGTGAAGGATTTTCTGACCTTATAACTAATAACTAATAACCTCTCACTTTATCGTATCCGATGAAATGAGTCCGTCACGGACACTGATGATGCGACGGGCGCAGGCGGCGACCTCGTCCTCGTGAGTGACCATGATGATGGAGATGCCGCGGTCGGTGTTGAGCTTGCGGAGGAGTTGCATGATCTCGACGGTGGTTTTAGAATCGAGGTTGCCGGTGGGTTCGTCGGCGAAAAGCGTGTCCGGTTGGGTGACGATGGCGCGGGCGATGGCGACGCGTTGCTGCTGGCCGCCGGAGAGTTCGGCCGGGGTGTTGCGCTCTTTGTCGGAGAGGCTGACTTGGGCCAGCGCCTCGCGGGCCATCTCGTGGCGTTGTTTCCTCGTGTAACCTCGATAGAGCAACGGGAGCTCCACGTTTTCAAGGGCCGAGGTGCGGGCGAGGAGGTTGAAACCTTGGAAAATGAACCCCAGCGCGTGCCGGCGGAGTAGCGAGCGCTGGTCCTTGTTGAGGTTTTCCACCTCGATGCCCTTGAAGCGGTAGGAGCCCTCGGTAGGTGTGTCGAGACAGCCTAACAAGTTCATGAGTGTGGATTTCCCCGATCCGCTGGGGCCCATGATGGCGACAAACTCACCGCGATGGATCGTGAGGTCCACGCCGCGGAGGGCGTAGAACGCGGCTTCGCCGGTGCCGTAGCGCTTGGTGATGCCTTGAAGCTGAATGAGCATTTCTGCGTTCATTCGGTCTCCGGTGGCTTAATGCTGATGATGAGGGGAGTTCCCGCAGCCAGTTCCCCGCTGGCGATTTCGGTGAAACGGCCGTCGGTGATTCCGGTGGTGACCTGGATTTCCGAAGGCTCGCCGTCCTTGAGAGTCCAGACCTTCGGGGTGGCGTCAGACGAACCCGCTTTCGGCGGTGGCGTTCCCCGCCAGCGCCTTCCGCCGCCCGGCGTGAGGCTCTGGACTAGGGTTCGCTTGGTATCATCCGGCTTGGCGCTGGCGGCTGCGGCTAACGGGTCGAAGCGGAGCGCGGCGTTGGGCACGACGAGGATGTCGGGCTTGTCCACGATGGCGATGTCCACGGTGGCGGTCATGCCGGGGCGGAGGGAAAGGTCCTCGTTGGTGACCTCGAGCTCGGTGCTGTAGGTGACCACACTGGAGGACGAGGAAGCACCCTCCTTAGCGGTGGAGCCCGTGCCAACTGCGCCAAATGCCACTTTTTTGACCTTGGCGGTGTATTTGCGGGTTGGCCAGGCATCGACGCTGAAGTCGGCAGTCTGGCCGGTTTCGATGCGGCCGATGTCCGCTTCGGAAACATTCACAAGGAGTTCCATTTTTTTCAAATCCTCGGCGATGGTGAAAAGCGTGGGAGCCGTGAATGAGGCGGCAACGGTCTGGCCGACATCGATGGAACGCGCGAGCACGATCCCATCCACCGGCGAGCGGATGACGGTTTTCGCGAGGTCGCTTTCAAAGGCGCGGACGTCCGCCTCAGCGCCGGTCACCGCGGCCTGGGCGCTGGCGAGATCCGCCTGGGCGCGGGCCAGGGTGGCGCGGGAAGTTTCCATGGTGGCGCGCGAGGGGGTTTTCCCGCTGCTGAGATCGTGGAGCTCTTCCTGACGGGCCAACGAGGCTTTGCTTTCCGCGACGGTGGCCTCGGCCTGGTTGACCCTAGCCTTAGCCGCGAGGAGCGAGGCGCGGCTGCGCCCGGTCTGCTGGTCGAGCTTGGAGGTGTCGAGCTTGGCGAGGGTCTGGCCCTTTTTCACTTGGTCATTGGTGTCCACCAGCACTTCCTTGGCGGTGCCGGAAAGTTCGCTGCCGACGATGATCTGATTGGTCGGCGCGAGATTGCCCGCAGCGGTGACGATGAGCGAGATGCGGCCGATCTTGGACTCCTGCGTTTGATATTCGGTCTTTTTCTCGCCATTGCCGCCATTTTTGAAAAAGTACCAAGCTCCGGCACCTGCCAAGGCGATGGCGAGGGTGATGAACAGCCATTTTCTCCTCGGGCGCGAGGCGCCGCTGGCGACGATGGTGGCAAGATCTTCTGATGAATCGGGTAATGTCATGAAATGGGATGAAGGGTGGGGAAGGATTTCACGAACCCGCCGACCAGCCGCCGCCGAGCGCCTTGTAGAGCTGGATGTAGGAGTTCGTCCGGTCCGCCCGGGCGCTGAATAGGTTGCTCTCGAGACCGAGCAGCGAGCGTTGCGCGTCGAGGACGGTTAGAATGTCGGTTTCGCCGGCTTGGTAGCTTTGTTGGGCGAGCGCGGCGGCCTCGCGGGCGGCGGCGGTGGCTTTTTCCAAGGTGACTAACCGCTCGGTGGTGCGGCGGCAGGCGATGAGTGAGTTTTCCACTTCCGAAAGCGCGGTGAGCACGGTGGCGCGGTAGGTTTGGAACGCTTGCTCTTCCACGGCGCTCTGGGCCTCGATGTTCGAGCGGATGCGTCCGGCGTCGAAGATCGGTCCGGATAGTCCGGCGACCAGGCCGGCGGCGGCGGTTTCGGGGTTGAACAGATTGCCCGAGCGGATCGTGTTGATGCCGAGAGTGCCCGTTAGGTTGAGCGAGGGATAGCGTTCGGCATCGGCGGCGCGGACATTAGCGGCGGCGGCAAGCAACTGGTAGCCGGCGAGGCGGACGTCCGGGCGCTGGCGGATGGTGTCGGCGGGGATGCCGACGGCGAGGCTGCGGGCGGGATCGGGAATCGCTTGTTTCCCGGAAGCCAGCCTGCCGTCGAGGCTGCCGGGATTCTGGCCGGCGAGGAGGGCAAGCTGGTTGCGGGCTTGGGCGATGGTCTGAAGAAGCGACGGGACGGCGGCGCGCGCCTGCTCCAGACTGCTGATCGCCTGGCTGGATTCCAGCGAATCCGCCTCGCCGGCCTGGGTGCGCCAGGTCGCGAGTTGGGTCGTTTCCTCGCGGGTCTTGATTGTGCGATAGAGGACTTGGAGCGCCGCTTCATTCACCCGGAGCTGGGTGTAAGTGATGCCGATTTCCGAGGCGAGCGCGGCTTGGACTGAGTTGAAATTCTCCTGGCTGGCACCGATCTGGGCGGTGGCGGCCTCGATGGTGCTGCGGCGTTTTCCGAAGAGGTCCGCCTCCCACGAGGCGTTGATGCCGGCGGCATAATTCGCGTTTGAATCCGTGCCGGACCCGTCCCGCGAGGTGGTGGTGGAACCGGCCGAGGTGGTGCCCCGGACCAACGGAAAGTTCGACGCGGCTTCGGCATTCTGCCGGGCCTGCGACTCCCGGACGCGGGCCGACGCCGACGCCATGTCCGGGCTATTTCGCAAGGCGTCCGCGATGATGCGGGTGAGCGTGGGATCGTCGAAGCGGTTCCACCAACGCGACAAGTCGCGGGACGGCGAGGCGACCGGGAAACCGCCGGCATTCTTCCAGTCCGCAGGCAACGAAACCTTGCCGTGCATGACGCTGTTATTGGCCCCACAGCCAGCCAGCCCGATCAGGGCGATGCTGGATAAAAAAAGAAAACCGGTGGATCTCATGACAAATCTGCAGAAACTGTGGCCTTCTGGACCATTGGGACAGGTGAAGAACGAAATGCTTCCGACCACAGCCACCAACCCATACGTGCCAAAACCAGAAAAACTTGCCGAATTCGCAGCTCCCCGCGACAAAAGCACGCCAGTGGATCGGAAAAACATCAAATGACTCGAAACCCATCGCCGCCCGACATCCGTCCCCGGGTTCGCAAAACGCGATCCTTGCGTTCCAAGCCGCCGGGGTATTTTTACGATGTCTGCCGCTGGCTGTGGCTCGGGGTTTTCGGATTCACCATGCGGGTGCGCGGCACGGGCTTGCGGACCGTGGGCGAGCAAGGTGGCGTGCTCATCGCCGTCAGCCATGTCAGTCACCTCGATCCCATCGTCGTCAGCGCGGTGCTGCGGCGGCGGATCAGTTGGATCTCGCGGATCGAGTTCCATCAACAATGGTTCATGCGCAACATCCTCTATCACGGCGGCGCGTTCCAAGTGGACCGCAAGGGCTCCGCGCTGCCAACGATCCGCGAAGGCCTGCGCCGTCTCAAGCGCGGCGAGGCGGTGGGGATATTCCCGGAAGGCGAATTGATGGCCGGCACCGACTCGGTGCTGCGCGGGGCGGGAATCAAGCACGGCGTCTGCCTGTTAGCCGCGCGCTCGGGCCGGCCGGTGCTGCCGGTCATCGTGTTAGGCACCGACCAACTGTCGCGCCTCGGCCCCTGGATGCCGGCGAAACGCGGCCGCCTGTGGGTCCATGTCGGCCACCCGATCCACGCTGAAAATGACGGCCACAGCCGCCAGGGCCGCGCGGAGTTCGCCGACCGCCTCGTCGCGGAATACGTCCGGCTCTACGCCGAGATGCGGGTGAAATTCGACTTGCCGGAGAGCATCGCGCCGTGAGGACAGTTCGGGGCCCTTGATTTCACGTTTCACGGTCATCAGCCACTCTGCCTCTCATACGAGGTCAGGTGTTCTGACGTTATTACCCACCGACCCAAGCAGCTTCTTCACCGGCGCTGACGGTGACGAAGCTGCTTGGGTCGGTGGGGAAATCCCTAGCCTTTTCCGCTCTCTGCTATACGACTCGCCCGTGCCTCCACAACTCCATCCATCCCCACCAACCCTTTGCAGAATGGCAACTTCTGCGTTTCCTGCTATACGACTGGCAAAATCCGCCAATCGTATAATAGGAAGTTAGGCGTCGTATGCGCGCCTCACTCTTTGTAACGATTCTGCTCGTGGTGACGGGTTGTCAGTATGACCCGCACGCTCACCTTTACACGACCGACAAGCCAGAAACCACGAATGTCGTCGGGAGTTATGTGCTGACTTCGCAGACTCTCACCTCTGGGGGATTGGCTGCGTTACGCGGCATGGCGTGTTCGATCGAGTTGCGAGCAGACGGCACGTTCATCGCCACCAATGTTCCACCGTGGCAGGATGGTTTCCCGCCCACGAACTTCTTTGACACGCTGATTAGCGGTTCGGGTACTTGGCGCATTGATAGCGTTGGTTCAGTTGACGATGGACGGAAGCCGCTCAAGACACACTGGGGAGTTTATCTTGATTCGCCGACTACCAAATTTGGCGCGCCCGGTTTGAGTAGCTCGAAGCCACCCTACGGATTGATTTACACATTGGGAGACCCAGACAGCGGAGAGGCGCTGATTCTGGAGCACAAGAAATGAGAGAGCCACGAAACACGACGGCTAACCATGCGCTGCAGCGAATGGCGCCATCGCGTCGCGGTTTCAATCGGGCCGTTTCGTGGCCGCCATCGCTGAGCTTGGGTCGTTAGGCGGCTTCACGTCTTGCAGCGAGATATCAATCCTCTAACCTCGCGGTCGTGCGAGTCGTCATCGATACCAATGTCCTGCTCTCGTCGCTGCTTTCGCGGCGAGGTGCCTCCTTCCGTCTCGTCGAGAGACTTGGTTCGCCGCAGTTTCAGCCAGTCATTTCGCCACCGCATTGCTTGGAGCCAGTTTCTGATTACTCTTTCCGCACCATGAGTTCGCTCAACGTCAACATTCCGGAATCGCTTCATCGCCGCGCCTAGGCTCTCGCGCAGGACGACGGCGTTCCGCTGGACCAATTCATTGCCACGGCGCTGGCCGAGAAGGTCGCTGTGCTGGATGCGGACAGCTACATCCGCGAGCGCGCCGCGAGCGGCAGTCGCGAAAAGTTTGATCGCGTGCTGTCAAAGGTTCCTGACGTTGAACCCGAAGAGCATGATCGCCTTTCGCCACACAACGCGGCCTAACCCTCCGCGCCGCAGCGGACCTCTCCGCCCTCAGAAATCCAGATAAATCTCGGTCCTGCGGTTAGCCCGGCGGCCTTCGGGGTTGTCCTCGCCGGTTTCGGTGATGTTGGGGCGGCGCGGCTGGCTGTCGCCTGCGGCGATGGTGATGATCTGGGCGGCCGAGACACCCGCTTTGATTAGATAATCGCGGACGACGTCGGCACGGCGGGAGGAGAGGCTGTTGTTGTAGGGCTTGGTGCCCATCGCGTCGGTGTGGCCGCTGAGGGTGATTTTCTTGCCGGGGTCCGAGCGCAGGATCTGGGTGACGATTTCCAACTGGCGGCGGGTGCGCGGGTTCATCGCGTCCTCGTCGAACTCGAAGTAGAGCGCCAGGGTGTCGCCGCCGGCGGGGTTCTTGACGAGTGGCGAGTAGTAAAGATCGCCGCCGGCGACGCGGCGGGCGTAGTCGGCGAGGAGTTGGTTGAGGTTGATTTCGGAGACGATCCAGTTGGACGGCGCGGGCGGCTGTCTCATAGTCATGGCGAATTGGGCGGTCTGTGAGGCGTCGGCGGTTTCGACGTTGGCGAGGAAGCCGACGGTGTCCTGGCGCTGGAACATCGAGCGCAGCGGCTTGGCTTTGCGGAGCCGGTAGCCGCCTTCTTCGAAGAGGATGCAGAGGCCGGCGATCTTGGCGTCCGAGACGGTGGCGGGATCGACGAAGGCGCGGGCAAATTCGAAGTCCTGCTTGAGGACTGCCTGGAGAAACGCGTCGGCCACGCCGAGCGAGTCGGCGAAAACGGCCTTGGGGATGGGTTCGCCGGGGCCGGGTGGGAGGGTGATTTTTTCGACGGACCATTTGCCGTTGTTGCGGCGGAGATCGAGGAAAATGCGGTCGCGACCGGGTTCCATGCCGTCGAGTTCGAGCGCCCAGCGGGAGCGGGCGTTGAGTTCGAGCTCGCCGATTTCGCGGATGCCGTCGGGCTGGCGGAGGCGGAACGGGTTGGCGGAGAGCGCCTTGAGGCGGGCGAGCATTTGGGAATCGAAGACGTCCGTGCCGATCAGGCGGGCGACTTTTGCGAGGTCGCCCGCTTCGAGGGCTTTGGCGATTTGAGTGACCAGCTCGGCAGGGTCGGCCGCAGCCACGCCGATCCCGAGGTCGGCAAGGACGGTTTCGGGTTTCTCAGGCGGGGCGGGTTCGCCGAGACGCGGGATGACCGGCGGCGCGACGGGAACGACCACCGGCGGCTTGGGCACGGTCTCCACCTTGGTTTTCACTCCCGGCCGGAGGATCAACATGACCACGGCACTCGCTGCGAGCACGGCCGCGAGACCAAGGAAAAAATGGGGAAGCTTGGATCGTTGCATGGGAAACTGGAGTTAAAGTGGCGGCCGGTGCGGGCTAGATTTCAGCGGATTCGGCTCATTGCTGGCGGGGCAGCGCCGACAGATTGACGCGAAGCATTTGTCCATTACGGAGGAGTTGGAGCGCCGTGTCCTGCACTGCGGCGGAGGCGGCGAGGTAGAGGGAAAACTCGCTCGCGCTGCCGACCGGCGAATTGTTCACGGCGAGGAGGAGATCTCCGGCTTGCACCTGCTCCGCCGCCAGCCCCTTGTCCGCGATGCCGGTCACCCACACGCCGCGAAAACCGCGCTGGCGTTCCTGCACCGACAAGTCGCGGACTTGGATCCCGAGCGCCTGCAGGACCTCGTCCGGACTGCGGGTGCGGCCCTGACTTGTTTCCGCTGGCGGGATTGGCGCCGCCGGATTCGCCGCGCCGCTTTCAGTGATGGTAGCCTTCAACTGCAAGGATTCCCCCTTGCGCCAGACGTCCATTGTGAGCACCGAACCGACCCGCGCCCGCTGGACGAGAGACAACAGTTGCTTCGAGGTGAGGATCTTTTCATCGTTCACGGCGCGGACGACATCCCACGGCTGGAGTCCCGCCGCTTGCGCGGGCGAGCCGGGAGAAACGCCGATGACCACCGCTCCGCTTGCATCCGGATAGGCGAGCCCGGAACGGATGCTGGGATCGAGGTCATGCATCTGGACGCCGAGGAAGCCCCGGATCGGACGACCGCGCTCGAGGATCTGCAGCAGCGAGTCTTTCACGTCATTCGAGGGAATCGAGAAACCGACACCTTGGAAGCCGGGGTTCTGTTTGTCCTGGGAGAAAATGGCGACGTTGATGCCGATGATTTCTCCACGCAGGTTGACCAGCGGTCCGCCGGAGTTGCCGGGATTGATGGCGGCATCCGTTTGGAAAAGATCGCGCTGGTTGTCGGAAAGCGAGCGCTCCTTGGCCGAAATGATGCCTTGGGTCACCGTCTCGCCCAGGCCGAATGGATTGCCCACCGCCATCACGATCTGGCCGACTTTGACCTGCGCTGAATCGCCCAGTTTCAACGGGGAGAAGGTTTCATTGGCGTCGATCTTCAGCACCGCGAAATCCAGCAGCGTGTCCTCGCCGATCAAATGGGCGGTGTATGTTTTCCCGCCATGGAGCGTCACCCGGATATCTTTCTGGCCGGCGATCACGTGATGATTGGTCATGACGTGGCCCTCGCTGGTGACAATCACGCCGGAGCCTTGGCCTTGGGTGGGATAATTGCGGACTTGGGTGCCGCCGCTCCAGACGTCGAAAAGTCGCTCGCTGCGGACCCCGGTGGTATCGATGCTGACCACCGACGGCACCACTGCGGCCGTGAGTTTCGCATACTCGTTGTTGAGCCGGGAAAGGAGTTCCACCTCGCCGAGATCCAGTGGCGCCTTGTCGGGAAGGGTGAACGCTTCCTGGTGGAATTGCCCCGACTTCTTGGAAAACGCGGGAATCAGGTCGCCCAAATCGCCCCCGGAACTCAAGGTCCGGACCACCGTGACGGCAATGAACGCGGTGACAAACACGGCAACAAGTGCCAACAAACGACGAAAGGCGGGATTCATGGATCGGGCGTGGGACGCCTCACCAGCATGCGCGGGAATCCTAAAGATCCAAGCCCGGAAACACCGGAAAAATCCCACCCCCACCGCCGAAAATATATTTCTTCCGTCTTGGCCCCGCATCGTGAATTTGAGACCACACCTGCCATGCGAGTTCCCATTCTCCTAGTTAGTGCCACGCTGGCGTTCCACGGCGTCCACGCAGAGACGCTGTCCGACGCGGACCGCGAGACGTTGTTAGACAATCTGGAGAAAATCCGGGAAGCCTCGAATTCCAGGACGGACGCCCGGTTTCGCATCGCCTTGACCGCTTACCGCAATGCCATTGGCAGTGACGATGCCGCGATCGAGCTTTACGTCAACTGCATGGAAAGAGTGAACTTCGAGGAACTTCACAAAAAGGCCGCCGATTTTCGCGAATGGAAAAGCAACGAGCGGGAAAAACTCGCCGATCCCGGCCTGCGCCTCGCGCTCCGCCACCAACTCCGCTGGCTGATGCTCACGCTCGAAGCCGCCTCGGAAAAACCGGACCGGATCAAAATCGCCAGCGAGGCCCAGGAAGCCGTCGATTCCATCTTCCGCGACGCGGATAAACTTGCGGACCAACAGGAAATCCTCAGCCAAGCGGTGACTTCGACGGTTTTCGCACGTGCCTATGACATCAACCAGGTGAAGGTGGAAAAGTGGTCGCTCTCACCGATTGATATCGCGAGCATCTACGAAGAAATCCTGCTGCCACCCCGCCGGAAGCCCACTGCCTTGGCCGCCTTGCGGGCCGGGTGGATCAAGCGCATCCAACAGGAAACCGTGAAAGCCGAACTCTGGTCCGCGAAACGCCGGGAACTCCGGGGGGAAAACCGCGACGACAAGAGAAGCTCCATGGCTTCGGACATGCAGTCTCCAGACTACCTGAAATTCCTTGAGGAAGGCTTGCCCAAGCTCCAGTGGAAAATGGAAGTCGATCTCTACACCAACGGCGACGAAGCCGGCGCGGCCGTCCGCATGCTCGCCGTTCTCGAAAAACACCTCGCCCATCCGTCCGCGCGCCAGTGGGCCGATGAATTCAAAGGGCTGCTTACCCCGGTGGTCGCGGCACCCATCCCGAAGGTTGACGCGGGAACCACCCCGTGACTTGTGGCGGCGGGGGCCATCTGCCCGTTGGGAATTTACCGGTTGAACCCGCGCCACCGGCGTGTTAGGACTGCGGCTGGAAAAAATTCCACCACCACCATGTCAAAACTCATCACGTTCGTTGTCGCCTGTACTTTGGTCTCCCCCGCATTCGCTCAAACTCCGGCCCCACCAAGTGCGCCGGCGGCGGCTCCCACCGCCGAGTCGCTCTACAAAAAAGGCCAGGCCGCCGAAAAAGCCGGCGATCCGGTCGCGGCCAACGACTTTTACAAAAGCGCCCTAAAAGCCGATCCCAACAACGCCAACATCCGCTACAGCCTCGGCCAGTTGAAGCTCAACGCCGCCGACATCGCCACCAAAGGCCGCGAAGCAAAATTAGGGTCCGTGATGATTCCCCTTTTCCAACTCGATCAAGCCACCCTTCAGGAAGCCATCGAGGCCTTGAGCCTGATCATCGAAAAAGAATCCAAGAACGAGGTGACGCCGAATTTCGTGATCGAAGATCCGAAGAAGCTCCTCGCCACCCAGAAGATCTCACTGAACCTCAAGAACACCCCTTCGCGGGGCGTCTTAAAAATTCTGTTGGATCAAACGAATGCCAGAGCCCGCTATGACGAGCATGCAGTGGTGATCACCGCACGCTGATTCACGGCCGCCTTGTTTGGCGGCAGCCGCTTGGCTCAATCCCAAATCCTTAAAGGCATCGCCCTAAAGGGCAGGACTACATACCCAACCGCAGGCTCAGTTGTCTTTTCCTGACAGGGCCTTTTCGGCACCACTGTCGTCGGGCGGCAGGATCTCGTTGGTCAGGCGCTTGGCACCGGCCTCGGCGAGGTCGCTTTGCGGGTGGATGCTGCGGGCCTTGAGATACCAGGAAAGCGCCGAGCCGACCTGCTTGGGCGTGCGGTTTTCAAACTGCCGCGCCTTGTCGAGGGCGCGGGTGAACTCGGCAACCTTCGGCGCTAACAACTCAAGCTCGCGGCCTAACTTCGGGTCGTCCGGGAAATCCTCGCGCATCTTCGCGAGCTGTTCCCAAGCCGCGCAATCCTGGCCCATCTTGCTGAATTCCGATGCCTTGCCGAGCGCCGCTTCGATCTTCGTTAGATTGGTCATGATCTGCTTGAAGGCATCCTCGCGCTTCGGATCGCCCTGGATGGCCGGCGCGATTTCATACTGCCGGCGGGCGATTTCGCGGAAGTTTCCCTCACTGAGCAAGCGGTCGAAATCGTTGCGGATGAGAATCAGGCCACCACTGTTATTGACCAGATTGCGGAACTCCTTGAGCTTGGGATTGGTCGGCCAGATCTCGGCGGCCGCTTTGATTTTCCCAGACGCCTTGTCACCTTCCTTGGCTAACAGATGCGCCTTAGCCTCCTCGATCGCGAGGTCGGATGCGAGCGTGTAGGCCGCGATGGCGCTATCAACCTTGGACGAAGGGAAATCCTTGGCAACGGATTTCAAGCGCTCCGCCAGTTCGATGGTCTTGGTGTAGTCGTGAGCCTGCAAGGTGCCGTAAAGTTCATTCAAATCCCGGAAATAGGCGGCCACCTGGCGCTTTTTCTCCAGCGGAAGCGTCGCAACCGGCGCGAGGTATTCACCCAGCGCGTAGGCTTCCATCAGCCGCTGGGAGGCGGAGTGAAGCTCGCCGCGCGCGAGCATCAGATCGAAGGCCTCGATGTATTTCGAGGTCTCGCGGATCGCTTCGTTAGAGAGGGAATCCAGTGATGCCACCGTCGGGCTGACCCCGACGGATTCGGAAAACAATTTGGAAACGTCCGAGTTCTTGTCCACCCGCAAGGTGGCGTCGCCATCTTTCCAAATCTGATTGTAGAAGCGGGCGGCCATCAGCACGTGTTCGTAGCGGCGCTGGATGAACCACTGAATCATGCTGACCTGATATTGCGCCTTGGTGCGGATCGTCTGCGCCTCGGTCTTGACGATGTTGGCTTTTTTCAAAGCTTCGATTTCGGTGATCCGGCGGAGGGTGTCGGCGTAGCGCAACGATGCGATTCCGCTGCCGGGAGTTTGAACGACGGTTTTCTCCCTCTTGTCCCCCCCCCCGGGAGTTTTGGTTTCCTTCTCAGTCAACGCCACATCCTTCTCGTGCCGTGCAATCCGGTCACCCTCCAGGATGATGTTGCTCTTCTCGGACTCCATGGAGTCGTTGATTTTCTTCAGTCCGTTCACGTCCTGCTTGGCGAGCATGGCGGTGTAGATGGACTCCGCGAGCGAGCCGCACAGGTTCGCATCGCCCGGATAGGTGGAAGCTCCCGGCAGCAGTTTGAACCCGGCGGAAATACTCGGTCCGCCAGTCTTGAACGGGGAAATCTCCGCCAGGATTTGCGCGATCGTGGTGCGGTATTTCGCGGCGGCCTCGTCACTCTCTGGGGGCTGTGCGAGGTATTTCTCGAAGCGCGCCTTGAGCAAGCGGTTGTCGCCTAACGGGATGGCCACGCCACCCACGGTGATGGTCTCGGCCGCCGGATCTAGCAGCGGGATTTCCTGGCCGAGCGGGCCGCTGGCGGCCGGCTTTTTCTCGGCGGCGGGAGCCGTGTCCTGCGGCGTGGCGGCCGGTGCCGGTTCATCGCCCGGCGGCGGCGTGTAAACCTGGGCGTGGGCCAGACTCGCGAGGCAAAGGGGAAGCAGGAACCGGGATTTCATGGCGGTGGAAATGGTGCGTTAGAGACGGCTCACGCCGGTGGCCACGGCGATGCCGCCCTGCCGGAACTTCACGCGGAATGCGTATTTTTGCTTGGTGTCGATGTTGAGCTTGCTGAACTGGTTGGGAATCTCGATGCCCACAAACTCATCGCCGCCGGGAGCCTCGACCTTCACACTGACCAGTTGCCCGCGGTCGGTCGTCCACTGGAGTTTCTCGTCGATCTGGCCCTCGATGACATACTCGTTGCCGCGCAGGCTGTTGCCGTTTTCCAGCAACTCGTCCACGCTCAACTTGGCGACCTCGCCAAACGAGGCC
>JANOZJ010000204.1:0-1928 GCA_031429315.1 Akkermansiaceae bacterium
CACCACCGCCGTTAGAAACCGGGTCGCCGTCGCCACCTGCATCACCGCATGTTCCGACCCTGCAAACCTCGCATACCGCGCCGCCCACGCTCCGTAACACTGCTTGGTCCGCTTCATCAAGCCCCGCCGCGCACCCGACGAATGCACCGCCGACCTCAGCCGTTCCGGCAAACTCCGGTGATCCGCCCCCGACTCGGAACACGCCTCCAGCCACTTCAAATACCACTGGATCGCATCTCCCCACTGCTCAAGCTGCCATTTCTCCCGCTCCCGCCCCTCTCGCGTCACCTCTGACCGCCAAAACGCCTTCGCCGCCTCCCGGCCCGCAGGCAACTCATGCCGCAGCCGGAAATTCTCAAACCATTCCAGCACCAACAAAAAACCCGCCCTCTCCCCATCCGTCAGACCCCGGAATTCCGCCAGATCCTTCCGCCAACACCAACGTGTCTTCGTCGCATTCATGCCGACTTAAGAATGAAATCCCCGGACTCATGTCAATTTAAAAGTGTTCTTCTGAACACTTTTTCATTTTTCGGGCATCTGCCGTTGCCGGATCTCGAGACTCCCGGTTCATCCGTGGACTAATATCAGGCATGGCAAGTCACCCACGAAGGCAACGCGCAGCCTAGCCTGATATGCACACCCGTCACCCAGAAAAGCCTTGTCAAATCAAGGAATGCTGGCCCATGCTCCCGAAAGGTTGCTTTCGGATATCACTTTCGGAGGTGATACGAATACCACTGTTCTCCAAAGAAATAAGACTCACACGCCGTGACCGCATACGAAATCCAAGCAACCGTGAAGCTAGACGACGGAAGAACCCTTTCCGGCTGGTGGCCGGTCGGATCTCTGTCTGAAGGGGGATTCGATTTTGAGGTGGATCTTGATGACTGCGACCTCCACAGGTGCAAAGTTTTGGTGATCCCCTTCGATATTCACGAGACTGATGCTCATCCAACGCGAGGGTCGGAATATCGGATATTACGGCGGGAAGCATTAGAGTCGGAGGGCGAGCGTGCGGACAAGTATCACTTGCTGCCCCCTGACGGTATTCCGAGAAGTGGTGGAGATACCACTGCGGAATCCATTCCCCCTGGAGCCCCTCGGGGCGCGGGTCCGGAGTGATCACGTAGTGAGATCCTTTTACTGTAGTTCTTAATGTTATGTCAGCTTTCATGGTAACTCAAAGAGATGAAGAGTGGAGAGCAAGCCGTCACGCGCCAACGGGCCATAAGCTCCGCAATCACTTTTCAACCTCCTTCTCATTAGCGCCCGTGGGCGGACATTTGACGTTCGCCTGAAATGCCAAGCCAGAGCTCAGAATGAATATTTGGATCCTCATAGCCGTTGTCGGCTGGGCAATCGTTGCGACGGCTATCGCGGCATTTCTCACTCTCGCCACGAAGCGAACATGGACACGATTCTCGTTGGTTGCGTCGATCTTATTCTTGGTCGGTTCGGCGAGCGCGTATGCCAAATACCGATGTTCTGCCGCCGAAGCCTTTCGTGAGTCCAGCCCTGATGGCAGATATTATGTCGTTGTCTATCGACTTCCAAGTTTCGGAGCTTTTGACGAAGGCGGGGCGATCGGGCGATTGTTCGACGCATCAGGACGGCGCCTTCATCAGGGCGATATCCCGTTCGTCGGGGCTGCCGATGTCACCTGGAGTGACAAAGACGTATGGATTGGGGAGCATCAATGGAGACTCAAATGATGAAGGCATCGGGTTACCTCGGCACACTAATCAAACAAAAATGGCGAACAATTCGCGGCTGGGAACCGGCCATAAGCACCTCAATTTCATGATCATTTTCCTTTCAATTGCTGGCCGGTTCCAGCGCTTCTGACGTTCGCCAGAGACTGAAGAACCACACCATAGCAATTCACCTGTATGACTAACGACCTTCCGGGCATTGGGATGATAATT
>JANOZJ010000205.1:0-24129 GCA_031429315.1 Akkermansiaceae bacterium
GAGAACTTTGAGTGAGCGATAAACTTCGATGGTGAAGTCCACGTGGCCGGGGGTGTCGATGACGTTGAATTGATAGCCTTTCCAGAAGCAGGTGGTGGCGGCGGATTGAATGGTGATGCCGCGCTCGGCTTCCTGATCCATAAAGTCCATGGTGGATGCGCCATCGTGAACTTCGCCGATTTTGTGGATCTTGCCGGTGAGCTTTAGAATGCGTTCGGTGGTGGTCGTTTTGCCCGCATCAACGTGGGCGAAAATGCCGATGTTGCGGTATTTGCTGAGGTCCTTCATGCCAGTTTTTACTTAGATTGCGTAGTTGGCGGAATTCCGCCGGGGGCGAATTGCTAGTCGAGTCGCGTAATTTGGCAACCCTAGAGTCGGTTTGCGGGCATTTTCGTCCGATTTGAATCGGCCATATCCCTTCCCTTCGTGAAATCCGCCAAGTCAGTGCTTCGGTTCATCCAGTTTTTTCAACGCACTATTCAGAGCGTCCCTCTCCCGGCCTCCGCGTAGACTTGCGATGTAATCCCGCATGCCGGTTTCGTCTTTCTGGGTCCACGACTTCACAATTTCCGCGGCATAGCTGCTGTCGGTAAAAACCATGTCACCCCGGTCCTGCATGTTGCGCAGATAGATGAGATCATCGAAATTGCGGGCCGCAGCGGCGGGATCGATTTTTGCCCAATAGCCGCTGAACCGCAGCGAGAAGTCCTGCTGGGATCCTCCGCGCTTCATTTTTTTCAGCCGGTTCATGACGGCAACGGCGTCCGAGTCTCCCCAAGTCTGGAGCAATGCGTCCACGAAAGCATAAATGTTCTCCATTCCGTAAACCCGGAGTTCCTGCGCCTCAAGGTGGTTGAATGTTCCCTCCGGATCTTCCTTCGCCAGTCTCTGCGCGACCTCTCTGAGCTCCGCTGCCGACTGCACGTCTCCATTTATCAGCGCCTGGGTGAGCTGATGGATCGTCATCATCTGGATCCGGTTTTTCAGGAACGCGCGGGTCCGCATCGGGCTTTTCCGCTCGGCGAAGAGAACGTCGAGCGCCTTGTTGATGGGCACGCTTTCGTTCATCGCGGTGCTTTCGGCGGAAATCATCCGGCTGATGCTTACTCCTACTGGCTCCGGCACCCGTGTGGTTTGCCGGCTTCCTCCGATCTCCGAGCGGGTCGAAGCGCTCTGAGATGGAATTACCGTGCGAACCAGCACCGTCCCTATCAGCACGCCCAACAACAGCGCGACTGCGTAGCTCCAAAATTTCACTTTGCTCCCTCCGTTTTCAGTCCCGCCCGCATCATGTCCGTTTTCGGTCCGGGCGGCTGTCCCGATAGCCAGGTGTCCGCCGCCTTTGGATCCATTTCACTCCACCGCCGAATGAAGACCTTCAGCGTCTCTTTCCCCTCGGGCGTGGCAGCAAAGCTATCGGGCAATTGCTCGGCCGCCTCGGTAACCGCGGCGGGATTGCTCCAGCCGGAGCCTCTCACGGCACTCTCGTAAATCAGGATCCGCTGCCCGTCGTCCTTGGCGATCCTCAGTAGATCCGGCAGGTTTTTTGCATAATTGATCATCGTGGCGAAAGCGAAGGTCCGGATGTTCTCGTTGGTCCAGTCGTCGGGGAACCCTCCGGAGATATCGCGGACCGGCTTGGCCTGGCCCGGGATCAGCGAAATGCCTCCGGTCGTGGTCGCCCACCAGTAGATCGCGTCGTTGCGGGCTTCCCGCCGCGCCTTTTCGTCATCGATGTGATTGGCGATTACCAGCCCGTCGAAGCCGCTGATTTTCGCCACGTCCACCGCGATCGACTTCAGGAGCTTCTGCTTCACCTCTTCATCTGGATAGGACGCCACCCAATCCCCGGCGGCCAACGCTTCGGTGCGCGACCAGAGTTTCGCCACCAGTTCGAACAACGGCCGGTCCGCCTCGGGCCAATCCCTGGCGACTCGGTCCACCAGCAGCGCGGCTTCCTGGGGTTTTCGTTCGCACTGATAAGTGACATATTCGGTGAGGAAACCCCGGTCATCACTGGACTTGCCCGCCAGCATCACGGCCAGCGCGCCGTCGGGATCCAGGTTCAGCCAAGTCACCATCACAGCCCGTCGCGCCTGATACGATAAATCCCCCGCCTCCTTTGCCCGGGCCAGCGCTGCCGCCGGATCGCGCTCCGCCCAACTGCCGAACAGAGCGGCCACCACCTGCTCGAACCGTTGGTGATCCTTGGTGGTCATCAACACTTGAAAGACCTCCTCCAAATGGTTCTGAGGAACCAGGAACATTAGACTCCGCAAGCGGCTTTCCACGAGTGGATCCGGTTCTCTCGCCCCGTCGTATTCGGCCACCGCCTGCTTCACGAGTTCCATCGTGAATCCCCGGTCACGCTTGTCCCGCAGTGCCAATTCCGTTTCCGATCCCGCTTCCGTCACGGCTTGCGCCCAGCCCGTCGCCGGAGTGACTGGATTTTTCCGCGTGACGATCCCCCACCCGTAGGCGAGCAGAACGCCGCTTGTCAGACTGATCGCGATTCCTGTTTTCATAGTAAGCAAAATGGCGGTTTGTCCCAAGGTGCCCGCCGCCTGCTTCGCCCCCTCGTCGAGCGCTTTCCGGGTGATGGTGCTCAAAAATGACGCAGTGACTCCCGCGTCCGCCCGTGCGTTGACGAAATAAGCGCTTAGCGCCACGGCGGAGACCGTCACACCACGGCTTCTCAATTTATCCGCCAGTTTCTCCAGCGCCCGCACGCTGCGTTTTTGCCAGGCTTCCGCCGTGCCGCCCAACCGCTGCTCGATCGACTTGAAGGTGTGGCCTTCGAGGTAATGCAGCGTGAGCACCTCCCGGTCTTTCTGGCCCATCGCGTTCAGGGAGAGGTCCAGCTCCGGCGTGATCTTCTCGGGAAAATTCTGTTCCTCCTGCGACAGTTCGTTCATCTGATAGGCCATGGTTTCGCGTACCCTCCGGTTGGTGGATTTCCGCCGGGCTTTCTTCGCTTCTAGAATCACAACCCGGTGCAGCCAGGCACTCAGGCAGCGAAACTCGCCGAGTTCTCCCGCCCGCCTTGCGAGGACGATCAAAACCTGCTGCAGGATGTCCTGCGCTTCCCCACGGTCGCCGCAGATCCGGTAGGCCGCCGCAAACGCCATCGCCTGATGCCGCCGCGTGAGCTCCGCAAATGCAGACTCATCGCCGCAACGGACGAAATCGTCCAGCAGTGACTGATCAGTTTTTCCTGAAGCGGTCGGCATTCATGAGACTAGTGCCAGCTCCTGTAGGAAAACGGACAAAAAAGTGCCGGAATCGTGATGTCGACAGGAAAAGGGCCGCCCATGGGAAAGCGGCCGTCGCGCGTGTTTCCAGCTTGCCACCGCACACTGCGGCGGAGTTGGTTCTTGTCGCGATGGAGGAATCCCTGATGCGAACCGTGACGAGGCCGACGCGCCTCGATGGCCTGTCACCCGTGGAGGTGGCCGGGCGTTTGCGGCACCTGCCCGGCCTTGTGTTTTTCGACACTGCGGGAAATTTCCCCTTGGGGGCGTCCCGCCCGGTTTCCGTGATCGCCGCCCGTCCTGAGCGGATCGTGGAAGCAGCATCTTTTCTCTCGCCGACCGCGAAATCCTCCGCGCCGCTCTCGCTGCAGGGCCGAAGCTGGCGGGCGACTGCGGTTTCCCCCTCGGTGGGCTTTGCGGCTGGGTCGGCTACGAGGGCGGTTTCATTTTCGGTGACTACCCAGAAATGCTAGTTTTCAGCCACCGCGACGCCACCTGGTGGGAAACCGGCGACCTCGCCAGCCAGCTCCGCGACACCCGCGGCTCCGCCGAAATTTCCTCCTTCACCCCGCTCGCCAGCCGCGAGAAATTCACCTCCGGCGTCGCCCGGATCAAGGACTGGATCGCCGCCGGCCACATCTATCAGGCGAATCTCTCCCAAGCCTTCGCCGCTACCGTCAGCGGCGACCTCTTCAGCCTCTACGAAACCCTGCGCGACGCCTCGCCCGCGCCGATGGCCGCCTACCTCGCACTCGACGGCCGTGAAATCCTCAGCTCCTCGCCTAAATGGGGTCATTGCTCACGGATTAACAATCCGGGGATTTTCGAACCTGCTTTCAACCGTCCGAGCTGTGTGGTTTTGCCCCGCCCGGGCAAAGGAGTTCGCCGTTGGCAGCAAGTTGTGTCGCCTGTTCATGCAGGGTCCGGGCGCTTTCTTCGCCGAGCCATTGATGACGGTCAGCAGTGTAGTTCCCTGATCCCTCTTCGTATTGTTGAATAAACGGTGCGTAGTCCACGGGTCCAAGCTCGCGAATGAGGATGGCTTTGGCTTTTTGATTGAGTCCGGCGGTGAGTGTCATGGCAGTGAGATGATGTCGAATTCGAGGCTCTTGGGGATTGGTGGACGGTGAGGATGGGGATGCTAGCGTCGTCGGTGGCGAGGAAGTCGAGATTGCGGGCGAGGGCGGCGCGGGTTGTGGGCGGAATTTCAGGGCATTCGCGTAGGGATAACCCGTCGGCCGAGACGACGGTAGATTTTGAAGTCGGAGTCGGTGGTGAGAAGGAGTGGATCGGGCAGGATTTCCGTGAGGCGGACCAGACAGGCGTCGGCGATGCTCATCGGGATATCGGCGTATTTGTCCAAGAGATCGAGGACCGGGATGAAGGCATCCTCATGGAGCGGGGCAATCCGGAGGGCACCGCGGCGGCAGGCAAGGCGGAGGGTGGCGCAGCCTTCGGGGGCGAGGAGGTGATCCGCCTCGGAAAGAACCGACTCGCAGGTGACCCATGGTGGTGGATGAAGCTGCGCCTGTTGGATGGCCCATGGGTGGTTCTGATCGTTCTTCCGCCAGAGGGCGACGAGAAACGAAGCATCAACGATGAGGGGATTTCCCATAACTTGTCAATTTCAGGTATTCCTTTTTCCGCGCACTCACATCGGCAGGACCGCCTTCTACGGTGCCGACCAAATCGGCGATCAGATCAAAGCCGGAGGCGGCATCGGGGCTTTGCGAGCCTGCCGCGATGAGCCGCCTGCGGGCGACTTCCGATTTTGTCAGATGGGCCTTCTTTGCCTCAGCATCCAGTTCCCTGGCTAAGTCGTCGGGGATGCGCAGAACCAGTGTTTGCATGACGTATTTGTATTACATGAAGCGAAGCCCGACAATACAGAAAATGATTCTTCGCAGGTTGATCTCAATAAGTGTCGCCACAGGTTTCCATCTGCGAGAGCTGTTGGAAGAGTGAGTCCGGGCTGATGTCGGGGGCTTTGAGGCATTTGCGCATCAGGTCGATGCTGTCCTGCTCGTCGTAGATGACAAAATCCGAGGGGAGTCCGGGGTCGCGGGATTTGAGCCTGAGAATTCACGCGCAGAGGCTGTGGCAGGCCTGGATGCGGCAGAGCTTGGCGGCGGGTGATGTGAGGGTGTAGCCCATGGGAAGAGGGATGGATTGATGAATGACGATTTTTGATTTTTGAATGGGAGGAGGATTCCTTGGTGGGGGGCACGAAGCCAAGCTCGCGGATGAGGATGGCTTTCTGATTCAGTTCGGCGACGAGTGTCATGGCAGGGAGGGATGAAAATTGGCCGGATTCACTCATCGACTCAGAATTTGAAAGCGCGCTCAAGGGCGAGTTCCACCTAAACGGGGTTTCAATCGAAATACCGATCCAATCAAAGCGCCCGATTGCTGCAACAGTCGTGTTTCCGGCTTGCCTCGGAGGGGCGCCAGGCATTGTTTCGGGCGGCAATGGCGGATTCCCTGATGCGACCCGTGGCGAGTCCGCTCCGGCTCGATGGCTTGTCACCTGTGGAGGTGGCGGGGCGCTTGCGGCATCTCGACGGCCTAATGTTTTTTGACACGGCGGGAAATTTCCCATCAGGCGGCTCCCGCCCGATCTCGGTCATCGCGGCCAATCCACCGCAAGTCCTGCGGGGAAATGTCCATGTTTCCGCCGATCTGAAAATCCTCCGCGCCGCCCTCGCGAACGGACCGAAGCTCGCGGGTGATCACGGTTTCCCTGTCGGCGGACTCTGCGGCTGGATCGACTACGAGGGCGGTTTCGTTTTCGGCGACTACCCAGAAATGCTCGTTTTCAGCCACCGCGACGCCACCTGGTGGGAGACCGGCGACCTCTCCAGCCAGCTCCGCGACACCTGCGGCTCCGCCGAAATTTCCCCCTTCACCCCGCTCGCCAGCCGCAGGAAATTCACCGCCAGCGTCGCCCGCATCAAGGACTGGATCGCCGCCGGCCACATCTATCAGGCGAATCTCTCCCAAGCCTTCGCCGCTACCGTCAGCGGCGACCTCTTCAGCCTCTACGAAATCCTGCGCGACGCCTCGCCCGCGCCGATGGCCGCCTACCTCAAGCTCGACGGCCGCGAAATCCTCAGCTCCTCGCCGGAATCCTTCCTTAAAATCTCCGGCCGTGGCATCGAGACGCGCCCGATCAAAGGCACCCGCCCGCGTTTTCCCGATCCCGACGAAGACCGCCGTTCCGCCTACGAACTCCAAACCTCCGCCAAGGAAATCGCCGAGCTCGTCATGATCACCGACCTCCTCCGCAACGACCTCGGCCAGGTCTGCGAATTCGGCAGCGTCGAAGTCAGCGACATGCTGCGGCTCGAAACCCTTGCCCAAGTCCACCACCTCGTCTCCACCGTCACCGGCACCCTCCGGCCCGAGGTCGATGCCCTCGCCGCCATCGCCGCCTGCTTCCCCGGCGGCAGCATCACCGGCGCACCGAAGAAACGCGCCATGGAAATCATCCGCGAGCTCGAACAAGCGCCGCGCGGCATCTACTGCGGAGCCATCGGCTGGCTCGGCTACAATGGCGAGAGTTCGTTAAACATCGCCATCCGCACTCTCGTCCGCGACGGCGACCGCCTCGTCTATCAAGTCGGAGCCGGCATCGTCGCCGATTCCGATCCGGAAAAGGAATACGAGGAAACCCTCCACAAAGCCGCCGGAATCCGGCTGGCCATTGAGAGGTGGCAGTCATGAGTCCGCTCAGTTTCTCTGATGGGGAGAACACGCGCCTCGCGTGTTGTCTTTGACGCCCTCGCCAAAGACCTGCGTCGCGCGAGAATCGACGATGTTTTCGGCGAGGGCGCAGATGCTCTCCGAAGAATACGATCCCACAGGGGTTAGCATTTTTTCAAAGCTTCCTATTTCCGCAACCCGAGCTAGTCTGGATTCAATGAAACAGGTGAGCATCATCAACTTGGACGATCCCGCCGGCAAGACCGTCGGTCGCCGTAGGCGTCCGGTCAACCCGCTCGCGATCGCCGATGGCCTTCAGGAATTCATCAACGACCAATTCAAGGAAAGCGGGCACCGCCTGACACCCAGGGGAGTCTTCCGTTTTCATTCCCACGAGGAGGCAGACGCATGGATGAGGAATTCGATACGACCGAAGAAGGACTAACATCGGTTACGAGGAAGCCTCAAAAGACCAGATCATCCGCGAGGTCGATGGAGTCCCGATCCCCTTCGCCTCCCCCCGCCTGCTCTATCGAATGAAGGAAAAAACCCACCGCGAAAAAGACCGCGCCGATCTCCAGTTCCTTCGGGAGAACTACGCCGAGGAGATTTTCGGCCACGGTAGTCATGGGTAGCTTCCATCGGAAAACCACACCCGCCGGATCTGCGTGGTGTTGGATTTTTAGAAGCTCAACCAATTTCCTCATAATCTAACAGCGGTCTGTCCAGCAGAGCATTTGCCAGTCGGCAAAAGCGTCCCGCAGGATATTTGGAACATGCTGCTCGTCAAAACTCACATCTGGTGGCAGTGCAAAACCTACGCCTCTGGTGGCTTCTTTGATGGAGAAGGGGTTTAGATTTAGAGTGACGGATTGCGCAAATAGACGTGGTTGCTGCGTCTCGCAGCAACCACGCTCAGTCCCTCCATCCGCCAAAACCCACTTCACGGCACACTACGGCTCACCCACCGTCGGATTCGGCACCACATCCGCCGTCGCTTTCACCGCGCGCGTCAGCACTTCCTTCGCGCTGCTACCCGGCCTGACCGGTGGATGCGCCATGCCGCGATAGCGCAGCGGCTTGTAGCCAAGACCTAACATCGCCGCCAGCGGTGCGTTTTTCAGCCCGGGTTTCCAGTAATGCGACCCGCCGCCGGTCTCATAGTAGTAGATCCAGGTCTTCTCCGGATTCGACCAACCGGCGCACAGCACCACATGCCGCCGTGGAATGTTGAGCAAATCGCCGGGCCGCAGATCCGCCGCGCTTGGCAAGGGGTCACAGACGGACGGCAATTTCGCGGTGTCATGGACCGACGGCAATGTCAAACAGCGGGAAACGAAGCCCGAGCAATCCACCCCCGCGGCGTGGGCGCTCACCCCCGCATGGTCCGCCCGGCGCTTCTCGGGTGACGAGACATCGCCCGCTCGCCGCCACCTTCCTCGGCATGGAACTTTTCGGCGCGGGCAACGGCCTTTACATCGCCACCGCCTGCCTCATCGCCTACCGCTGCAGCGGTTCCAAGGGCATCTACACCGCCCAGCGCCTGCCCTAGCCACCACAACTGGCTTGCCTGCCCGTCACCGCCCGGTTATCTCCTCCCCGCCTTCCGGCATCCGAAGTCCCCGTAGTTCAATGGATAGAACGATGGTTTCCTAAACTGTAGATTCGTGTTCGATTCACGACGGGGACACTTCTAAACAACCACCGGAAACCATTAGAGTGATTAAGTTGTGAAAAAATCACGAATGCGGTGGAGTGCGAGGGAATGCCCAAAATGCGCGCGAATGCGGATTTCATCGTCACCCGCAATCTCGCCGACTACCGCCGTTCACCCGTCCCAACAATTCCACCTGCCAATTTTCTGAAAAAACTCCGCCGCCCCGAGTCACCCCATTCTGCAAATAACCGATAACATCTAACCTTATTCCCAATGTACCCGTTCCTTGCACCCGATTTTCAAATCCGCTGGTCCACCCTCGTCCCCGCAGCCGTCGAGCCGGACATCCGCCATGCTCTTGAGCTGGCAAAGGCCAACATCGAGGCTATCTGCTCGCAAGATCCCGCTGCGGCAAACTTCGAATCCACGGTCCTCGCGTTTGAAAAGGCCAGTGAAAAACTCAACGACGGCTGGGGCCGCCTCAACCACCTTGACTCTGTTAGCGACAATCCCGCCCAGCGCGAGGCACTCGGGAAAATGCTTCCCGAGGTCACGGATTTCTACTCGTCGCTCGCGCTCAACGAGCGTCTGTGGAGCGTGATCAAGGCGGTGGGTGAAAGCGCGGAAATCAAATCCCTATCCCCAGTCCAACAGCGCTTTGTCCAGGAAACTCTCGCCGATTTCCGCAACTCCGGTGCCGATCTGCCGGCAGACAGGGAGGAGCGCATCGCCGCCATCGAGGCCGAGTTGTCAAAACTAACAAAGGAATACTCCGAGCACGTCCTCGACTCCACCAACGCGTGGGAACTCGTCATCACCGACGAGGCGAAACTCGCCGGTCTGCCAGATTCCGCGAAGGCCGGGGCTGCTGCAAACGCCCGCGCCAAGGGCCATGAGAACGCCTGGCGTTTCAACCTCCAGTTCCCATCGATGTTCCCGGTCATGCAGCATCTCCACGACGATAGCATCCGCAAACAGGTCTGGGAGGCTTCGTCCAAGGTCGGCGGCTACGGCGAGTATGACAACACCGCGCTCGTTTGGCGCATCCTCGAACTGCGCGAGGAAAAGGCCAGAATCCTCGGCCACGAGCACTTCGCCGATCTAACGATTCTGCGGCGCATGGCGAAAACCGGCGGCTCCGCCCTCGGCTTCATCGAAAACCTCCACGCCCGCATCCACCCCGCGTTTCTCGCAGAGTACAAGCAACTCGCCCACTACAAGGCCGCGAAATCCGGCCAGCCTGTTAGCGATCTTGAACCCTGGGAAGTCGCCTACTGGGCGGAGAAACAACGCCAGGAAAACTACGACTTCGACGAGGAGGCGCTGCGGCCCTATTTCCCCGTCGGTGGCGTGATGGCCGGCATGTTTGAAATCGCCTCGCGCCTGTTCGGCATCACCATCCGCGAGCTGGAAACGGTGTTCCATGACTCTTCTTCTAACCATCAATCATCAGCCCTCAACCCTCAACTCGTCGAGACCTGGCATCCCGAATGCAAGTTCTACGAAATCCATGACTCGAAAACCGCCGCCCACCTCGGCTCGTTCTATGCCGATTGGCACCCGCGCGAATCGAAGCGCGGCGGCGCGTGGATGAACTCGCTCCACACCGGCGCGCTCGGCGAGCCGCACCTCGGCCTGATCATCGGCAACATGAGTCCGCCCGTCGATGGCAAGCCAGCGCTTCTAACGCACCGCGAGGTGGAGACGATTTTCCACGAGTTCGGCCACCTCCTCCACGGCTTGCTCAGCGAGGTCGCCGTGAAATCCCTATCAGGCACCAACGTCCCGTGGGACTTCGTCGAGCTGCCTTCGCAGATCATGGAAAATTTCTGTTGGGACCGCGAGTCGTTGGATCTCTTCGCCCGTCATTTCGAGAGCGAAGAACCAATCCCCGGTGATTTGTTCGTGAAAATGATCGCCGCGAAGAACTACCTCAGCGCCTCGGCCTTCATGCGCCAACTCGCCTTGGCCAAGCTCGATCTCCAACTCCACATCCGTCTATCCGATTTCCTCGGCAAGGATCTCGATGCCGTGGACCAGGAGGTTCTTGCCGACTACCTCGCCCCGCTCAAAACCCGATCGCCCTCGATGATGCGGCGCTTCAGCCATCTCTTCAGCAGCCCGACTGGCTACGCTGCGGGCTACTACTCGTACAAATGGGCCGAAGTCCTCGATGCCGACGCATTCACCCGCTTCCAACAAGAAGGCGTGCTCAACGCAGACACCGGTGCCGCCTTCCGCGAGCACATCCTCAGCAAGGGCAACTCGGTCCCGCCGGACGAACTCTATCGCCGCTTCATGGGCCGCGATCCCGACCATGAGCCGCTGCTCATCCGCGCCGGGTTGGCCGGGCCGGCATTGGTTTGAAATGGAGAGGCTGCCATCCCAGCACGTTGACCCCGATGCTCGTCCATCTCGCCAACAAGGCGCTCACCGACGCCGTCGTCTATGTCTTGAAACCGCAAATCGGCGAGACCATCTACCACGCCAGCCTCGGATCCGGCTGAAACTGCCGGGCTTCACCGGTTTGGATTTCGGAGATACGCGGGTGTTCCGGATTGAGCAGGTAATTCCACTCGCCGGGTGTGACCACCGAGGGCACTTCCAACACGGTTGTCCGCATCGAGCGCAGCCAGGCATCGCCGACGGCTTGAGAGGAGGAGTTCGTTTCGTCATCGCACCAGCGTTTTGGAAGCGTCGCGGGATCGAGGCGTTCTATCATGTCGCCGGGGATTTCCAGCGGAATCCACGAGAACAAGCGCGCAAACGCTTCCGGATCTTCCAAATGCACGAGCACTTCCAGCGTCGCCAACGACAGCGAGGAGGATGTGTAAACCATTGCCAGCCCGGGCGAATTCCAGCGCCCGCCACTGAGCCGTGCCCCCTCGCCGCTGAAGGCCGTCTTGAGATAACACGTTTTACAAAGCCGGAACGCGCGGATCATGAGAAAACCCCGTGTTCGATCCGGCCTAACAAAGCCTCCACTTCCCGTGCACCCATCTCCGTGTCGCAGCAGCGCAGAGGCGTTAGGCCTCCGAGCGCGCGCTTGGGTTGAGTCATCCAGCGGCGGGCGGATTGTTTATCTTCCAGCACATCCAGCGCCTTTTGCACCACGGAACCTACGCGCAAGAGCCGCTCGGACTCGTCCGGTTTGAAGCGTTCCGTCCGCCGCGCCAAGGTGCGGTTAGGGATTCCCAAAATTTCCGCGAGCTCTTCCGCAGACACGCCCAGGTCACCCCGGATGCGTTCGAAAGCCTCGCGTGGCACGCCGTGCCGCAGGGCATCCCGGACTTGCGTGAGAGTGCTGCCCGCCTTGGCGGAAGTTGTCACGCCGAGCCGCTGCAGCACGGTCAGCCAATGGTCGATCACTTCCGCCACTGCCGGCATCGGGCCGGCCCGGTAAACCGCCACGGGGGACCTGAGCGTCGTGCCGTCATCCGGATCATCTTGGAGAGGTTGAGGTGCCATACGGCAAAATCAATACGCCAAATGGCTCAAGCTCGCAAGTCCTTTTTCCATCCGTTCCCGTCTTGTCAGGATCCGAGCGGTCACGGGGCGATGCACAAGGACTCCGCCTTTACCGCCGTGGTTGCAGGTTTCCTCGCGAGGCTGCGGGTCATTGGCGTTGGAAATTCCGCGATGGCCCACACCTGATCAATTCCCCATCTCCGCCATCGCGGCGCGGATGGCGGCCTGCACCTGCGGATCGCCGTAAAACGGACCGGCTCCTGGGCCGCCGGTGCTGTGGGTTTCCAGCAGGAGCAGCTCGCCGTTTTTCCACAGGAACGAAGGATGCCCGCTGTCGCCGACGATGAGATTGCGCTGATAGAGCGGATTGAGTCCAGGGACGTAACCCAATCTAACGACACCGCCGGAGATGGCCTCGATCCGGCCAACTGACAGCGTGCTCGTCTGGTCCGTAACGATGACCGGCCGGTTGATCGTCGCATCGCTCGCGTTGGCAAGTCGGTAATGTTTCACCTCCGTCGGCAGCGGCAGGTTCAGCCTCGCCACGGTGATGTCACCCACGCCCGGCGTTCTAACGGCGGTGATGAAGCGCTCGTAGGCATTGCCCTTTTTGTCATGGAACATCACCGCCACGTCCGACGGTCGCGCGAAATGGGCGGCCATCACGACATGGCTTGGCGAAATCAACGTGGCAGTCCGGGCGTGGTTCCAGGAGACGCCGGTGAGGTCCAGTTTGGCCGTCCAATTGTTCTGCCATTTCGACCCGGCCTTCGGCTGATAGTAACGGAACAGCACGCCCTTTTCCGCTTGCGGCGGAAGAAACCCGAGGCCGCTTTGGCCGGGAGGGATCATGCTCGGACCGTTTGCGGGGGCGCAGGCACCGAACAGGAGCGAGAGGGAAAAGAGGAACGCGGATTTCATGGATGGAAGAGGTCTAGCAGGCGAATGTGCGGGCGGCAAGTGGGCGTTAGCAAGCCCTTGCCTTGGATGACGGACGAGGCCTAAGCTCCGGCCATGCCCGCCGAGATCCGCACCCGATTTTTTCAAACCGGCAGCCCTGCCGAACCGGTGAGGCTGCGCGATGGCGGATTGTTGCCGGGGATCACGCTCGCCTACGAGACTTGGGGCGAACTCAACGCGGAGTGCTCCAACGCGATCTTCCTGTTCCACGCGCTGTCCGGCTCCCATCACGCCGTGGGGCTCAATCCCGGCATCGAAAGCGTCGGCGAGCTGTGGCAGCCGGAAATGCACGACGGGTGGTGGGAAACGATGATCGGGCCAGGCAAGGCTGTCGATACAGACAAGTATTTCGTCATTTGTGCCAACTACCTCGGCGGCTGTTATGGCAGCAGCGGCCCCGCATCCGTGAACCCTCTGACCGGAAAACCGTGGGGAGCTTCCTTCCCCGCCGTGTCTGCGGCGGATCAGGTGGAGGTTTTCAGTTACTTGCTAGATAGCCTCGGCATCCAGGCGCTTCACGCAGTGGTCGGTCCGTCGGTCGGCGGCCTGGTGGCGATGACCTTCGCCACGCGGTTCGCGCACCGCGTCAAGAATGTCATCGTGATTGCCTCCGGATTCAAAACGACGGTGCTCAACCGCCTGATTCTCTTCGAACAAATTCTCGCGATCGAGAACGACCCGCATTTCAACGGCGGCGACTACTATGACGGAGACGCCCCGCTCTACGGCCTGGTGCTCGCCCGCATGATTTCCCACAAGACCTTCGTCCATCTCGACTCCATCGAGCGTCGCGCGCGACAGGATGTCGTGCAACCGGACGACGTGCTCGCCTGGTACCGGGTGCGCGACCAATTCCAGAGTTATATGTTGCATCAAGGGAAGAAATTCGTGAAGCGCTTCGATGCGAACACCTATCTCCGGATCATCGATATGTGGTCGTGCTATGATGCGACCCACGAGGGCGACGCGGAGTCTCCCGCCGATTTGCTAGAACGTGTGCAACTGGCGGGCCAGCGCTGGCTGGTGTTTTCCATCGATTCCGACTTCTGCTTCTATCCGGAGGAACAGGCGGAACTGGTGAAGCATCTGGAGGAAGCCAAGGTGGATGTCATGCACATCATCGTGCATTCCGACAAGGGCCATGATTCATTCCTGCTAGAGCCGGACCTTTACACCCCGCATATCTCGTGGGTGCTGGGGAAATGATCCGGACCGCTCTAGTTGTCGTCCCCGGAAGCTGCCGGATCTCCGGCTTGATTGACCTGGTTTTTCAAAGGGCCGTCCGGCAGGGCGGCGCGCCAGGCCAGGAATGCCGCGGCGTCTTTCAGCATGAAATTGCGGGCAATCTCCGAGACCGCTTCTAGTGATAGTTTGCTGGAATCCTGACTGGCCGCCCATTTCGCCGCGTCGGCCGCACCGCTTCTCGCCCAGGCGGCCGCCAGTGAACTCGCGGCGGCATCGCGTTCCGCGCCGGCGGTTAGTTTCTCGAGCCAAGCGACTCCCGCGTCCGGTGATTGTTGCGCGAAAATCGTGGCCAACTCCCGGGCGGCGGCGGTCCGTTCGGTGCTGGCGGACAAATTGGCCAGCAACCATTTCGAACTGCCTTCCAAATCCATGGTTGCCCAGTTGGCGAGTGTGTTGGCAAATTGGTCCGGATCGCTGTTAGTCCGGCTCAAGGCCAGGCTCGCCGCCACGGCTCCTTCGGGATCGCTCTTTGCCCAGCCCGCCAGGGCGGCGCGGCGCAGGGTGGGAGTTAGATCGCCCGCGCCGGGGTTGGCAGCGAGGAATGCCATTGCGGCGGCAGGTTCGTTGGATGCCCAGGCGAAGAAGATGTGCTCCACAGCGCCGTCCCGCTCGCGCGTCGGAGGGAGTCCGAGAAACCAAGTGGCGGCCTCGCGGCCGCTTTCGTCCGCCCAGTTTTCCGCGATGGCGATGAACGCGTTGTTCAATTCGTCACCGGATAGATTTGCCGTTGCCCAATCGGCGGCACCCTTGGCATCGCTTCCGGAGAACTGGTTCAAGGCCATCCGGATCACTTCGTCCCGCCGGTCGCTCCTGGGTTGGCTGGCCAGCCAATCGAGCGCGTCCTTTGGGTTTTTCGCCACCCATGATTCGAGATTCTGCAAGGCGAGCTTGAAGCGCACGAGCGGGTTCTTCTCAGCGTCTAGCCTGGCGCGGAGTTCCTTAGTGGCGATGGCTTGCGGGCCACTCCGACCGGCGATTCCGTGTGGATTGCCGACGGATTCACCGCCTTGCCGGGATGGTTCTGACTGGGTATTGCCGGTCGATTTTCCTTTGCCCAGGAAATACCCTCCCGAGCCGAAAGTGATGGCGATGGCGAGACCTGCGACGGCTTGGTTGATGGCATTCATGAGCGGCAGAATAGCAGAAAACAATGGACCATGGCCCAGGACGCAATCATGCCGGGATCCGTTACTCCGGGTCCCGGCACGGGTTCTAGCAAATCAAAGATAGGCTTTCCGGGTGAACGTCAGGGCATCCCGGAATTTCCAGCCGTAGCGGGTGAGTTCCCACAGGCTTTGCTCTGGAAAACGGCTCCGATTGAGGGAAATCGCGTAGCCGTTCTTCCAAACATCCTCCTTGACCTCGCGGCTTGAAAACGGGCCGAGTCTTCGGGTCATCAGAACGATTCCGGAGGTCGCGCCGTAGTATGGCATTGCCCAGAATTCATAGCTCAACGAACCCGAGCTGGAGTATGAGTTGTTAGCCACATAATCGATGCCATACTCCACCTTGTGATAATAGTCGCTGCCAAGGTTCGTATAACGGCCGCTCTGTTCCTTGCCATAGTTGGAATAGACTTCGTAGTTACCCAGCGTGTAATAGCCGGAGCCGTTGAGTCTCATGTTTGCGGCTTGGGATTCCGGGACCGAGCCGGCGATCGTGAACAGGACGGTCGCAACTGCGATGGATTGTTGAATAATAGATTTCATGTTGGTTCGTGGTAAAAGTAGCCGCTTCGACGGTCCCTGCATTCAAAAATTCATAAAAATCCCAAGTGGATCAGAAAGGACGGTAAGGACGCGCAAAGTGTGATGTCGGCAAATCAATAATCCGCCACCGGGCTGCCAGCGTGCGGCGTCTCGATCTCGGGAACTTCAGCGGCGAGCTTGGCCAGTGAGGCGCAGGTTTCCTGCCATTTCATGTCGGACCAAGCGGTTGGCGGATAGTGCTTCCGGCGGAACCGCTCCACCCGGTCGCGGGCCTCTTCGGTCATCCAGTGCGGCAATTCCGCGACCGCCCTGGCCGCGACTTCCGCAGTCTCCGTGCGGTGGCAAATCAGCGCCAGATCGTTGCCCGCCTCGATGGCGAGTTTCACGTCCTGACCGCGGCCGTAGCGCTTGGTGATCGCGCCCATGTCGAGGTCGTCAGTTAGAACGAGGTGGTGGTCGAAGCCGAGCTGGTCGCGGAGGAAGCGCCGGACGATGCGCGGCGACAACGAGGCGGGGAAATCCGGGTCGATGTTAGGGAACTCGACGTGCCCGAGCATGATCGCATCGAGCTCGGGCATCAGCGCGGTGTAGGGAATGACGTCCTCGCGCAGCAGTTCCTTGATGGTGACCGGCGACGACGGAAGATCGTGGTGCGGATCCGATTGTGCCCGGCCACCGGCGGGGAAATGTTTCGCGCAGCTTGAGACCGAGCGTTTTCTCAGCCAGCGGTTCCACATCCCGGCGTGGTCGATCACGCGCTGCGAATCGCGCCCCCAACAGCGGCCGCGCAGGGCGTTCTGGGTCTCCGGGAAATGGTCGAGATCGAGGACCGGCGCGAAGTTCAGGTTGAAGCCTAACATGCGGAGCAGATCGCCGGTGAAAGCTCCCGCTTCCGCGATTTTCTGCGGGTTGCCCAAGGCGGCGAGCGCCGGCGCGGACGGTAGTGGCGGGGCGATTTCCTTGGTCCGCGTGACCCGCCCGCCCTCTTGGTCGATGGCGATGATCGGCACCTCCGACGACAAATCGCGGAGGTCATCGGTGAGCTTCCGCGTCTGGTGGGCGGTGGCGATGTTGCGCGAGAACAGGATGTAGCCCGCCGGTTGCAGCTTGCGGAACAGCGCCGCCTCGGCCGGGGTAAGTTCCAGCCCGGCGATGCCGAGTACGAGTAGTGAGCCGTCCATCATGGTTTAGGAAACTTTCTAGCAAGCCATTGCTCTAGCAGCAGCGGCCAGGTGGCGAGATCGCCTTTGCCCTTGAGGCCGTAGCCGTGGCCGCCGGATTCGAAGAGGTGGAGTGAGATGGGCACGTCGTTGGCCTTGCAGGCCGTGGCGAATGCCAAGCTGTTGCGGCAATCGACCCCGTCGTCCGAGGTTGATAGAAGGAAGACCGGCGGCGTATCTTTGGTCACCGCATTGTCGGTGGAATACTTTGCAAGCGTTTCTGCGGTCGGGTTCTTGCCCAACAGATTGTTGCGCGAGCCAGAATGGCTGACAGTGGCGTCCATGGAGATGACCGGATAGATGAGAATCGCGAAGTCCGGCCGGCAGGTTTGTTTGTCGATGTCGTCCTTGCCTTCCTCAGGGAAAGTGTCTCCGAAGCGAGTGGCGCAGAGGCTCGCGAGATGGCCGCCGGCGGAGGAGCCCATCACGCCGACTTTCTTCGGGTCGATGCCCCACTCGTCGGCCTTGGATCTAACGGTGCGGATGGCGCGGCGGGCGTCGAGGAACGGAACCGGGAACTGATAGCCGAGCGCGGGGTTGCCGCTGACCCGGTATTTCACGACGATGCCCGCGATGCCACGCTCATTGAGCCATGTGGCGTAGTCGCGGCCCTCGTGGTTGGCGGCGAGGATACCGTAGCCGCCGCCGGGGAAAATGAGCGCGGCCGCGCCGGTGGCTTTGGCCGGGTCTGGCAGATAGACCTGGTATTGGGGGATTTCGATGTCGCCCAGGCGGCCGTCTTTGTTGGTTTCCGAGCCGACGGGAAGAGGCTTCGCGCCGGGCGCCTCGCCGGGCCAGAGGTTGACCCATTGGGCGGTGGCGAGCGAAGTGAACATGGCGGCGAGCAGGGCGATGAGTTTCATGGGACTGTTACTTGGGAAGCTTGATGCGGGCGGGGACGTCTTTGATCTGGATGCCGGCTTTGGTGAGCGAGTCCCAGACTTTGAGCAGGCGCTCGAGGGGGATGCTTTTGTCCGCCTCGAGCTCGAGCTTGCGGCCGGGATTCTGTTTCTGATAGGCGGTGAGGTAGGATTCCAACAGCCCCTCGGGGACTGAGAGGGAATCCAGGGTGACATTTCCCAACGCGTCCAAGGCGATGGTGGAGCGGACGTCGGCGACGCTGTCCGAAGGGATTTCATGGACCGTCGGCAGCTCGATGCGGAGCACGTCGCGGGGCTTCTTGAAGGCGGTGGAAACGATGAAGAAGACCAGCAGGACGAACAGGATGTCGATCATCGGGATGACCGCGATCTGGCTGCGGGTGGT
This sequence comes from Akkermansiaceae bacterium, assembly GCA_031429315.1. Classification (GTDB taxonomy): domain Bacteria; phylum Verrucomicrobiota; class Verrucomicrobiia; order Verrucomicrobiales; family Akkermansiaceae; genus Luteolibacter. Next base: position 18,479 of record JANOZJ010000205.1, read on the forward strand.
CTTGGGGCGATGGAAACGCATGGCGGATCAGGCGTGTGGGGTGGATTTCTCACAGACCGCCGAGAGGCCGGCAAGCAGGGACTCCAAGCGGGCTGTTAGCGTTTCGATGCGGCGGATGAAGTAGCCGTGGGCGACGACGCACGGCACGGCGATGGCGAGGCCCAAGATCGTGGTGGTGAGAGCTTCGGCGATGCCGCGGGCGATGGCGAGGTGGTCGGAGTTGTTGCCCAGGCCTTGGAAAATCAGGACGAGGCCCGAGGCGGTGCCCAGCAGCCCTAACAGCGGGGCGATGGTGATGACCGTGTCGAGCACGCCGATCCCGGCGTGGAGATGGACGGTTTCCTCACGGGCGGCGGACTCGACGGCGTGGGTGATTTCGCCGCGCGATTTGCCGCGATGCTTGAGCACCACGGCTGAGAGGCGGGCGAGGACGCTGCCGCCCTTTTCGATTTCGGATAGAACGGATTCCACTCTATCCGCGGCGACGCGGTGTTGGAACTGCGCGACTTCGTGGGCGAGCGCCCTCGGGATCACGCGGCCGCTGGAGAGTGAGAGGGCCTTGTAGAGAATGGCCATCATCCCCGCGACCGAGGTGAGTCCGAGTGGGATCATGAAAATGCCGCCGTTGTGGAGAAAATCCCAAGCGGTGCCGAAGCCGCTCAATTGGTTTGCCGCGAGGATGGAGCTGGAGATGTCAATCATGATGATTTGTTAGAAATAGAAGTTGAAGATGAGTTCGAGCGGTTCCTTGTCGAAGTCTTTTTTGACTGCGGCAGGCATGGCGGGGATCTCGGCGTCGCGGATGGCGCTGAGGGTGAAGCCTTTTTGGACCTCGCCGGTTTCCATGGTGCCGACGAACCGCACGGTGCGGACTTTGCCGCTGGTTTCCACGAAAAACCTGACCGTTAGAAATCCGGGGGTGATGAAATCCCGGTGCCTCACGCAGTTGCGCTGCCACTCCTGCTCGACGGCGCGGCTGATGACGGCCTGATAGCGTCCGAGCGGCGAGTCCACCACATCCAGGGCGCTGCGACCGGTGCGGGAAATCGAGCCGACGATGGCGGCCTTGCGCTGATAGCCCGCGAAGCCGGGGTCGGTGGCAGGCTTGGCGGCGGTGGGTGTCGGGGTGGATGTGGCGGCGGAAGCTCCTTGTTTCGGGCGCTTTTCGGGAGTGGGCTTGATTTCCGATGTCACCTCGGGAACCCGCGGAACGGGAACGTCCACGGGCGAGGGGCCGTTCAACAAGGTGTCCTGAGGAGGCGGGCTGGATTTGGCGTCGTCGTGGCCGGGAGTTTCCACGCTTTCGCCTGCGGTCGAATTCTCAGCCATCGCCGGATCCGGAAGCGTGGGCGACGGCGGCGCGGGCATCGACTCCTGCGGTTGGGAGGGCTGGTTGCTGCCGAGCTTGCCGTCCTGATAGGTGCTTGCCGTGGTTTCAAGGTCATCACGGTCGGGGCCGGCCTGGGAGGGTAAGGGAGGCGCGGTTAGATCCGGGCTGCGGTCGCTGGTGGCCTGGGTGTTCCGCTCGCCGATGAAGGGGGATTTCTCCGGAACTGCGGCGGTCTGGTCCTCGCTGGTTCGGGCGAAACGGGGTTGGACTGGAGTCGCCTCTGCGGGGCTTGGCGCGACCGCAGGACTTGCTGTGGTGGAAGCGAACTCGGGGAAAATGGTAACTGTGGTCACGGACTCGGCCGGCGGCGAAGTGGTGACGGGCTGGGATTGGCGGAGAACCTGCGTTTTCAAGATTGCGAAGCCCGCGATTCCGAGAATCGCCACGTTGACCACCAGCGACAACCCGAGCGCAAGCGCCCACAGGCGACCGTCTCCTTGACGCGTGGATGATGCGAATGTGGTCATTTTCTCCGCCGCAAGACTTGCCGGGAAAGCCCCGGCGCGCAACACGCGAAATGTCGGCCACGGCGGTCAATCGGGCGCGGGTGTGGATTCAACCCGGCGGCGTGGGCTTTGCGCGGAGGACTTGCCGACCATGGTGGCGTTATCAGGACTTTCGGGAATGTTTCGTGAAAGTGCGACACCATTCCTCATCCATTGTGGGGAAAAGTCGGGAACTTCGGGGAATTTGAAATCGGCTAGAGCGGCAGATGGAGATAAATTAGCAATTTTCGATTGATTGAGGCGGATGATGCCAGTAGGTCTTCCCTCCAACCCGCATTTTAATGAGCAAAAATCAAATGGACGGCGCCCAAGCGCTTATCAAGACCCTCGATGACTTGGGCATTGAATACATCTTCGGCTACTCCGGCGGAGCGGCGATCCCGATTTTCGACGCGCTCGAGACGGTCAAGACCAAGATGAAATTCATCCTTGTCCGTCATGAGCAAGGCGCGGTCCACATGGCGGATGGCTATGCTCGCGCGACCGGCCGGCCTGCGGCGGTGCTGGTGACTTCCGGCCCCGGCGCGGGAAATACCGTCACCGGCCTGATGACTGCGATGATGGATTCCGTGCCGATGCTCGTGATCACCGGCCAAACGGTGACCTGGATGCTCGGCAAGGATGCGTTCCAAGAAGCGGACATTTTTGGCATCACCATCCCGGTGGTGAAGCACAACTATCTGGTGAAGGACACCAACTCGCTGCCACGGATCGCCCGCGAGGCGTATCACATCGCCACCACCGGTCGCCCTGGCCCGGTGCTCATCGATGTGCCGAAGGACATTTCCCAAGGTCCATTCTCCGGCGAAATGAACCCGCCGTTCAATCTTCCCGGCTACGATCCGAGCGTCGGTCTCAACATTTCCGCGACGGCGGTGAAGCAAGCCACCGACCTCATCGCCAAGGCCAGGCGCCCGGTGATCCTCGCCGGCCAAGGCTGCATGATCGCCCGCGCCGACAAGGAGCTCATGCACCTAGCAGAAACTCTCAATTGCCCGGTGACCACCACGCTGTTAGGCAAGGGCGTTTTCCCGGAAACCCACCCGCTGTCACTGGGCATGCTCGGCATGCACGGCACTGCCTATGCGAACAAGGCGATGGTAGAGTGCGACTTGCTAATCAACGTCGGCTCGCGCTTCGATGACCGGATCATCGGTCAACCGTCGAAATTCTGCGCCACTGCGGGCATCATCCACATCGACATCGACCCAGCGGAGATGGGCAAAATGGTCCGCGCCCATGTGGAAATCGTCGGCGATGCCAAGGCCGCGCTCACCGAGATCAACGAGAAAATCGGCCCGCTGGAAACCACCGAGTGGCTTGCCAAGCTCGACGGCTACAAGAAAAAATTCCCGCTCAGCTACAAGAAGCAGGGCGGCCTCCGGATGCAGCAAGTCATCGACGAACTCTATCAACTTACCGGCGGCAAGGCCATCGTCGCCACCGACGTCGGCCAGCACCAGATGTGGGCAGCGCAGTTTTACAAAAACCACGAGTCCTACCACTGGCTCTCCTCCGGCGGTGCCGGCACCATGGGCTTCGGCTTCCCGGCGGCCATCGGCGCGCAGTTCGCCTGCCCGGACAAAACAGTCATTTCCATCTCCGGCGACGGCGGATTCCAGATGACTTTGTTCGAACTCGCCACCGCCGCGCTCCACAAGCTGCCGATCAAAATCGTGGTCCTCAACAACCACTACCTCGGCATGGTCCGCCAGTGGCAGGAGCTTTTCTATGACGGCCGCACCTCCGGCGTGGATCTCATCGGCAACCCGGATTTCTGCAAACTCGCCGGTGCCTATGGCATTCCGTCCGTTCACATCAAGCGCCCGGCGGACGTGACCAAGCAGTTAAAAAGAGCGCTCGCCTACAACGACGGCCCGATCCTCATCCACGCCGAGTGCGTCAAGACCGACAACGTCTTCCCGATGATCCCCGCCGGGGCCGCGCTCGAGGACATGATCACCGAAGCGCCGAAAACCAAGATGGCCAAGCCCGTCGGTTCTACGTGATTTAATCCATCCGTCGGATCCGACCGATCCGTCCGATTCAACTTCAAAACTACCACTTCCCATGCCCCAGACCATCGTGCCCACTGACACTCCGCTTCCCGCCCCGGTGCCATCCCGCGGCCCGACCCACACGCTTTCCGTACTCGCGAGCAACGAACCCGGAGTGCTGATGCGGATCTGCCAAGTCTTCTCACGCCGCGGTTTCAACATCGACTCCCTCGTCGTTTCCGAAGGCCGCAACGCGAATTTCTCCCGCATGACCATCGGCATTTCCGGTGATCCGCAGGGGCTTTCGCAAATCATCATGCAGGTCAGCAAGCTCATCGACGTGATCCATTGCTCGGAGCACGACGATCAGGACGCCGTCGTCAAAGAGATGATCATGGTGAAGTTCCTCGCCAACGAAGCCCAACAAACGCAGGCGCTTCAGATCATCGAACACTTCGGCGGCAAGACCGTCGATTTCACACCCACCTCGATGATCGCCCTCGTCTTCGGAAATTCTTCGAAGATCGACGCCGCCATCAGCATGTTCTCGCAATTTGAAATCATCGAGACCGTCCGCACCGGCAAAGTCGTGATGGCAAGAGGCGAACAGCCGACGTAAGGAGCAGGGACATTCCCGTCCCTAGCATTCATTCATTCACCCCACGCAGAATCCGCTGCCCCTGGCGGATGTAGGCAACGCTCGACCAGATGGTGAAAATCGCGGCGACGAGGCACGGAATTTCCGGACGGAGCACAGTCACCCGCAGCATGACCCAGCCGAGCGCGAACATCTGCGTGACCGTGCATACTTTGCCCGACCAATGCGGAGCGAACCTGACCTCGCGCTGATGGTTCCACAGGATCCGGATGCCACCCAAGATGATGCAGTCGCGCACCACCACGATCGGCGCGAACCACAGCGGCAAGTGCCAGCCGGGCGATCCCCAATCGACAAACGTGAGGACGATCACCCCCGTTAGCAGCAGCGCCTTGTCCGCGATGGGATCGATGAAAGCGCCGAATTTCGAGCATTGGTTGAAGCGGCGGGCGATCCAGCCATCAACACCATCCGTACTGGCGGCGAAAACAAAAACCCCGAGCGCCCACCAGCGCAAGGCCTCCACCGGTTGGCCGATTTTCACCGTATGGCCGTAGTAAAATGCCAGCACCGCGAACACCGGAACCAAGCAGATCCGCGCGATGGTGATTTTACTGGCAAAGGTCACGCTTGAACTCAAGCAGAGCCACAGGCCATCGGAAACCTGAATCTTTCCCGCCCGGATCAATACACCGGCGCACCGGAAGTGTCCGGCTCGCTGCCACCACCACCGCTGCCTTGGATTTTGCTCTTCGTCCATAGGTAGCCCTCCTTGGTGTCACGACCGAGGCCGATCAAGGTGTTGCAGGAATTCAGCGCGAGGGCCGCGACGATCACGAGGAGCATTTTCATGGCTCAGACTTAACGCTCGTCCGGATTTCGGGAAGTCCAAATTACGGGAAACTTAAATACACTCAGGGTTAGGGTTGAAACTCGCCCGGGAAATCCCATTTTCGACCGAGAAATGGCTTTACAAGACCGGTCGTCCGGCTAGTTTCCGCGCCCCGGCGACCGGTGTCACCGCTCATTTTTCAACCATCTCACGCCATGAAAGTTCTCTCATCCCTCGCCTCCGCCAAACGCCGTCACGCCGATTGCCAAGTCGTGAAACGCAAAGGAACGGTTTACGTCATCTGCAAATCGAATCCGAAGTTCAAGGC
>JANOZJ010000206.1:0-9564 GCA_031429315.1 Akkermansiaceae bacterium
GGAAATTTCCAGCAGCTTCATGCAGCCGGCCGGGGTGCAGGGGACGAAGCCTGAGGGGTCTTCTAACACGAGCTTGGCGACGTTCTCCGGGTGGAAGCCATCGACGTCCTTGCGCGGGTCGATGGCGCGGATGACGGCTTCCTCGTCGATGTGCTTCGGCGGCGGGGATTGGACGAGGATGCCGTGGACGGCGGGGTCGTTGTTGAGATCGCGGACGACTTGGAGGAGCTCCTCCTGGGTCGTTTCCGTAGGCAATTCGATCTTCACCGAGTGGAATCCGAGTTCGGCGCAGGTGCGGGCTTTTGACCCGACATAGACTTGTGATGCGGGATCGCTGCCGACGAGGACCACGGCGAGGCCGGGCTTGATGCCTCTGGCTAACAGTGCGGCGGTTTCCGCGCGGCACTCGTCGAGCACGGCGGCGGCCACGGATTTTCCATCGAGGATTTTCGGTGAGTTCATGGGAGAAATTTTTCAGGCGTCGTCCACGCCGGTGAGGAGGATGGCTTGGACGCGGTCGAGTTGAGCTTGGAAGGCGGTTTCGTCAAGCTTGGGTGGGACGACGATGATCGCGTCGAAGACCACGGTGACGCGGCTGAAGGGCTTGGGGATGACCAGGCCGTCCCAGGTTTTCAAGCGCCAGGCGGAGGAATAGTGCGCGTGAATCGGCACGATCGGCACGCCGGCGGACTCCGCGATCTTGATGACGCCGGGGTGGAAACCGTAGCGCGGGCCGCGCGGGCCATCGGGGGTGATGCAGACATCGAGCCCCTCCTTCAACGCACGTTTCATTCCGATCAAGGCCGCCACCGCCCGCCGCGACGACGAGCCGCGCACGGCACCGAGGCCGAACACCGCCATCGCGCTTGATAGGATCGCGCCGTCCTTGCTGGCGCTGGTGAGCACCACGGATTTCCGGCCGTTGCCACCGGTCCGCCACCAGATCGGCGGGATGGTGAAAATCCTGTTATGCCACAGCGCAAAGATGACGGGCGGCAAATTGGCATCCCGCACGGTGATGCCGCAGCGGTCGTCCACCTCGTAACGCAGGGTCGCGCACCAGCCCTTCATGAACCAGCCGGCGAGCGTGCCAAGGACTTCCGCCTTGCGATTTCCCCGAATCTCGGTGCGTTTGGCGGTGCTCATCGTTTGTCAGAGGAACCCGGCCGGATGAAGCGTATCGACGAGGTATTGCTGGCGGGACATCAGTTCCTGATACATCGCGTGCGCCTGCGGGTCGGGATCGCAACGTAGTTCCGAGTCGCCGTGGACCAGATAGCTGGCGATTTCCTCGAAGCCGAGCGACTCGCCGCTTTGGTTGAAAAAGGCCACCGCCGCCTGCATCGCCGCCCCGACCGCAGCTCCCTGCCGGCTGGAAACGGGGACCACCGGCGTGCCGAAGACATCGGCTAACAACTGCCGCGTCACCGGGCTAACCACTCCCGGCCCTAACAAGCGGATCTCCGGCGGATCGAAGCCGAGATCGCGCAACCGGCTCATCGCGTAGCCGAGGCCTAACGCCACGCCCTCCGCCGCCGCGCGGGCCATGTGGGCCGGGGTGAAATTCGCCGGCGTGATCCCGTGCAGCACGCCCGTGCCATCCGGCAGCCGCGGAATCGATTCGCCGGTGAAATAAGGCAGCAGCATCAGCCCGTCCGCCCCCGGTGCCACGCTTGCCACCATCGACTCGAACTGCTGCGCGGTCCAGCCGTAGTGGCGCCGCAAAACCTCCGGAACCAGGGCCGCGTTGGTCGTCGTCGCGAGGCCGAGCCAGGTGCCCGTCGCATTGCACAACGGCGTGATTTCTCCCCGATGGTCGATCACCGGCGAGTCGCCCACGCCGACGATGGTGCCCGCCGCGCCGAGTTCCACCGCCACCGTGCCATGCGACACGCAGCCGGCGGCCAGAGCGGCTAACAGCGGCGAGGCGCTGCCCGCGCCGACTTGCACCATCTCGGAAACTCCCCACTCGCGGGCCAGCGCGGGCCGCAGCAGGCCGCGCGGCGCCCCCGAGGCCCGCACCGGCGGCAGCAGCGCGCCAAGCCGCGGATCGATGAAATCCAACAACTCCGCCGACCACTGGCGCGCGCGGATGTCTAACAATCCGGTGGCCGACGCGCTGCCGGGCTCAGTCGCCCGCTCGCCTGTTAGCCAGTAGCCGATGAAATCCTGCGCGGTGAGCAAACTCGCGGCGCGTTGGAAATGATACGGCTCGTGTTGTTTCAGCCACAGGCACTCGGCCGCCGCCGACTCGACACCCGGCGCTTGTCCGGCGAGTTCGATCAAGCCGGGTGCCCCGCCGAAGGCCCGCGCGATTTCATCGGCCTGCCGCTTCACAGAAATGTCGCCGGCGAGTTTGGCCGGGCGGATGATTCGGTTCGCCTCGTCTAGCAGCACCAACCCGCGTTGCGGACCTGCCACGCCGATCGCCGCGACCCGGCCTTGTTCGCCATTCAGGCTCGCCAGGCACTGCCGCACCGCGCGATCCACCGCCGCGAGCCACTGCGCGGGGTCTTGCTCGCGGTAGCCCGCAGGCAGCCCCTCGATCCAATCATGCGGCACCCACGCCTCGGCACGGATCTGCGAGGATTCCAGATCCAAGGCCACGGCGCGGGTGCCACCGTGACCGATTTCTATCCCAAGGAAGTGCATGATGGTTTTTCCACATCCCGAAGCCGAGCCGCCGGACGAATGCGCTGAGTTTCTCCAAGACCACCACTTTGACAAGTCCCGCCGTGCGGAAAACCATGAGCGAGCTGACGTTTGACAGGTTTTGCGAATTCCGATAGTCACCACCCATGGATGACGACGAGCCGCATGAGATCTGGTTTTACTCGCGCGACGGCGAAAAGCACGGGCCGGTGAGTTTCACCCATCTGCAAGCCAAGGCGAAGGAAGCCAGCTTGAACCCGCGCCTCGACATGGTCTGGACCAAGGGCATGGACGAATGGAAACCGGCAGCCGACATCGAAGGCTTGTTCAAACGCCGGCAGCCCACTGAGCCGCCGGAAATCCCCTCCCTCGCCCCGACCGCCGGCAGCCCCTATCAGCCGCCACAGGCGCAATCGGTGGAGGAACAAATGTTCCAGCAAGGCGGCTGGCCCGGCGCGCGGCGGCGGAGCTATCTGATTTTGACCGTGGTGTTCCAACTCCTGTGGGGCTCGGCGCTCGCAGCCGGAACCCCTTTTTTAACCACCCAGTTCGGCCCGCATATCATGAAATTCGCGATGCCCGGACTGCTCTTGGTGCCGTTGCTGGTGCTCATTTTCATCACGCTCAAACGGCTGCTGAACCTGGGCATGAGCCGCTGGTGGCTCCTCGGGATTCTCCTCCCTCTCGTGAACCTCTGGGTCGGCTACCGCTGCTTCGCCTGCCCGGCCGGATACGCCTTTCACAAGAAGCTCGACGGTGCCGGGATTTTCCTGGCGATTATTTACTGGCTGCTCTGGCTTATCATTCTGGTGGCCATCATCGCCGCCGTCGCCGTGCTCTTCGGCTCACTGGGCACGCCTGAAATGAAGCAGGAGATCCTTGAGTCGGTTCGCGCGGTGAGTGCTCCCAAGCCGTGATCCAGCATTCCAAACAAACCGACGAACGCCGCGAGGCCGGGCCGCTGGAATGCTGGTGCCTGCATGGTGCCGCCGGCATGGCGGCGGATTGGCGCGGCTTCGCCAAAAATCTAGCAGCCACCGGCATCGGCTCGCGGGCGGTGGACTTGTGGCGCTTTCTCGAATTCGACTCGTTGCCACTAACCGATTTCGGGAGAGCCCTCAACGCCGACGCCAGCGGCCAGGTCTTCCGGGGCAGCAGCCGCGCCCTGCTCGGCTATTCGATGGGCGGCCGGCTGGCGTTGCACGCCCTGCTGGGTAAGGATCACCCGTGGCAAGCCGCGGTCATTGTTTCCGCCCATCCGGGCCTCGAAGCGGAACCGGAGCGGGCGGATCGGCGCGCATCCGACACCGCCTGGGCGACCCAAGCCCTGGCGGGAAACTGGCAGGAGTTTCTAACCACCTGGAACGCGCAGGCGGTCCTCGGAACTCCCATGCGAGATCCGCAAGCCTCCGGCAGCCTCGTCATGCGCCGCCGCGAGATCGCCCGCAGCTTCGTGGATTGGTCGCTCGGCGCTCAAGAACCGCTGTGGCATCGGCTCCATGAAATCACGATTCCCGTCCTCTGGATCGCCGGAGAAACGGACGCCAAATTTCTAACTCTAGCCGGGCGCGCCGTTGCGTTGATGCCTAACGCCCATCTCGCCGACGCCCCCGCCTGCGGCCACCGCGTCCCCTGGGAAGCGGAAACGTGGTTTGCAGAACGGGTCGCCCGTTTTCTTAAGTAACCCTGATCCCGGCGGAAAATGGTTTGGCACATGATGGATCATCAGAAGTTGATTCTTCCGGGCCAACGGCTCAGGAATCATTTGCGACCGGTGTGCAAGGAGCGGCGAAACGTGTTCGCCGATGTCCATGAGCTGGCAATGAGATGAGCGGAGGCACGGGACATTGGCTCTCCATGGGCGGCGGCGGACGCGTTCCGCCGCTCCTTGATCCGCCCACTTGTCGGCGTTTGGAGGAATCCGCCCATAACTTGACGCGCATGACCTGCGGGGTCCGCCCGGTTTTTTTGATGGAGTGGGACGTGGTTTCCATTTCAGATTCCCCCCATGAAACCCCGCTTCTCTCCGCCGCACGGCGCGCAAAGCAAACAGGCCCGCGAAAACCGCCACGTCCAGACGGTGGAAACCATCACGCCTTCGCTGGACGAGGACGACGTGTTGGCGATCGTCGCGCGACAGGCGGTGCCCTTCGTGCTGATCCTTGACTGCGTGCAGGATCCCCACAATCTCGGGGCCATCCTCCGCACTGCGGATGCGGCGGGTGTGCATGTGGTCGTCGCGCCGAAGGACAAAGCTGTCGGCATCACGGAAACGGTGCGCCGCGTTTCCGTCGGCGCGGCGGATCATGTGCCGTTCGCCCAGGTCACCAACCTCGCGCGGACGATGGAAAAACTCAAAGCCGCCGGGCTGTGGCTGGTCGGCACCTCGGACCACGCGACGTCCAAATCCATCTACGAACTCGATCTCAAGGGGCCGCTGGCGCTGGTGTTAGGGGCCGAGGAAAAAGGCATGCGCCGCCTCACCGAGGAGAACTGCGATTTCCTCGCCCGGATCCCGATGGCCGGCAAGGTGGAGTGCCTCAACGTCTCGGTGGCCACCGGCGTCTGTTTGTTCGAGGCGGTGCGCCAGCGCCGGGTGACCCATGAATGAACCCGTCCGGGTTCTATCCGATCTGCATCTTGGTCACAAGATTTCGCGCATCGCGCGGGTCTCGGCGCTCCGGCCGTTGATCGCGGGAGCGGGCACCGTGATTTTCAACGGCGATACCTGGCAGGAACTCGCCCGGCCATTTTACGATCGCTCGCAGAAAATGTTAGACGAACTGGTGGCACTCTGCCGCGAGGAAGGCGCGGCGGCGGTTTTTCTATCAGGTAACCACGATCCCGGCTGGCCGGGGCCGGGCTGGGTGGAACTGGCCGGCGGACGGATCGTCATCACCCATGGCGACGCGGTGTTGTTCGACGGTTCGCCGTGGAAGCGGGAGATCCTCGTCAGCGGCGAGCGGGTGATGGAGCTGTGGAACCAGCATCCGCACGCCGGCCAGGACATCGAGGAACGGCTGCGGGTCGCGCGGGAAATTGCCCGCGAGTTATGCTCGGTCGAGTATCCGACCGGCCGCCATTTCCTGCAGCGGGCGTGGGACGCGGTGTTGCCGCCGGGCCGCGCAGTCAAGATGATCGAGGCTTGGATGATCCAAGGCTCGGCCGGGGCGGAATTCTGCGAGACTTATTTCCCGCAGGCGGAAGTGCTCGTCATCGGTCATTTTCACCGCGAAGGCTGCTGGCTCAGGAACGGTCGCCGGATCATCAATACCGGCTCGTTCATGGCTCCAGGGCGCGCCGATTGGCTGGAATGGAACGCTGGCGTGCTCAGCCGCGGAGTGATCGACGAATCCCCGGAAACTTGCCGCATGGGCGAGACCCTGGACGTCTGGCGGATCAAGGATGGTAAAGCTTGAATGGATCCGATTTTCTATCGAGTGTAGGTCGATGGGCTCTGATCGACCATGTTGAAATAGTAGTCGAGGTCGTAGGATGCCGCCTTCCTCGCTGCCGCCCGATAGATTTTCGCCCGTTCGCTCATGCCGCGCTGGAGATAGAATGCATAAATGTCGCGTGGCTCGGAGGAGCCGGTGACGTAGCCTTTTTCGATGGCAGCGAGGTAGCGGTCGAACTTGCCCGCGCGCACGGCATCCGCCGACTGTGACTGGAGGTATTTGAAAAGGATGTTGAAGGAGGTGAACGCGGGAACCTGTCCGGGCAGCCAGTTGCGGGGTTCGGTCTTCCGCTCCACCGCTTGGGCGAGCGGCTCAAGATAGGCCTCCGGTTTCTCGCCTGCCAGAGCGTTGAGAAAAAGCGGGCTGAACTCCTCATTCTGCAAGTTGGCGATGAAGACTTTGGCGATCGCCTCCTGCTTCGGAGAAAACGAGAGCAGGCTCATGCTCGCTGCGCTGCGGACTTTCGCGTTCGTGTCCTCCAGCAACACGCCGAGAGTGGCGGCCAGTTCAGGCCGCTGGATGAAGCCGATCGCATGAGCCGCGCAAAGTCGCACCTCCGGCACCGGATCCGCTGCAACAACCGTGAGTCGGCCCAGGCCATTGTCATCGGAGAAATCCGCCAGCAACAGCGCGGCCGAGGCCCGCACCGCCGGTTCGGGATCCTTGAGCCAGCGATTCAGCGGCTCTAGCAGATCCCTGTATCGAACCAAGCCGAGAGCCCGGATCGCGAGCGCCCGGATTGCAGTCGGCACCTTCCCATCGGCGATTGAAATCAGTTCCTTCCGGAATAGCTCTCCGCCAGTGTTCTTCATTTTGGGGTCCATTTTGCCAATCCCCGGAACCTCCGCACCACCGACCGTCGCCAGCCAGTATTGCGCGCGATCGTCGCACAAATACGGATTGTTAGATCCGATCACGTTGATCGCGGCCCGTGCGATTTCATCATCCCGATGGGTCATCAGCAGGCCAACCGTTTTGAGGACATCGGTCCGATCAAAATCCGGGGTCGCATCGAACCGGTCCGGCAATCCGCTCATTTGGTCGAGGTGCCGGGTGGCGTAGAGCATGTCCTTGGGCTCCGGGCTCCGAAGCAGCGCTAACAGTTCCGACCACACGATGTCCTTCAGCTTCTCCGATACGACGGGCTTGTCGTCGATGCTCCGCATCGCTCCTTGGTCTTTGATGCCCGTGTGGGCCGGCCGAAGTTGGCGATAAACGACCGGATCCTCGGTTTTTTTGGCGAACACGATATACGACCTGTTTTCCTGAAAGTGATGATACTGCGGCTCGTAGATTTGCCCTTGGCCTTGGGGATCCTCGTCATAGTGACGGAATCGGAGCGTCGCGCCTTGGGGCGCACCCTTGATCACTGAAATGAGAGTGAACCGCGTCTCCCGCGCCGCAAAACCCGGGCAGGGTTTGAACCAATCATCCTGCACGGCCGCGCTGGAAACGGCGGTTGCCTTGAAAATTAAATCCGCGTCTGCGGCGAGCTTCTCCAAGTTTGCGGGCGGCCCCACGCCGTACCCGGATGCCACACCCACGGAAACGAGCACGCTGGCGGCGATGAGGGCGACTAAATGTTTCATGACGTCTGAAGCTACGGGAAAACTCCAGCTCGGATATCCAGCGGGGCTGAATTTCCTCCGGGAAATGGAAAAGTGGTACACGAGGACGGGATCGAACCGCCGACCAATCCGGTGTAAGCGGACCGCTCTACCGCTGAGCTACTCGTGCCGGGCAGGGCAGGAAACTGCCGGAGGTTTTCACCAAGATCAAGCCAAGAGTGGCCGGAAATCGTGGCACTTTAGCCTCATTCTCATCCATCGCATCAGTCCCGTTCTTGTCATCCGGGCTTGCGAGCCAGGCGCGGGGGTGGTTAGTTCGCGCCACGAATGCATTTGCGTCTCTCAGATCAAGAACTCGCCACGCTGGTGGAAATGGTGAGTCTCGCCGCCAACGTGGCGTCGTGGAACCAGAAGGAAACCGCCAACGACCAGGTGTCCGCGTTCGAGAACCTGGAAAGCAAGATCTTGGAAAAGGCCGGCCACTCGGGGCTGGGCGACTGGATCGAGTTCGACGAGGAAAGCCAGCGCTTCCGCGTGAAGGCGGAGCGCGAGGAAAGCTTGTTCTACCACGAATGCTACGAGGAGTTCCGCAACGAGAGCTTCTGGGACGAACTGGCAGTCAGATTGGCCGACCGTGACCTCGCCCGCGCCATCGGCTTCGCCGAGTGGGAGAAACTCAGCGAGGAAGACCGCCGCGCCCGCACGGTCGCGTGGGAGAAGCGCTATTGGGAGGAATTTTCCAAACGCGGCGTGGAAAGAGTCGTGGTGGTGACGCCACCGGGGGAAGGGTGAGGGAAGAAGTGGATGGTTGAGAGTGGATGGTTGATAGCGAAGAGGTGAGATTGATGAATGAACTCTTTTCTTCCCATCAACCATCAACTTCTTCTCACACCGGCATCATGTAGCCTAACAGCGTTCCCAGCCTTTCGCGCAGTTTCGGCCGCGGGACGATGGCGTCGATCAAGCCGTGCTCTAACATGAACTCGGCTGTTTGGAAGCCGGGCGGCAGGGTTTGGTGGGTGGTTTCCTTGACCACCCGCGGACCTGCGAAGCCGATCATGCACTTGGGCTCGGCAAGGTTGATGTCACCGATGGTGGCGAAGGACGCGGTGACGCCGCCGGTGGTCGGATGAGTTAGAAGCGAGATGTAGGGCAGCTTCGCCTCGGACAACCGGGCAAGCGCGCCGCAGGTTTTGGCCATTTGCATCAGCGAGAGCATCCCTTCCTGCATCCGTGCGCCGGACGACGCGGAGACAATGATCATGCCGCGTTTCTCGGCGACGGCCATCTCGATGGCACGGGTGATTTTCTCACCGACCACCGAACCCATCGAGCCGGCGAAAAATTTGAAATCCATCACCGCGATCATCGCACGCTGGCCGTGGATCGTTAGACGGCCGCAAATCACGGCGTCATCCAGCCCGGTCTTCTCGCGGAGGCCCGCGGTCTTCTCGGCGTAGCCCGCAAAGCCGAGCGGATTGGCGGAGATCAGGCCGGTTTCCGTTTCCTCGAACGTCTCCGGATCGGCCAGCATCGTGAGCCGTTCGCGGGAATCGACCAGGAAATGGTGGCTGCAATGCACGCAGACGTGGAGGTTCTGCTTGAGCTCGATGGTGTGGATCAAGGCACCGCAATCCGGGCACTTGACCCACAGGCCTTCCGGCATTTCTTCACGGCGGTCGTGGCTGCGCAGGCGGGGTTTGCTGAAAATGCCCATGGGATTGGAAAGTTGCTGGCTGATAGAGACTGCCACGGCAGACCTCTCGGGACCGCGAAGCTAGTGGCTGGCCGGGATGACGACAATCCTCTTTTGAAAGATCTGCCGCGTTAATGCCGGATCTTTGTGGTTGCTATTCCGCCCGGAACCCACCAAAACCTGCCCGCAA
>JANOZJ010000207.1:0-7336 GCA_031429315.1 Akkermansiaceae bacterium
GCGCTCAACCGCCTCGTTGAGGAATACCGCTGGGTCGTCGCCGAAGAAGAGCGCATCACCGGCGAGCGCAGGCTGTTTGATCAGGATTCCATCATCCGCTCCATCCTCTCCCACAACATCTACGGCGTGGACATCAACCAGGAGTCCGTGGAAATCACCAAGCTCGCCCTCTGGCTCCACACCGCCGCACCCGGCCAGCCGCTCTGCTCGCTCGATCACAACATCCGCTGCGGCAACAGCCTCGTCGGCCCCGACTTCGCCGCCTTCTACAACGCCCGCCACAGCACCCTCTTCGCTGCCGCAGACCCCAACGAACGCGAGCGCATCAACGCCTTCGACTGGCACGCCGCCTTCCCCGAGGTCTTCTCCCACAGCGGTTTCGACTGCGTCATCGGCAATCCACCCTACATCAAGCTCCAGCATTTCCGCCGCGCCCAGGCCGACACCGCCGCTTATCTCGTCGAAGCGAAAAATCCCGACGGCACCCCGGTGTATGCCAGCACCCAGAGCGGCAACTTCGACATGTATCTGCCCTTCATCGAAAAGGGCATCCGCATCCTCAAACCCGAAGGCCGCATGGGCTACATCGCCCCCAACGTCTGGATGGTCAACGAATACGGCAAACCCCTCCGCCAACTCATCCGCCGCACCCGCACCCTCGACCGCTGGCTCGACTTCAAAAGCCACCAGATCTTCGACGAAGCCATCACCTACACCGCCCTCCAGTTCTTCCGCGGCTCCGCCGTGCCCGCTCTAACATGCGCCTTCGCACCCGACGGCAACACCGCCGCCATCCAGTGGGAAAACGCCGTCCAGATCCCCTATGAGGAACTGCCGGAGGAGGATGCGTGGACCCTCGCGCCAAAGAGGGAGATAGAGCTTGTTAGAAATTTAGTTGACCGCTTTGACCGCATGGAGAAATCATGCACCGGCATCTTCGTCGGCATCCAGACCAGCCTGAACGACATTTTCCATCTGGAAGAGATTGCTCCTGGCAAGTTCCGCAATCTGATCATGCCCGAATCGGAACTCGTCGAGTTGGAATCCGATCTTATCCATCCGCTGGTCAAAGGGCCTGGAGCAAAGCGTTACTGTTGGGAAACCGGCAACATGCGCATTCTTGTGCCTTATGCCACAAATGGAAGCAAAGCCGTGCTGATTCCGGAGGCGGAGTTGAAAAGCAAATATCCGAAAACTTGGTCTTATTTTTCCCGCTACGAATCAGAGCTCCGCGAGCGTGAGAATGGGAAGATGGATTTGCCAACAGGATGGTGGGCATACAATTACCCGAAGAATATCGAAAAGCAGTTGAAACCACGCTTGCTAGTTGCAGGCACGGCACCCGAGTTGCGAGTCGCGGCGGATTTCAACGGCTCCGTGGTTCAAGATGATCGACGTGTGTTCGCAATCTCTGTCGATGATCCGTCCGATTTGGGCTTTTTACTTGGTCTGCTAAATTCGCCTGTCTGCGGCTACGTTTTCAAGCGGGTCGCCCGCCCGAAATCGGGTGGTTTTTTTGACATCGAAAAACAATTCATCGCCCCGCTCCCCATCCCCGACGCCACGCCCGAGCAGTGCGCGGAAGTCGGCATGCGTGCCCGCGAGTTGCAGGAACTCCACACGCTCCGCCGCGACACCATCGCCAAGTTCGACCAGCGTCTCCACAGCGCCCAAACCGCCCCGGTTTCTCTCGCGCCCAAAGAAGAATGGCTCTGGACTGCCATCGGCACCCCCGCCACCTGGAAGCAATCGTCCGCCGCCCCTGCCGGACTCAGCGCCCGCGACCTCACCGCTTGGACCAAGCAACAACACGCCGCCGCCCTCCAGCAGCGCCACGATATCCTCGACGCCCTCCTCCAACCCGGCGCATCCCTCACCGTCACGAATACCAACGACGAACTCCTCCTCCACATCGCCGGCCGCGAAGCCCTCCACCTCTACGACAAACCCGAAACCCCGTTCATCGCCGCCCAATGGCGTCACGCCCTCCGCCACCTCAACGTCACCGAATCCTTCAACGCCACCCGCCTCCTCAAACACCTCCTCACCCTCCGCACCACCACCGAAGCCCCGCTCCGTGACCGCATCGTCGCCCTCGACTCAGAAATCACCACTCTCGATCAAACCCTCGCCACCAAAGAATCCGAACTCAACGCCATCATTTACCAACTCTACCACCTCACCCCCGAGGAAATCGCGATGGTGGAGGGCGGGTGATTTCCCAAAAAATCGAGTTTGCAATCACCGCCGAACCGGAATACTGAACATTTGTTCAGCACAGTGCAAAAGCCTCTTTCCAACTCTGCCCGCAGATTGATTTCGTTCCTCGAAGAGCGGGATCGCGGCGGTTTGGCACCGCCGACCTATCGTGAAATTGCCGAAAACCTTGGATTCCGGAGCACGAATGCGGCCAGCGAGCTTGTCGCGAAACTGGAATCCGGCGGACGCATTGTCCGTGATCCGAAAAATGCCCGAAGCATCCGTTTGGTCAAAGTTGCCTGCACAGGCATTCCGGTGTGGGGTGTGGTGACTGCCGGATTCCCGGATTCCACCGAGTCATCCGGCACGGAATACCTGGGACTCGACCCCTTGATTTTCGGCATTGCCCGTTCCGAGTGCGCTTTCGCCCTGAAAGTCCGCGGTGACTCCATGATCGGACGGCACCTTGCCCCCGGTGATCTGGTGATTCTGGAACGCGACGTCCGACCGAAGCACAACGACATTGTCGCCGCATTGATCGACCGGGAAACAACCCTCAAAACCTTGATCATCGAAGGCGGGCACGCTTTCCTTCGTGCCGAAAATCCAGCCTACCCCGATCTCTTGCCCGCAGAAGAACTCATCATCCAAGGCGTCGCCAAGGGCGTGATCCGCAACATCGCAGCATGAAATCCGCCGCCATCAAACCGCTGCCGAAGCCTCCCGTGGGTTACCGTTTATTCCGCTCGGATGAAGTTGGTAAGTCGGCGGAACTGTTCGCATACCAGCACATGCTGCAAAGGGCTTTCGCAGAGATGAGGCTCACGGCCGTGTTGACCCTCAATGGTGTACCGACCGTCTATGTGAGTGATAGCGAAATGCCACTCGCTCCGAGAGAAGCCGCCGAACTTCAGCGAGATTTTTGGAATCAGGGAGTGGCATCCGTGCTTCTGGTTCGAGACCCGCATTACGTGCGTGTGTTTTCCTCAATGACGCCTCCTCTCGATCCCGAGAACGCGACCGAGGAACAATTGAACGACCGCATCGTCGAAACCATCGACATGGCAACCCAGGCGGCATGGGCGGTGAACTTCTATCAAAGCCTCGCGAACGGCTCTTACTACGCAACACCCCAGGCGGCATCCCGTTTTGACCGAAACGAAAGTGTCGATTCATACCTGATCAATAATCTTGAGGTTGCGCGAAACGTGATCACCACCGGGAGGGACGCTCTGCCAGCCGAGGCCGCTCACTCCTTTCTCGGGCGCATTCTATTCGTTTCCTACCTTTGCCACCGCGGCATCCTGAAACTTGGCAACTACCTCCCGGGCGGGCCGTGGGAGGATCTCCGGGATTTCCTCAGCAAAACACCCGCTGATAAAGCCCATCGCCTGCTTTATCAGAATCTGTTTCCCGCCCTTCGCGACCGTTTCAACGGCAGCATGTTTGATGTCGATCTGGCGAAGGAAAAGAAACTCGTCAATGCGCGGCATTGGCAGGATATCCTGCATTTCCTGGAGGGTTCCAAAATGGCTTCCGGCCAAAAGACGCTCGGATTCCGGGCTTACCGATTCGACTTCATTCCAGTCGAAACCATCAGCTCAATCTACGAGAAGTTTTTCCAGATTGAGGATGGCCAGGCCAAAAGAAATGAAGGCGCGTTCTACACGCCCCGTCTTCTGGCCGAAATGACTTTGGATTTGGCGCTGCGTGGACGCAAGAGACTCGAAGGACTTCGTGCCATCGATCCTTCCTGTGGATCGGGTATCTTCCTCGTGATCATTTTCAATCGATTGGTGGCCGAGTGGAACTCGACCCGCCAGCGCAAGCCGTCACCGAAGGAACGCGCCAAGGCATTGTTACGCATTCTCGGGCAACTGCGCGGAGTGGATCAAAATGCCACGGCATGCCGCGTGGCCTGCTTCAGCCTTTATCTCGCGTATCTCGATCAATTCAGTCCGGCAGATGTGGAGGATTACATCGAAACCACCGGCAAGATGCTTCCGTCGATTCTCGATTCGCCATCCGCGAAAAAGCCCGATTTGCCGGTGGTGATTCACAGTGATTTCTTCGATGTTACGGAAAAGTTTCAGGGGCAGTTCGATCTCGTTGTCGGCAATCCCCCATGGGCTGGCCGAGGCTCCAAACAAGCGGCCAACGCTTTCATGGAGAAAACCCCTGTCTTGTTGAGCGAAGGCGGAAACGCCGCGCTGATCCTTCCCTCAAAGATTTTCCTCAATCCTTCCGGCGAGGCATTTCAGAGAAAATGGCTCGGCCTCGTCACTCTGGACACGCTCGTCCAACTTGCGGATTACAGCTTCATTCTGTTCAAAGAAGCGTTATGTCCCGCTTGTATTGCGGTTTTTTCAAAGGGAGCGCCTCCCAAGTCCCATCGCATCGAATACATCACGCCGAAAGTCTCGCTGTTTGACGTGCGGGACGGCTTGATCCCCGTATCTCCGAACGACCGCAAATGGATCCGCATCGCCGACCTGCTGGATAACGATTTGGGGCAATCCCCCGGAGTTGTCTGGAAGACACACATGTGGGGAACCCCCAGGGATCGCAAGCTGCTGGACTACCTGTTCACGTTGCCCCGCCTCGATTCCATCACCCACAAGTTGAGCGATGGAAAGAACACCGACGGCAAACCTTGGGTAACCGGCCAAGGAGGCAAGCCATGGCATCCGGAAAAAAACAAAAAAGCGGATCGTGCTTTGCGTGACTTCGGGGAGTGGAAAACGAACGACCTGTTCATCTCACCATCCTTCATTGGCATTTCACCCATTCTTTCCAAAGCGTCCGGTGTCCCGCTTGAAGCGCATTTTAAGTCGAAGGGCTATTCGTTGAAGCAGCTCTACAGCAAGCCTCCCGAACAGCTTTTCAATCCTCCACTCGTGGTCGTGAATCAAGGCTTCACTAGAGCCGCACTGTCCGAATTCCCCGTCCGATTTCAACACACACTTCAGTCATTCACGAGTCTTAAAAGTGGAGACCGGAACGAGCTTTTGTTTCTCGCTCTGTATCTCACATCGAAACTCGCAAGATATTTTGTATTCCACACTTCCGCAAACCTCGGGATCGAACGCGACAAGGTTCACCTCGAAGAGGTGCTTCAATTGCCCTTCATGCTTTCAGCCGATGAGGCGGCACCGAAAGATGCGCTGCAGATTATCTCCAAGATCGCGGATCTCACGGCAGCTCACCAGAAGGAATTAGCCCAGCTTGAGAGTGAATGCATCCCGACTGATCCCGATTCCGATGACTGGTTCCCTTCGAACGTCGGAAAACACGAATCCGCAGCTTCTGCCGGGCGAAGCGCAAAGAGAAGCAAACTCTCCAATGAATTCCGGAAGCAAATCGACGCACTGATTTACCGTTACTTCGGTTTGTCGCAGCAGGACATCGCCGTCGTTGAAGATACATGTAATATCATCGACAAGGGCGACACCCCTCCATCCCTGGAGAGTGCCAGTCATATCCCAAACCTCCGGCCGGTCGAGAGCAGCCAAGCTCTGTCAGATTATGCTGAGATGATTTCCGCAACACTGAACGGATGGTCGGCTAATTCCGTGAAGGTCGTTGCCAAAACAGCAATTCATCCGGCCAGTGGCATGGCATTGGTTGAGCTTGGACAGAGCAAATCAGCCGAACCTGTGGGATTAATGTTGGATTCCGCCCGAGTCATCGAAGCCGCTCACCGACTCCAATCCGCATCCACATCCAAGTTGGGTCGTAGCTTGGAATTCCGCAGGCATGGCTGGTATTTTGATGGGAAACGCATTCTAATCGTGAAACCCGCCCGCCTCGGGGAATGGACGCGCACGGCTGCGCTGAATGACGCGGCGGAGCTTTATGCGCACATCGCGAAATCCCGTGAATCCGCCAAGGCATGAATCACGACGCTCGCGACTGGCTTCCACTATTCCCCGACGAGGAGATACCCCACATCCTCGACGCGATCAAACGGTGCATGGCAGGCATCCGGAAAATTTCCGAGCAAGAACACGAAACGCAAATCACCAAACGTCTCCACATCAAGCTCAAAGCCGATCCTGCGCTCCGTGAACGCCCCGTATGGCCGGATCGCGAGACGGCGGAGGATGACGAGGATTCAGGGAAAGAGGGCAGGTTGGATTTGCGCTTCATGCTTCAAGACCCGGCGCTGAAGCCGCCACCCTATTTCGCGGTCGAGGCGAAGCGACTGCATGTAACCTTTCCTTCAGGCTGGCAATCGCTGGTGTCGGAATACGTCAGAGGGGCTCAAGGTATGATGTGTTTCATCACCGGTCGCTACTCCAAAGAACTCCGCTCTGGAGCCATGCTCGGCTACGTGTTTGATGGTGAGATTGCCCGCGCTTCCCGATCAATTTCTGAAATGACCGCCAAGAGCGCGAAAGCTCTCAAACTGCTGAACGTCCCCAATAAGCCGGGAAATCATTGGAAAACGGTTCACCACTTAGGCAACCGAGAATTCGTCATTTTCCACCTGCTGTCTGAGGTATGATCCCTGCACCCTCGACCAGGAAATCCCTACCCTCGATCAAATCCTCGCCACCAAGGAATCCGAACTCAACGACATCATCTACCAGCTCTACTACCTCACCCCCGAGGAAATCGCGATGGTGAAAGGTGGGTGAGCCGTGGTGCAATCCATTGTAAGGCGGATTGCACTTGGAACTGATTCATGAGCGAGGTTAGCCTTCGCTTGTCAAAGCAATGGGAATTCACCTTGTAGAACGGACTTTTGAGATTTGCGGGCCTTCAGGGCTCGGGGCTGCTCTGCGTCCTGAACTCGTGGGGCCGGTGTTGTCGAGGCTGCATGACACGCTGGTGGATTCCGTGCGAATGGGTTTCCTGCACGCCAGCCGAACGCGCGGACGGATTCCGCGAGGGCTTGAGGCTGCGGCGGATGTTCGCTTCATCGGCATGGACGGAAGCGGAGATAATATCACCAAGCTGCATTTTCAGGTCGCCCGCTTCGGCGACGTGGCTTCGGAATTGTTCGAGCAACGCCAACTCTGGGACGATGGTCCCAAGCCGGAGCAGACGGCGTTCGATTTGCTGGCCTTATCTCTGGGTGACGTCCGGAACAAGCAGGAGGACAGCAGTCGCTTCGACCACGGGCTTCTCAACC
>JANOZJ010000208.1:0-1529 GCA_031429315.1 Akkermansiaceae bacterium
TGGCCAGCCATTGCAGGCCCACGGTGGCGGCCTCCATGAAATCCGTCAGTTGCGCCTCCTTCTCCCGCAGGATGGTGGTGCGTGAACGCAGTTGCGTGAGCACGCCCACCGAGGCGGAGGCCACCAGCGTGTAAAAGATCACCGGGATGGCCTCCTCCAGAAACGGCATGTGCCCCAGGCGCTCCGAGAGGATGGCCGTCTCCGCGAAGATGACGGTGAGCGACGTCGAGAGCACGCCCGCGCGCAGGCCGCCGTACCACGCGCTGATCAGCACGGCGATGAAGAACAGCAGCAGCGGCAGCCGTTCCAGATACGGCTCGAGCAGGCGCGAAGAAACCAGGGCCACCAGGCTGGTCGCGACCGCCAGAGCGTAGGGTTGGACGATTTCCCAGGAGAAGCCGCGTCTCTCTGGGGTCCGACGAAAAATAGACGTTTCCATCAACTGAGAACTGGCAATCCATCGCCACTCGCTCGCACCAAACCGGCATCCGACCACCGGGTCTCCACGCAAGCATCCGGCTCAACTGAATTTGTCTGACTGAACCGGGGGCGACTATTCTGAGGCACGACTGCCGCGCCAAGAAAGAACGCGCAACCGCGCCGCCGTAGTGATACGGATTGATCGAAAAACGCCCTATTTTCCCGCGTGCCGCCGTTCAGTGCGATGCCGTGGTGAAACTCTTTTCCAGCAGAAGTTGCGAAATGACCTTCTCCCGGTAATCAAAAATGTTTTCCACCTGTCGTCGCACCAGCGGCAGCGCCACGCGGCTGAAGGGATCGAGGGGCAATTTGTATTTCACCTCATCCTCCATGCGCGTCCCGCCGCCCGGCTCGTCGAAGAATCGATGCGTGTGCAGCCAGATCGCGTAAGGCCCCTTCAACTGTTCATCGGCGAAGAAATCCGGCGGCTCCCATTGCGAGATGCGCGTGCGCCAGCGGAACGGCACGCCGAAGAGGCGCAACTGATAATCAATCAGCGCGCCCACGCGCATCTGGATGGGGCGCGGCGTGAGAATCTCGAAGCGCAGCTCCGGCGGGGTGATGCGCTCCAGGTTCATCGCATCGGAGAAGAACGGGAACACCTGCGTCCGCGGCAGCGGCAGCACGAGGGAACGAAACAAAGTCTGCATGGGCGCGCAATCTATGCGGCGTCCGGCTCTTCGCAAACCTTTAAGGGAAGGACCAATGACCGGGGCATTGGGAACTCTCGTCGCAACTTCCTTGGTCATTCACTGGTCATTGAGCATTGGTAATTGGTCATTAACCCGGGCTTCATTGAACATTGGACATTGCCTCGCTGAACCGCCTATTTTTCCAGCCATCTATGAGCGACCCGGCACAAGTTCTCCGCGACTTCAAACCTTCCAGGGAATTCTTCATCGGCATTGACTCCGATGGCTGCATCTTCGACAGCATGGAGATCAAGCACAAGGAGTGCTTCGCCCCGATGTTCATCAAGAACTTTCACCTCCAGCCCGTGAGCAAATACGCACGCGAAGTCTGGGAGTTCGTGAATCTTTACTCGAAGG
>JANOZJ010000209.1:0-19126 GCA_031429315.1 Akkermansiaceae bacterium
TTGGAGTTCGCGTTCGATGTTTGTTTTCTCTTCTGGCGTTAATGTGCCGGCGGAGAGGATAGCGAGGAGCGCCTCACCGAGGCGTCCTCCAAAAGCATTTGTCAGA
This sequence comes from Akkermansiaceae bacterium, assembly GCA_031429315.1. GTDB lineage: Bacteria > Verrucomicrobiota > Verrucomicrobiia > Verrucomicrobiales > Akkermansiaceae > Luteolibacter. The sequence goes on from JANOZJ010000209.1 coordinate 107, forward strand.
TAGTCGTGGGTCGCGCGCTGCACGATCACTTCCTGCGAATATGCCGCGGCGTAAACATGCGCCCGGCCGACCCGTGCGCGTTTCACCAGACTCTTGCGCTCGAGACTCTGCATCACCGAGAGCACCGTCGTGTAGGCCCGGCTCTTTCTATCAGGCAGCGTCTCGTGCACCGTGGCAACCGTCGAAGGGCCTTCATGCCACAAAACGGATAGGGCTTGAAGTTCGAGATTGGATGGATGGGTGGGCCGCGCCATAGATAAGGTCTCTTCGCTAACGACGATGAAACTAGTAGTTTGGAGTCCCGTCAAGTTGAAACATGCCGATTTTAAAGAAAGCCGTAATATTTTTTCAACACTCTATCAAGCTACTACGCGAGACGTAGTTTGGCGGTGCCACTACTCCGCGCCGCCGGGTGATGCCGGGCGGATGATTTTCGCGTCGAGCCTGGTCAGTGCATCCCACAAGCCGTCGTCTGTCGGATCGCCGTTGAAGAGGATGGCGCCTTCGTTAGAAACAAGGATGAAGGCAGGCAGGCCCTGCACGCGGAGCTCGCGGGCGAGTGAATTTTCCTTGCGGTCGATGAGCCATGCGCCCGGCGGCTTGTCGCCTAACGGCAGGATCATCGCCCGCGCGGCGGTTAGAATTTTCGGGGCATCCTCGGGGAGAATCGAAACCATGGCCACGCCCTTCTCTCCAAGCGCCTTGGCGGTGGCGGCGTAGTCCGGCAGGCTCGCTTCGCACTCGCGGCTGGCCGGCGACCAGAAGTGGAGGACCATCGCCTTTTTCCCTGTCATCAGGCTCTTCAGCGCGACTTCATCGCCGCCGCCGAGCGTGGCGAGCGTGCTTTCAAAATCAATTCTAACGGCACGCATCGCCTCCTCCAGCCGCATCCGCTCGATGTGCGGCGCAAACGCAGATGCCTGCCGCGGGCTCAGCCAGAACGCTTCGGTGATGTGGCTCTTGAACGCGTCCTTGTCGCCCTTCTTCAACGAGGCGATGGCCTGCACGTATTCAACGACGGCTAGCCAGTCTTCCTTCACGCTGAAGATCGCCGAGTCGCCGAGCTTGAATCCGTCGCGCTGTTTGAGAAACTCGGGAAGCATCGCGGCTACGGCATCGTCCTCGCGGCGGTCCACATGATAGAGGAAGCGTGCCTCGAGGATTGCCTGCGCGCTGACGCCGGCCTTGCTGGCCGCAGCGATGACGGATTGAAGCGCCTTGTCCGAATCGCGTTCGGATAGAAGGTTGTCCAAGGCGACTTCCCGCGCGCCTGCTCCGGCAGCTTGGGGTGAGTCTGCGGGTTGCGCGATCGCGGCGGCGACAAGCGCGAACAAAGGGATGGTGGCGGCGGGGACGCGCATGGATTTAAAAGAAGGACGCCGGGAGCTGGTGGACTCCGGGCGGCCGGTTGAATGTGTTAGCGAACGGGCGGGATGACCATTTTCTTGCCGAGCACGACGGTGTCCTTGGTCATGCCGTTGGCTTGTTTAATGGCGGCGGAGGGCACTTTGTATTTCGCGCTGATGCCGGAGAGGGTGTCGCCGGCGACCACGGTGTGAATGATGGCGGCACCGTTGGAAGGCACCTGCGGCATGGCTGCGGCCGGGGTGTTAGGAGGAAGCGTGGCCCCGGGCATCGCGACCGGAGCGGCGGCGGTGGTTCCGGTTTCCTCATACGCCGCCGGGGTGTCATAGACGGGGTTCGCGGGGGCGTTGACCGCTGGCTCGTGGACCGGGATGGTGTCGGCGGTGTCGTATTGGTCGGCCTTTTGTGAGGCACATGAGACAAACGCGAAGGCGAGGAGCGATGGGGCGAGGATGTGGGTCGGTGTCATGGTGGGGATGTAGCGGTTTGGATTCGGCTTGTGAAGGACGGAACTTGGAGCGCCGCCGACAGGCTGTTGAAACGTTGCCAAACGAATCGATTGTTCAAATCCGCTACGGGCGAAGTCGAAAAAATCCGGTGGCGGTGTTCCCGGTGTGATGCGCCAGAGCTTCGAGCGATTCGCCGCGCAGCGTGGCTAGACGCTCCGCAGTCATTCTAACAAACGACGGCTCGTTGCGCTTTCCCCGGTGCGGTTCGGGAGCGAGATAGGGCGAGTCGGTCTCGATCATGAAGCATCCCGCCGGACACTGGCGGGCGGTCTCGCGAACTTCATTCGCGGTCTTGAACGTCGCCACCCCGCCGAATGAAACGAGGCCGCCGAGATCGAGCACGCGCCGGGCGTTTTCCCACGGCCCGATGAAACAGTGGAAAACGGCGCGCGTGGAATTCTGATAGTCGCGGTAGATCGAGAGCGCGTCTTCAAAGGAAGCATGACCCTCACGGTCGCGCGTGTGGATGACGACGTTGAGTCCGGCCGCAGCCGCGAGTTCGAAGTGCTGGCGGAGAAACAGCCGCTGGCGTTCGCGGAATGATTGCTCGTCCCAGCCGTCGGGCGCGAGGTGATAGCAGTCGAGGCCGGTCTCGCCGATGGCGCACACCCGCGGATCGCCGGCGAACGCCGCGAGCCGCGCGGTCGCGTCGTCGGGCGCATGGTGGACATCGCAGGGATGGATGCCGATGCACGTGTGGACGGCGGGGTTCTCCGCGAGAGTTAGATTTGCCGGGAGATCTTCCAGACAAGTCGCGAGGGTGATCATGCGGGACACCTCCGCGGCACGTGCGCGGGCGAGGAGTTCGGGAATTTCCTCCGGTGAAAACCGATGGGACGCGAGATGGCAGTGCGAATCGGTTAGCATGGCGGTCGGCGGTGGAGGGCGGCGAGAAACGCGGCGACCTTTTGAAAGTCTTTGATGCCGGGTGAAATCTCCGCGCCCGAAGCGATGTCCAGTGCGGCCGGCTGCACGCTCATCACCGCGAGACCGGCATTTTCCGGAACGATCCCACCCGCCAATATAACAGGCAGATGCGGATGCAGCCGGCGGAAGTCCGACGCCACCTCCCAATCGAACACCTCGCCCGTGCCGCCATAGACGCCGGGCGCGTGCGCGTCTAGCAGGACCGCGGCGGCTCCGTAGTGGGTCGCACGCACCAGATCCGCTCGGGTCTTCACGCCGATTGCCTTGATAAATGGCACCTCCGCATCGCGAAATGCCGCCGCATCTTCCGGCGTCTCGTCGCCGTGAAGCTGCACCGCGTCCAGGTAGCCCTCGCTAACAAGTCGCAGCGCCAACTCCGGCGCCTCGTTCACGAACACCCCGACGCGCAGGATTTTCCCTGCCAGATCGCGCAGCCACGTCGCCTCATCCGCCGCCAGATAACGCTTCGACTGCGGCCAGAAATTCACGCCTAGCGCATCCACGCCCATCGCCACCAGTTGGTCGGCGTCGGCGCGCGTCGTCACCCCGCAGATCTTCAGCGAGACGGTCGATGGGTCCAGGAAGCGTTCGAGCAACGGCATGGCGGGACCGTAATGGAAATCTGCGGCTTGAAAACTTGGAACTTCAGCCGGTCGATCACCCGCTCCCCTGCCCGCGTCGTCCTGAGCTAGGAATCGGGCGATCAGTCTTTGTCGGCACGATCCCCGTGTTTGAGGCTGGCCGCCCATAGCCATGAGTTCGCGGTCGATACCGCCCGGTTGATCCGGCATTGATAACATCGGTTTTCAATACTAGAAGCCTTGGCGTGCCCGACAACACCGAGAACATCCGCCGCATCGCCAGCTTTCTGTAAGAAGTCGCTCAGGACCTCCACGGTGCCGTTGCAAAGAGCGAGAACCAGAATATCATTCTTCCCCTCACAGTCCCGCATCCAGACCTACCTCTGGATTCTCTTCACCCACAAAACCAAGAAGCAGAAGGGCAATGTTATGCTCTTCGATACCTCCGGCGATGCCTTTTGGAAAAAGCTCCCCAAAGCCATCGGCGACAAACGCCGCACCATTGAAGGCTCCGAAGACACAATCCTCCGCCAATTTGCCGCGTGAAAGGAAACCGACAACATCAAGATCTTTCCCTCCACCGATTTCGGTTACCGCCGCATCCAGATCGACCGTCCGCTGCGCCTCAATGTTCAGGTCTCCGAAGAACGCCTCGAAAAAGCCCTTAAGAAAGCCGGCCTCAAACCGAAAAAGCCCGTCATCAAGTCCATCCTCGACGCCCTCTCCGAACGCGACGAAACCGCCGAGCCCGTCGTCGCGGAAATCGACAAAAACATCCGCAAGGTCGAAAAGAACATCCTCGAAATGCTCAAGGAGGTGATGGGATGACTACGGCATCTTGAAAAAAATCGGCACGATCCAAACTCACAATAAAACCGCATAAACTAAAATCAATCCTTGTGAAAATGACACATTAAAATAATCCTTTTCCTATGAGCCTCCATCCGGTCCTCGCTGAAAAGTTGAGCGAAGCGCTCCAGCCGCTCGCTCCGGCGTCTTGGACGCTGCGTGACTCGCGTCTGCCAGCCGTCCTCGGCAAGGCTCACGCGGTCATTGGCATGCGGCGGGCCGGCAAGACCACCTTTTTGCGACAGTTGCTGGCCGCACAGCGGGCGGAGCAGCCCCCGGAGCAGGCGGTCTATCTGAGCTTCGACGATGACCGCCTCGGCGGTCTCGGACTCGATCAGCTCGGATTTCTGCTGGAAGAATACTACCGCCGCTTTCCGGCGCTGCGAGGAACCGTCCGGGTCCATTGGTTTCTCGATGAAATCCAACTCGTGCCGGAATGGGAACGTTTCGCCCGCCGCGTGCTCGATACCGAAAACCTCTCGCTCGTCGTCTCCGGCTCCTCTGCGAAAATGCTCTCCCGCGAGATCCCCACGTCGTTGCGTGGCCGAGGCATGGAAACCATCATCCGTCCCTTCGGTTTCCGCGAATTTCTCCGCCATCGCGCCGAGGAACCCGAAAAGCCGCCGGAATACTGGACTGCCGCCCAACGCTCCCTCGTTGAACATCGGTTCCGCGATTTCCTCACCGAGGGCGGCTTTCCGGAAACCCAAAGCCTACCGCCCCAACTGCGCATCGAGTTGCTCCAGGGCTACGTCGATACCGTCCTGTTCCGTGATGTCATCGAACGCCACGAACTCAGCCAGGTCGCCGCCTTGCGCTGGGTGGTGCGCCACTGCCTGCGCAACCCGGCCGGCAGCCTCAGCGTCCATCGCCTCTACCAGGACTTGCGCTCCCAAGGCCACGCCGTTGGTAAGGACGCCGTGTATGCCATGATGGGCCACCTCATCGACGCCTTCCTGATCGCCGCCGTGCCCGTCGCCACCGAGTCCGAACGCCAGCGCAACAGCAACCCGCGCAAAATCTACCCGGCCGACCCCGGTCTCATCCATGCCTTCGCCACCAGCGGACGGGCCCACACCGGCCACGCCCTCGAAACCGCCGTGTTCCATGAACTCGAACGCCGCCGCGCCGAGATCACCTACGTAAAATGCGGCGACGGCCTCGAAGTCGATTTCCTCGCCCGCTTTCCCACGGGAGAATCGGAACTCATCCAAGTCTGTGCCGACCTCGCCGATCCCGCGACCTGCACCCGCGAACTCCACGCCATGGAAGCCGCCGCCCTGCTCCACCCCCACGCCACCCGCCGCCTGCTCGTCCTCAACCGCGACGCCATCGCCGGAGCCACCGCCCCTCCCGGCCTCACCATCGAACCCGCCAGCGACTGGATGCTCCGCCCATGAAAGCTGCGACTCTCCGCGTTCCCACAGAACCCGCCCACAGCACCAACCCTCTCGACCTCTCCAAGGCCATGCGCGTCTCTCTGCCCAGGCTCAAACTCACCACCCGACCTATTTCTCCAGAACCAGCAATCACGCACGCCGCTCCTCAAGAGCCAAGCGCCCACATCCCTCTTCCAGGGCCAACGGCCCGCCACATACCAGCCCAGGGCAACGCCCTGGGTCACGCCCCAGTTAGAACATCAAGCCCTGAAGGGGCGACACAATCACGCTGGGAGGAAATGGAATGAGCGCGTTTTTCAAAACTCTTCCGGCATCATGGCGTTGCGAGAAACTCAAGCATGTCGCCGATTTCCGGGTCAGCAACGTGGACACCCCCCACCGCACCCTGCCCCTCGCGATGGCGTGCATGATTCGCACCCATCTCCAAGCCCCGTCGACGACCCCCGTCCTGAAACTCCTCCAAACCTAATTCGTGCCCGGAGGGTCGGTCGGTCTTGCCCCGTGATAGACCTTTCCCGATGCCGGTGCCTTGCAAAGCGTCATGCGGCTTCCTTTCCTACGATGCCCGGCGGGAAATGGTTCTTGACGCATGGCACATGGGTTCCTGTTCTCATGCCGACTTCAAGCCGCCACATCCGATGACCCCTCTCCCACCGAAGGAAACCGACTTCATCCACAGCGAGGAATTCCTCCACAGCCTGATGAAGCGCCAGCTCAAGCTCTCCATCTCCTGCGCCGCCTCGTTTCTGGTGCTGCTGTTGGGGCTGCCCTTGCTCAACTACCTGGCACCGGAATTCATGGCGCGCCGCGTCGGCGGCTTCACCCTGACGTGGCTGGTGTTAGGCGTGTTGTTTTTCCCTTACGTTTGGATCATCGCCCGCTTCTTCATCACCCGTTCGATGGCCTTGGAAACGGACGAGGTCCGCCACGCCGCCGAGGGCAACAAGCGCCAATCCTAACATTCACCCGACCCGCATGGACTTCTCAAAAATCGATCTCTGGATCCTGGCCTTTTCCGGCATCACCGTGGCCGTCACCATCTGGATGGGCTTCCGCTCCGCGAAATCCTCCAAGTCCGCCTCCGACTTCTTCGTCGCCGGCCGCTCCGTTTCCGTCGGCTGGAATGCTTCCGCCATTTCCGGCGAGTATCTGAGCGCCGCGAGCTTCATGGGCATCGCCGGCATGGTCATGTCTTCCGGCTATGACGCGTTGTGGTATCCCGTCTGTTACGCCTGCGGCTATCTGTTTCTGCTGTTGTTCATCGCCGGCCCGCTGCGCCGCTTCGGAGCCTACACGATTCCGGACTTCGCCGAGGGCCGTTATGACTCGCCGGTTTTCCGCAAGATCGCCGTCTGCTTCGTGCTGTTCATCGGCTTCTTCTACACCATGCCGCAGATGAAAGGCGCGGGTGTCACGCTCGCTTATATTTTCCCCGGCCTGCCATACTGGGTGGGTGTCGCGCTGGTCGGTGCGGTCATCACGCTCAACGTCGCGCTCGGCGGCATGAAGGGCATCACGCTGGTGCAGGCCGTGCAGTATTGGATCAAGATGTTCGCCATCTCCGTGCCGGTGTTCGTCCTTCTATCCGTCTATGGCGGCTACGGCAAGAATCTCTCCCTCAACCATTCCGCCACCGACGTGTCGTCCCCGCCCGCGGTCGAGAGGACAGTGAACCCAGAGGAAGGCCAGCGCCTTGTGATGCCGGAAAAAAACGCTCCGAAGGATGAAGCCTGGATCGCCCCCTTCGGCCCGCTTACGACCAAAGCCGCCAAAGCCGCAGGGCTTACGCCCGAAGAATCCAAGCCCTACTCGCTGCTCTACACCTTCTCGCTGATCGTCGCGCTCGTCTGCGGCACCGCCGGACTGCCGCACATCCTCGTTAGATTCTACACCAACCCCGACGGAGTCGCGGCCAAGAAGACCACCATGTGGGTGATGATCCTCATCGGTGTCTTCTATGTTTTCCCTCCGATTTTCGGAGTTCTGGGGCGGAATTTCATGCCCGATCTCTACACCGGTCTATCAGGCATCAAGGGGACCGACCAGGTGGTTCTCAAGCTTCCGATCCTGATCCGTGAGAAATACGGCGTGCTCGGTTCCATCCTCAGCGGCATCACCTGTGCCGGTGCGTTCGCCGCCTTCATGAGCACCTTCTCCGGATTGCTGGTGTCGATGACGGGAGCGCTTGCCCACGACGTTTACGGACGCATGCTCCGTCCTCACTCAACTCCCGAGGAGCGGATGAAAATGTTCAAATGGTGTGCCGTCCTGATCGGTGGTGTGTCGGTCCTGCTGGGTTCGATGGTCGAGCCGTTGGAAATCAACTTCATGGTCGGCCAGGCCTTCGCCATTGCTGCCGCCAGCTACTTCCCGCTGCTGTTCATGAGCGTCTGGTGGCGCGGCATGACCATGAAAGGCGCCGCCACCGGCATGTTGACGGGCGGACTCTGTGCCCTCGTTTCCGCCGCTATCGTGAACATCAGCACCCTCGCTCTCGACAAGGGGCCGATGGGCAAGATTTTTGCCGGATTCGCCGGCCTGAACGATTTCTGGAAACACCATCCGCTGCTCCGCATCCTCTGCGAGCAACCCGCCATCTGGTCGGTGCCCCTGTCCATCGGCCTGATGATCGTCGTCTCGAAAGCGACCCGCAAATCGGTTCCCGCCGACGTGCGGATGAAAATGTTAGTCCTCCACGCGCCCGAAGCGCTGGGCCTGAAACAGGAGTATATCCAGGAGCATCAGGGGCCGGCGCATTGAGTCCGGCTCGGAAGGCCTGGATCACTCTTCCGACGCGGGCGGCTTGCGGTGTTCGTGGCGGATGTCGCGGGCCTCGCCGAGGAACACCGCGTCCTCGCCGATGTTCACCGCGAGGTCGCCGATGCGCTCGATGGAGCGGGCGACGAAGATGAGATGGAGGAGGTTTTCGGAACGGCCGTTAGAGTCCTCGAGGCGGCCGCTAAGGGAGGCGATCATCGCCTTGTGCAGGCGGTCGAGTTCCTTGTCGCGGGCCTTGAGGCTTTCGCCGAGTTCGGCGTTCGAATCGGTGTAGGCGGTTAGGGCGTCGCGCAGGATGCTGTCGGCGAGGGAATAGAGCGGCTCGGCGAGAGCGGCTTCTTCCAGCGGGGCGGAGGCCTTGCAGATTTTCTTGGAGCGCTTGGCGATGTTGACCGCATGGTCCGAGATGCGCTCGAGGTTGTGGGCCATTTTCATCGAGGTGATCACGAGCCGGAGGTCGGAGGCGACGGGATGGAATCTAACGAGGATGTCCATGCCGCCCTGGTCGATCCTGCGCTCGAGGTCGTCCACGTCGGAGTCGTCGGCGATGACGGAGCGGGCGAGGTCGAGGTCGCGCTCAAGCAGGGAATGCATGGCACGCTCGAGGTTCTGGCGGGCGAGGCCGGCCATGGCGAGGACATCGGCCTTCAAGGCGTCCATGGCCTTGTCGAAGTCGCGGAAGATATGGCTGTGCATGAGATGGAAGTTGATAGGAGTTGATGGGGATTAGCCGAAACGGCCGGAGATATAGTCTTCGGTTTGCTTGAGGCGGGGATTGCTGAAAATCTGGCGGGTGTCGGCAAACTCGACGAGTTCGCCCATGTAGAAGAAAGCCGTCTTGTCTGAGACGCGTGCGGCCTGCTGCATGTTGTGGGTGACGACGACAAAGGTATAGTCCTCCTTGAGGTTCCAGATGAGTTCCTCGACCTTGGCGGTGGCGATGGGATCGAGGGCGCTGCACGGCTCGTCCATGAGGACGATGAGCGGCTTGACGGCGATGGTGCGGGCGATGCAGAGGCGCTGCTGCTGTCCGCCTGACAGGCCGAGGCCGGATTCGTGGAGGCGGTCCTTCACTTCGTCCCACAAGGCGGAGGCCTGGAGCGCTTCGGTGACGGCTTGGTCGAGGACGGCCTTGTCGCGCTGGCCGCGGAGCCGCAGGCCGTAGGCGACATTTTCATAAATGCTGCGCGGAAAAGGGTTGGACTTCTGGAACACCATGCCGACATCGCGGCGGAGTTTCACGACATCCACCGAGTTGTGATAGATGTCGATGCCGCTGATCTGGATGCGGCCGCGGGTGATGCGGGCGGCGGGGATCTCGTCATTCATGCGGTTGATGCAGCGCAGCAGGGTGGACTTGCCGCAGCCGGATGGACCGATGAAGGCGGTGACGCCGTTGGCGGGGATTTCCAGGTGGATGCCTTTCAACGCCTGCGACGAGCCATAACAGAAATCCAGGTTCTCCACGGAGATGGGAGATCCCGTCTGTGGTTCGGTGGCCGGGCGGTTGAGGATGTCGTGCATGGTTCAGCCGAAGGTTCCGGTGATATAGGCAGCCGTCTGCGGTTCTTGTGGATTCTCGAAGATCTGCATCGTCGGGCCGTATTCGATGAGTTTGCCAAGATACATGAAAGCAGTTTTGTCAGAGCAGCGGGTGGCTTGTGCCATGTTGTGGGTGACGATAACAATGGTGTATTGCTTTTTCAGTTCGATCAACAGCTCCTCGATCCTCAGGGTGGCGAGCGGATCGAGCGCGGCGCACGGCTCGTCCATCAGCAGGATTTCCGGTTGGTTGGCGATGGCGCGGGCGATGCACAGCCGCTGCTGCTGGCCGCCTGATAGACCGAAGGCGCTGGCGTGCAGGCGGTCCTTCACTTCATCCCACAGCGCGGCGCTTTGCAGCGCGTTCTCGACGATGGCATCGAGTTCGGCACGTTTGGTTTGGCCGGCCACGCGCAGGCTGAAGGCGACGTTTTCGTAAATCGACTTGGCGAAGGGATTGTATTTTTGGAACACCATGCCGATGCGCCGGCGGAGTTCCTGGAGGTCGATGTCATTGCGATTGATATCGATGTCATGGACGCGGATGGAGCCGGCGGTGACATGGGCGCCGGGGATGCGGTCGTTGATGCGGTTGAAACAGCGCAGGAGGGTGGACTTGCCGCAGCCGGACGGGCCGATGAAGGCGGTGATCTGGCGGGCCGGGATGTCGAGGCTCACGTCGTGCAGCACCTGCTTGGCCCCGTAGGCGAAGGAAATGTTCTGGATCTGGATGGCGGTGGACATGCTTACCATTTGAGTTTCGCCCGGAGTTTGGCGCGCAGGATCATCGAGCCGAGTGATAGAAAGGCGACGAGCAGCAGGAAGACGAAGACCGAGCCATATTGGGCGCGCTGGGTGTATTCCGAGTTAGGGATGCGGGCGGCGAGGGTGTAGATATGATAGGGCAGCGCCTGGACCTGGGATGACAGGATGTCGAACGGGCTTTTAAGCCCCTGCCAGGGGAAATCATCCTTCGCGGCGACGGCGGCGGTGAACATGATGGGTGCCGTTTCACCGGCCACGCGGGTGATGGCAAGCAGCGAGGATGTTAGAATGCCGGGCAGTGAAAACGGCAGCACGCATTTGCGGATCGTCTGCCAGCGGGTGGCTCCCATGGCCAATGAGGCGTCGCGGAATCCCTGAGGGACGGCTCGCAGGGATTCCTCGGAAGCGGTGATGATGACCGGCAGGATCATGCAGGCCAGGGTCGCGCAACCGGCCATCAGCGAGGAGTTCCAGCCTTGAAAACTCATGAACCAATCATTGATGTATAACGGAATGACGAGCAGCGACCGGTCCGACGGAGTCGCGGTGATGATCGGCACGGCGAGCACGAACACTGAGAAGCCGAAGAGTCCGAAGACGATGGAAGGAATGCCGGCGAGGTTAAGGATGGCGAGGCGGACGGCGTGGATGAACGGGCTTTGTTTGGCATACTCCGACAGATAGATCGCGGCACAGACGCCGAAGAAGAGGGCGATGATCATCGAGCCGACGGTGAGAAGCGCGGTGCCGACGATGGGACCGGCGATGCCGCCGCCGGAGTAGGAGTAGGTTTGCTCGTTGAAGATTTCCTTGCCGGCGTTTTTCGCGAGGTAGTCGTTGTATTCCGAGGCGGGAAGCTGGTGGCGGGTGCCCTGCGCGTCATCGAAGACGTGGAGTGTCTGGTTCTTGGCCGTTAGGAATTCGAAATCGACGAACGGTGCCTCCGCCTTGAACAGGACCGGGGCGCCGTCGATGATGATTTTTCCAAACAGCAGCGCCGCGATGATGACGACGAGATAAGTCGCTCCGCCGAGCAGGGAGCGCACCGCGACATCTTTGAAGTGGCCTTTCGGGAGACCCTTGCGGATCAGTTTTTCGGGGTCGAACATGGGCGGGAAAAATCAGTGTTTCATCTTGCTCACGAAACGGTGCGCGGTGGCGTTGATCGCGAGCACCACCGTGAACAACAGGATGCCGACGACGAACAGCGCGCGGTAGTGGACGCTGCCTAACGGGACCTCGCCGAGTTCCTGGGCGATGATGCCGGTGAGGGTGTGGGCGGGTTGGAAAAACGAGCCAAGCCCGCTGGTGAAGTCGGGGATCTTGATCCGGTTGCCGGCGACTAGCAAGACGACCATTGTTTCCCCGATCACCCGGCCGAGGCCGAGGAGGACTGCGGCGAGGATGCCCGAGAACGCGGCGGGAATGACGACACGGAAAGTGGTTTGCACGCGCGAGGCGCCGAGTGCTTCCGCAGCTTCGGCGTAGGCCGAGGGGACGTTGTTGATCGCGTCTTCCGCGAGCGAGAAAATGGTGGGAATGCTCATCAACGCGAGCAGGCAGCCGGCGGTGAAAATGTTCAGCCGTTCCTCAATGGGGAATCCGGGAACCCAGCTCAGCGAATCCATCAGCGAGATGTCGCGCAGCACGGTGCCGAAGACGAGGATGCCGATGAAGCCGAGAACCACGGAGGGAATCGCCTGGATAAACTCGATGACCGGCTTGATGACGGATTGCTCGCGGATGGAGGCGAACTGGTTCACGTACACCGCCGCGCCGATGCCGGATGGGATGGCGATGATGAGCGCGACGATGGCGATCATCAGCGAGCCTGCGGCGAGCGGGAGAATGCCGTAGAAATCCTGCCACTCGCCGCCGGTGACCCAGTCTTTGCCCGTTAGGAACGAGCCGATGGCGGTTGTGAGGGCGACGGGCTTGTCGTGCTTCCAGGAGGTGATTTCGGAGGGAGCCTTTTCGAGATCGCTGATGAAGATGGGCCAGGTGTTGCGCGCCACTTTCAGCAAACGGATGGCTTCGGGTTGAGTGAAATTTTCCGGAAGCTGGCCAGGAATGTTAGCCGAAGCTTGTTTGAGCGAATCGTGGCCCTTGATGCAGTCGGGCCGACGTGCCATCAGGAGCTGGATGGGACCTTCGACATCGGGCTTTTCCGCGAGGGAAGCATGCGCCTCGGCAGTGAGCTTCTCGCGCTCGGCGGGATCCTTGGCGCTGGCAGCGGCGGCGAGCAGGGTCCGGCGGTCTTTCTCGAGGAGATCGGCTTCCGTGATCTTTCCTTTGGTGGCGGTGACGGTTTCGGTCATTTCCGAAACGAGCGAACTGAGTTCGGAACCACCGGACTCGAAGGTGTCGATGGTGGCGCGCATGCCTTGCAGCGGCTCCGCGTGTTTCTGTTGGGCGGCGGCGAACTCCTCGGAAAGCCTGGTAACGAGCACGGGATCTTCGGTGGCATCCACGGCGCGGATGCGGATGGATTCGATGAGTTCGCGGCGTTCGTCCTCGGTGAGGTGAGGGGTGGTGGGAAGCGAGGCGAGGGCTTTGAGCTTCTGCTTTTCGTAGTTGGCCTTGAGGGTGGCCATCATTTCAGGATTCGGCTCGCTGCCTTCCTTGGTGTTGTTGATGACGAGATCGCGGGTGGCTCCGATCCGGTCGGTGTAGGCGTTGAAGAGCGCGCTGGCGTCCTCGGTGCGGCGGAGCTGGCGGGCGCACCTGCCGTTGATTTCCGCGTAGTAGGCGCGGTTGAGCACGCTGGTGAGCTGCTCATGGGCGGTGAGGTTGGTGCGGGAAATATCGACGAACTCGAGGCCGGCGATGCGATAGACTTCCAGTTCCCGCTGGTAGCCGGGGAAAAATCCGAGACCTTCCTTGAGCAGGAAAACAATGATGAGGACGAGGATGACGACGGTCAGTCCGGCATTGGACGCGAAGAAATACCTGATGGCCCGATCCAATGAGAAACCGCGCTTCTGGAAACGGTGTGACGGCCGGGTGTTTGGTTTTTCTTCCTGCGACATGCTTGGATGGAGGACGTGGTAGTGGCAACGGCCACCATAAACAAGCAAATGAGCACCGCGGGCGAGCCTGCGGTGCTCATTTCAATGGCAACCGGAAACAGAACTTGGCTTACAGATCCTTGGTCGGGATGAATCCGACCTTGCGGACGATTTCCTGACCGGCAGGGGACTCGACGTATTTCATGAACGCGTCGGCCTCGGCGGTCGGTTTGTCGGGAGCGTAGAGGTAGTTCTGACGGGCGTAGATGTATTTTTTGGCATTGGCGGCGACAGGCTCGACGCCGTCGATCGCAAGGGTCTTGATTCCGGAAGTCTTGGCATAGGCAAGGCCGACATAACCGATGCCGTTCTTGTTCTTCGCCACTTCCTGGGCGATCTGCTCGTTACCGGCCATTTTCAGCGAACTGCTAGGGTAGTCGCGGCCACCCATGGCGAGCTTCTGCCAGTCCTTGTAGGTGCCGGAGGAGGTGTTGCGGGTGTAGATCGAGATCTTGCCGGGAGTGCCGCCGATTTCCGACCAATCCTTGATCTGGCCGGTGAAAATCTTGGCGACCTGGTCCTTCGTGAGTTTGGAAACCGGGGAGTTCTTGTTCACGATGACGACCAGCATGTCATAACAGATCGCGTGTTCCTTGAGGTAAACGCCCTTGGTGCGGCAGCTCGTGCGCTCGTCGTCCTTCACCTTGCGGGACGACATGCCGATCTGGGCGGTGCCGTTGGCGAGTGCGGGAAACGCGGTGGTCGAGCCTTCCGCGGCGATTTCGAATTTCACGCTGGTGTTGCCGGCGGCTTTGAAGCCTTCGGCAAGCTGCGGGACGAGTTTGGCACCGAGCGTGTCGCTGCCTTTGATGCTGAGGGTTTGCGCGCCGGCCATGCTGAGCATGGCGGCGGTGACGAACAGGGTAGTGATGGTTTTCATATAATTTTGATTCAGGTGGGATTGGTCTATTAGAACGAGAAGCGCAGGCCGCTGAGGAAGGTGTAGCCGTCGTAGTCGCCACCACCGAGGTGGGAGTATTCGAGGCCGTTCATGAGCTTGAGCTTGTGGCCGTAGAGGTAGTAGTTGAGGCCGACATAGGCCGAGGCGTAGGTGTTGCCTTTGGAGTCGGTGGCCCCGCTTGGCGACCACTTTTCATAACGACCGGGGAGACTCAGTCCATCGGCGTCGGCACTTGTCGCACACTGGAGACGGCCGACCAATTGCAGGCCGTCGGCGATGAAATACGATGGGATCAGGCTGATTCCGAAAACGTTGGATTGGTCGATCGCTGCGGAGGCACCCTTTTGCTCGGAATTGCCCTCGTAACCGAAGCCGTAGAGGACGTCGGCGGTGAGTCCGAAGCGGCCTTGGACGATGTCGGCATTGAGGCCGATGGAGTCGGTGAAGGCGGGCGAGGCACTGCTGAAGAAGTTGTCATCGAGCTCCTCTTGTTGGAAGCCGGGCTCGGTGTTGTGCAGGTATTGGAACGAGGCGACGGCCGAGTCGAGATGGGCTTGGCTGGAGAAGTCGTAGCCGATTTTCCCGAGGATGACGGCACCTTGGTCGAAGCTGGAGAACTCGCGGGTCCGGTCGCTGGAATAAACGCCGAGTTCATAGAGCCAGTAGTCCTGGATGCCTTTGCCGTTGACCATCGCGCCGGTGAGTTCGCCCGGGAAGAACAGATTGGAAACCAGGCTGCGCTCGAAGGTCAGGATCTCCTTGGAGGAAATTTCCTGCTCGCGACCCAGTTTGACCTTGGTTTTGCCGACCGTCACATTGAGCGCGTCACTGTGGGCGTAGGTCAGATAGAGGTCGTAAATATCCAGGTAGAAATCGTCGAAACCATCGGTCGTATCGACGTCGATCTGGCCCTCGAACTTCCAGTTTTGAAACCATTTGGATTTGAATCCGAGGCGGGCGCGGCGGGCTTCGAAGTGGTCACCCCAGACGGTTTGGGCATTTTTTTCGCTGCCGTTCTTGAAGTCATCGATGTCGAAATGGCCACCCGAGTCGCCGTCGGCGTATTGGACCTGCAAGCGGCCTTGGAGCGAGAACTCCTGGAGGATCGGGTTGCTGTCGTCCTTGTAGAGCGTGAAGGCGGACCAGATCTTGTCGTAGGCCGAATCGCCGGAAAATTTCCCGAGCAGCAGGCCGGTGGCGGTGCTTGTCGGAGCCGGAGCTTCGGTGGCGGCGGGTTCGCTACCAGCGTGGGCGGTGAGGCAGCCCAGCAAGCTGGTGGCAAGCAGGGCAGGTCGGATTGATTTCATGGAGTGCATTTGTTGTTCGTGGGTAATGTGACGAAAGCGCGGGGATTCCGTCACACACGGACGCTAGGTATTGAGTTGGTGCGGATTTCCCAAGCCGAAGTTTGTGACAAAGTTGTCACAAAGCGACCTTGTGGTGCCGATTCGCAGCCTGAAACAAGTGATGAAGCCCTTCACTGCGGCCTTTTTGCGGGTACGGCCGTGCGATGCAAAGAGGCGAACTGTGACGAATTCGTGACGATCCCGCCGCTGGACGGGCCTTTCCCGCCCGGAATGCGGGCAAAGGCGTCCGGCCCGCTTTGGCGCGTGCCTCGCCCGGTCCATGAAGCGGGCCGCGAGATTTTGTGGTCGGCCGGGATTTAGCGACCTTTTGAGTTGCCCCGCCGACAGGCTTTGCTAGCTTGCGCCCGATTGAATTGGGAAAGGTGATGAATGCCATACTCGAACATCCCGTGCTTGTCTTGAATCGGTTCTGGCAACCGATCCACACTTGCTCCGTCCGCAGGTCGCTCCATCTGCTCTGCCTCGGCCACGCCCAAGTCGTGCAGGTCGAGGGCGACGAACGTTTCAACTCCCACGACCTGTCCTCGTGGATCTGCTACTCCAGCGGAAATACCGACGCGGAAATGATCCACGGCGCAAAGATCGCCATCCGCGTGCCGAAGATCGTCGTGCTCGCCGTTTACGACCGGCTGCCGCGGCTGGAGGTGAAATTCACCCGCCGCAACGTTTTCCTGCGGGATAAATTCACCTGCCAGTATTGCACCAAGGTCCTGCCGGAAACCCAGCTTAACCTCGACCACGTCACCCCCCGCGACAAAGGCGGCCGCACCACCTGGGACAACATCGTCACCTCCTGTTTCCGCTGCAACACCCGCAAGGGCAACAAGCTGCCCCACGAGGCGAACATGCACCCGCAGATCAAGCCGCTCGCCCCGCGCTGGCGGCCGCTTTTCGGCATGCATGAAAACGGCCTCGCGGATGAAAGCTGGAACCATTTCCTGCATCTCGACCGCAACGACACCCGCCGCTCAGCGTGATGCGCGTGCTTGCTGCGTCTCGCAGCAACGTCTCTTGATCTCGCTCAACGCTTGATATCGAACCGGCGACTCCCCACAACTCACCCGAAACCAATTCCTGCCATGCCCCACTCCCCCCTCGCCGACCGCCTGCGTGCCCTCGTTTCCACCGTCGCCGAAGCCACTTCCCGACAAGTCGATACTGAACGTGTCATCGACGAACGCGCCCTCGCCCCGACCCGGCGTGACTTCCTGCGCACCGCGGGGCTTGCCGGCGCAGCCCTCGCGGCTTCGCCACTGGCTCACGCCGCGCGGGCCGGCGGCCCACCGCCGCGCGTCGCGATCATCGGCGCGGGACTCGCCGGCCTGACATCCGCCTACCGGCTGAAACAGGCAGGAATTCTTGCCGCCGTTTACGAGGCTAACACCCGTCTCGGCGGTCGCTGCTGGACACGGCGCGGGGATTTCCTCGAAGACCAGATCGCCG
Organism: Akkermansiaceae bacterium; assembly: GCA_031429315.1. Lineage (GTDB taxonomy): Bacteria > Verrucomicrobiota > Verrucomicrobiia > Verrucomicrobiales > Akkermansiaceae > Luteolibacter. Next base: position 17,602 of record JANOZJ010000209.1, read on the forward strand.
AGCACGGCGGCGAGCTCATCGACCAGTCACACACCCGCATCCGCCAGCTCGCGCAGGAGTTGCGGCTGCCGCTGGACAACCTCCTCGCCGCCGAGGCCAACGGCACCGAGCCGTTCTATTTCTTCGACGGCGCGTCCTACAGCTTCGCGGACGCGACCGCTGACGTGAAAGCGATCTGGCAGAAACTGCACCGCGACCTCAGCGAGGCAAGCTATCCCACGCTTTATAACAGCTACACCCAACGCGGCCTGGAGCTGGACAACATGTCCGTCACCGACTGGATCAACGAATCCGTGCCCGGCGGCGTAACCTCGCGGCTCGGTCAGCTACTCGATGTGGCCTATAACATCGAATACGGCGCAGAGTGCCACCTGCAGAGCGCGCTGAACCTGCTCTATCTGCTGGGTTATTCCGGCCAGGGCCAGCTCCGCCTTTTCGGTCCGTCCAACGAGAAGTATCACGTCCGCGGCGGCAACGATCAAATCACCGCCGCGCTCGCGCAAGCCGTCCAAAATCAAATCCACACCGGAAAAGCCTTGGTTGCCGTGCGGCGCAACGCCGCAGGCACCTACACCCTCACCTTCCAAGGCCGCTCCGAAGTGACGGTGGACAAGGTGGTGCTCGCGCTGCCTTTCTCGATCCTCAACTCCAGCGTCGATCTAACGCGTGCCGACTTCAGCGATTTAAAAATGACCGCGATCCGCGAATTGCAAATGGGCACGAACTCGAAGCTCAACGTCCAGTTCAACCGCCGCCCGTGGCGCGACCTCGGCAACAACGGCGACACCTTTTCCGACCAGGGCTACCAGGCCTCATGGGAAGTCACCCGCGGCCAGCCGGGAACGTCCGGCATCCTCGTGGACTACACCGGCGGTGCCATCGGCGCCAGCTTCGGCACCGGCACGCCCGCCCAGCGTGCGGCGCAATTCCTAACACAGATCAACCCCGTGCTGCCCGGCATCAAGGCGGCTTGGAATGGCAAGGCGACCATCGACTACTGGCCCGGCAATCCCTACGCCCGTGGCAGCTATTCTTACTGGCAGGTCGGCCAATACACCCGCTTCGCCGGCATCGAAGGCGTGCCAGAGGGCAACGCCCACTTCTGCGGCGAACACACCTCCATCGACGCCCAAGGCTACCTCGAAGGCGCGGTGGAAACCGGCGAACGCGCCGCCGCCGAAGTCATCGGTTAGGACAACCCGTCCAAGTCCTTTGGGGAGCACACGCGCCCTCGCGACATGGACGGCCCGCATCCCGAGCGAAACCGCCTAACCTCACAAAACCATGATTTCAGCGAGGGCGCTGAAATCCCATGGACTGCGGTGGGAAGCGAAGCGCCACACCGCTTGGATGACCCGGTGGCAATGGCGCCACCGAAAAATCCAAGGCAGTCCATGTCCCTCCCCTCAATTCCCGACCCATCCCCGTCGCCCGCCCGCCGGAAATTCCTCGCGCGCATCGCCTCGCTCCCCATCAAGCCCGCCGCCCGCGACTACTACGTCCGCTGGGCGGAATCCTGGACCAA